>CAZJJW010000008.1:0-14076 GCA_964546425.1 uncultured Candidatus Saccharibacteria bacterium | reverse complement strand
TTCTCCTCTTCCTCCTCTTCCTCCTCGGGTTCTGGCGGGGGAGGCGGGGAGGGCAAGGCTGGGGGGGGGGCTGGCGGAGGAGGGATGGGTGACGGGGCGGGAGGATCGGATGGGGGTGGCGCTGGTGGTTCGGGCGGGGGCGATGGCAAAACCGTCGTCAACGTCGCGGTAGATTCGACAGTGCTTCTGGCGCCGGTATTATTGAAAATATTTTGGCTGTTAATCGTCAGCTTACTCGCCTCGACTGTCCAATATTTAACGGCGTTGCCGGTAAGGGAAATCAAAAATTGTTTGGCGTCGGTCGTGATTGACCCGGCGGTCACGTCGGCGCCAGTATCATTCACGCCGAGCCACAGCGTTTCAACGCCCCCGGTGCGTTTAATGACTGTCGCGGTCGGCACATTAGTGGTGACTTTCTCAAAACCGCCGGCCAGCGTCGAAGCGCTGGCATTCGGTGAATGCGGCACGAGAAAACTGTTGAATTTTTCCGCGGCGCCCGGAGTAAGCGGCGCGGTTTTCTTATTCCAGAGCATGATGTTGCCACTCGTCTCGAGAATGCCCTCGTCGGGGGCAAAAGCCACCAACAAATTATATGGCTCGTTCGGCCAGTCAACCAAATGGGGTCCGGCCGGATTACCAACATTAATTACCGGAATGGTCGGGAAGGCGGTGTCCGCCCAATGACTCCCCGGTCCAGCCTGAACCGCCACCGTCTGCCAAGCCGGACCGATGGTGAAGCTACCGCTCGAGCCGCTCGTACCAACAACGGTATCTAGAACCCAAATGAAGCCGCCCAGGGTCGAAGAAAGATTCGGCTTAACCAAAAAGAACCGCCGCTCAACGCGCACGGGCTGACCCAAATACTGATCAATGTTGACTTGCGCGTAAGTCCCAGAAGCACTCTCTTTCACCCCGTCGGGCACCGTAACGGCTACGACCCTCGTCAGCGCCTCGGTGGTATCGGCCAAGTTCGGTTCGAGTTGGAAGACGTTGTGATACTGCGGGTGAACCTCGGCGTAAGCGCTGTCGGCCAGTAAGACACTGCCGTGACTAGTCAGCAAGTTGAGACTGCCAGCGTCAACATGACCGTGACCGAAAGTTTGGGTCAGTTCCACTTGAGCGTAAATATCATCACTCCCCCAACCACTCCGGAGAATTAATTTGTTGGGGACTAAATTGGAAAGAATCTTGGCCGCGTAACCGGTCAACTCGCGGTCGAAAGTGCTGGCGCCGGCGTAGCTGATGGCGTGGCGGTAATTAACCAGACTGCCGATGCTGGTCGGCACAATTTCGGCGATACTGTCGTCGGCGTAAATATAGGCAGGCATCAAGTCCTCGGTGGCAGAGCGCAAGCTATTGGGTGCTTCATCGTGATCGTCGGTGCGAGGTTTCATCCAGCGGTAGAGTTGGTGGGCCGCCCACTTAAACTGGCCGGCCAAGGTCGGGTCAAGCGTTTTGTAGCCGGCGGCGAAACGCTCGAAGACGGCGATCCAGACGCCCGGCCGGGCGCCCAAACCACTACCCTGGCCGTAAGCCGCCGAAACGCCAAGTGGCGAGACTTGTTCGAGCCAACGTTTGGCAAGCTTTTTAAATTCCGAATCATTAAAGACCTGGGCTTGCTCACTCGGGCTTAGAACCTCGAGCCAGTTGTTGAGTGAGGTTAGCCAGAGGCCGTTGTAATTCTCGGAGTTTTCGTAAATGTCGCGATAAGTCCACCAGTCGCTCCAAACGTTACTCGTATAAATGTCCCGTGGCTGATTACGTGGATCCGAGGGATTCGGGACCGTTCTCGGAAGGAGTGTGTCGATAATCTTGATCGAAGCGGCCGGGCCCATACCCGGATTACCCGCCCCGCGCTCGTGAGCTTGGGCAAAGCGCGAATCATTGACCTCCATTTTCTCCTCAAATTTGAGCAGGTAAGTTTGGGCGGCTTGCTTCTCTTCGTCGGAGAGATCGGGGTAAACCCACGAGAAAGCCGCCAGCGTCGAAGCTAAATCAGATCGACGAATCAAATCGGGGGTGGTGTTGGGATTGTTGTAGAAATCATAATATTGTTTCATCAAAGCCATCGTCCAGTCGAGATAAATTCTCTGACCGGTCGCCTTGTAGAAAAAGGCTTGATGCTTGATATGCTCGTAATTATAAAAAGGGTTACTGCAGCAATCACCATTTTTGAAGTTTCCAGCAATGCGCTCTTGGTAACCAAAATTAATGTAATTAAGATAATCCTGCTTGGTGATCGGTTGCGACGGCGGGAGGGCGATGGCGGCGAGTTGCCGGCTGGTGTCACTCACGAGCGGCTCGGGTGAATCCGGCACTCGGTAATTAAGCCAAACTAATAAGCCGGCGAGGATTAAGAGGACAAAGGCAAGAATAAAAAATCTTTTAGTCACGAAAATGTTGCTGTCTGGAGAAACCAAACAATAGATTAAATAAAACTGTCACCGCGCCGCCGAGGATAAACCCGGCTAGGACATCGCCGGGCCAATGGACGCCGGCGGCGACCCGGGCCAAGCCAATCAAAACCGCGCCGACTAGATAAATATTGCCCCAACGGCGGTCATAAAGATAAAGCGCGAAGGCGAGGGCCGAGAAAAGGGCGCCGTGGCCGGAGGGGAAAGAATTGTCCGGCGCGAAAGGCCGCGGGTGAAGATAAAAATATTTGATCACTCGCGATATGAGCCAACTGGTGCTGGCGATAGCGACCACCGGCAAGATTTGCCCGCGCCGGCGGAAAAAATAGATGACCAGACCAATAACCAAAATCCAGCCCAGATACTCGGCCAAGAAAATAATCAAGGTATCACTAAGCGGCGAGCGGCCGGCTAAACCGTTAAACCAGCGAAAAATTATTTCATTAACGGGGATCATATTCCGGTCCGAGAGAGAAGGGCCTTAACCGTTTTTAAACCGATGGTAATGTCAAGCCACAAACTGCGATTTTTCACATAATAAAGATCGTAGGACAATTTCTCGCGCGTGGCCGCCGCCGAGGTGGTGAAGTGCGGATGATCTGGCTGATAAATTTGCGCCCAGCCCGACAAGCCGGGAGCAATCAGGTGGCGCACATCATAAAACGGCACCTCCTCGCGATATAGTTTAACATAATCCGACTTCTCCGGCCTCGGACCAACGAGCGACTGGGCGCCCGAAACCACGCTCCACAACTGCGGCAATTCATCCAGTCGGGTCCGGCGCAGGAACTGGCCGACCGACGTGGGCCGACGGGCTGACAACTCCGCTTCGAGTGACATGCTCCGAAATTTGTAAATCTTAATCGGGCGATCATTCCGGCCAATCCGTTCGTCAACATAAAAAATCGGACCATGATCTTCCAGTTTAATCGCCAGACAAATGACCGGGTAAAGCGCCAGCGAACCGAGGCCCAAAATTAAACCGACGACGAGGTCCATCAACCGCTTGGCCAGATCGTAAAGCGGTTTGGGTTGATTGGAAACTTTTTCCAGAAACCAATGCTCGTTAATCAGCGAGAGCGGCACCCGGCCAAACACTTCTTCGTATAAGTCTTGGACGCCGATGAAGCCGACACCCTTAAATAGTAAGCGGTAAAAGTCGGTCAGTTTCGTCGGCGCGTCAGTTTGATATTTGTCATAGACAATGAGACTCGGCTGATCAGTCACCAACCGCCAGCGGTAACTGGCCTGACCGGTTAAGGCTCGTTTCAACTCCGCCACTTCGCCGCCGACACAATCGAACATGACATTAAGCGGCGCCGGGCGATAAACCAAGCGCGCGCCGTATTGCCGCCACAATAAAACCAAAACGAAAGAGAATAATAGATCGAGCAAGAGATTGAAGCGCGGCGCGAAACCGATGACTCGGAAATAGGGAATGAAATAGAAAAAGACTCCGGCTAATAAGCTGTTGATGATTTGCGCCCGCCAGATCGTGGCCGGCAAAGCGCTCTCGAACACCAAGGTCTGCTTGCGATAGAGATCGGAAATAAAAAAGACCAGCGTCCAAATCAAGAAGATGATGATGAACGGCCAAAAGTGGGTCAAAAAAAGCTCGAGTGAGGGCCAATCAAAATAACGGACGGCCAAAGTCAGCCATAAGGCGAGCGTGAAAAAAACGAGATCGCCAAGAAATAAAATCAGGGCCTCCTGCTTACCGCCCAAGGTCATAGTTGTGATAGGATAACACAAATGGCCAAAATTATCTATGTGATAACTAAAGGCAACTGGGGCGGCGCCCAGCGCTATGTTTATGATTTGGCCACCAGTTTGAAAGCGGAACACAAGATCAAGGTGGCGCTGGGCGCCGGCGAGACGTTGGAGCAAAAGCTGGCGGCCGAAGCCGTGCCGGTGATAAAAATTAAACGGCTCGATCGCGACATCAGAATCACCGCCGAGGTGGCCGTTTTCTTTGAGCTCCTTAAACTTTTCAAAACCGAGCGGCCGGATATTGTCCATCTCAATAGCTCAAAAAGCGGCGGCTTGGGGGCGCTCGCCGCGCGCTTGGCCGGTGTGCCGAAAATTATTTTCACCGCCCACGGCTTCGCCTTCGATGAAACGCGGCCGCGGTGGCAGAAAGTGATGATCGGTTTCTTGAGTTGGCTGACGGTGTGGCTTGCCACCGACACCATTGTCTTGATTGCTCGCGATCTTAAGCAAACTCGCCGGTGGCCGTTCGTTAAATCCAAAATTCATCTGATTCCCAACGGCATCACCGGCGCCCGGACATTGGGCCGAGCGGTGGCGCGCTTCGAGATTTTGCGCCGACTGGGCTGCTTCATTGACTTTTTGGAAAACAAAACGGTGGTCGGCACGATCGCCGAACTCCATCGCAACAAGGGGCTGGAATATGCCGTCGAGGCGGTGGCAAGCATACCGAATGTGGTTTATCTGGTGATCGGCGAAGGCGAAGAACGCGCGCGCTTAGAAAAAATGATCACCGAGAAAGGCGGTCGAGTTTTTCTCCTCGGCTTCATCCCTGATGCGTCCAGCTTGCTCTCGGCCTTCGATATTTTCCTCCTGCCCTCGATTAAAGAGGGCCTGCCTTATGTCATTCTGGAAGCGGGCCAGGCGAATTTGCCGGTGGTGGCCTCGGCGGTCGGCGGGATTCCCGATGTGATTCAAAACAACGAAACCGGTCTTCTGGTTAAGCCGAAGAACCCGGCCGACATTGCCCGTCAATTAGAATTTTTGATAAGCCATCCGGCCGAACGACGACGTTTAGGCGAGAATTTGCGCCAAAAGGTCAGCCGAGAGTTTTCCCCAGCCGCGATGGTCAAAGCGACCTTGACCTTGTATAATGAATGAGATGAAAAAACACGGCTTCACTTTGATTGAACTCCTGGTCGTCATCGCGATTATCGCTTTGTTGTCGAGCATCATTTTTGCCTCGTTGAGTAAGTCCCGCGTCAAGGCCGAAAACGCCAAACGGAATCAGTATATTGTTCAGTATCGCAACGCGCTGGAACTGTACGCGTCGAGCAACAAGAATCTCTACCCGTGGGAGAGTGCCATAACAAACAACAAGTGCTTTTGTTTAGGTAACTATGCTGGTTTTGGATATTCAACGCCGACGTACGCAAAATGCGGCAAGTCGCCCGACACCACAACTGGGGGAACTGCCTTGAGCGTATGTGAGGCCGTCTTAAATACCAATCAACCATTCCTCAAGAACGCTTTATCTTCTCCCACAAATCCCATAATTGCCAATTTCCCGGCCATAAGCACAAAAATTTTCAAAACTCGAACCACACCAGCAAACGAGTATTGGATCGGTGCGGTTTATAACTGCACTACGATATCTCCAACCGATGCCTCAAAATGTCGGGCGGCTCAACTTATTTGGTATCTGGATGGCATAAATCAAACTTGCGCTGGCAACCCCACGGGCGCAGACTATACTAACAACTATGGTAACGACGGCCTAGCTACTAGGTGCGTGATGAGATTCGGAAGTTAGCGATCCTTCATCTAGGTGTCCGACATCCGATGTTGGACAGGTGTATTGTGCCGAATATGCGCTATGACGGATATTTGGAACAATGGTAACAAAATTCCACGAGATTCAGCATCGTTTTCTGTGTGATTTTTTGAGGTCGGGGTCCCTATTTTTCCGATCGGATAAATAGGGTACAAATAACTTCACTTAATTTTGCCTCCGGCAAGGTTAAACCTTGACATGGCTTAAATCGTCTCAAAATGATACGATTATTGGCATCAAATGAAAAAGGGTTTTACGCTGATTGAACTGTTGGTCGTGATCGCGATTATCGCGCTTTTATCTACCGTTGTGCTCGGCTCGCTCAATCAAGCCCGCGCCAAAGCGCGAGATTCTAAAAGGATTCAGGATATACTGGAAGTGCAGAAAGCGTTGGAATTGTATTACGCTCACAACAACAAATATCCAACCAGTAGCGTAAATGAGAACAATCCTGAGGGGCTATCCTGTTGGGACTGTCCTCCCAGCATTACTTTTTCTTCTTACCGTGACGCCGGCCGGTTAACGGCTTTGGCAACCTATCTCAATCCGAGGCCGAGCGATCCATCAACGCCGATTGGCGGATATTTTGTCGACGATGATGACAATCGTGGATATTGGTACAAAATTAGTCGAGATGGTCAGCACTACACGGTATTTATTTTCAATACGATTGAAAGCCAAACTAACATTCCACCGACCATGCTGGACCCGGATACTCAACCCGACCCGCCACTGCCAGCAATAAGAATTGACTCTGACGCTTTGGCCAAATGTTGGGAGATGACAACCGATGTAACCGGGGTAGTTGTCCCCACCTGCTAGTTTTTTTACGGCAATTGAGATCGGCTAAATCCCCAGAAATTCATTCTTGATATCGCCGCGGTGGAAGCCGTGGGAGTAGCGGCGCATGCCCATCAAGATACCGAGGCCGGTAAACTCGGCGAGCAGGTGCGAGCCGCCATAACTAACGAACGGCAAAGTGAGGCCGGTCACCGGCAAGAGACCGAGATTCATGCCGACACTGACAGTAAAATGCGAGAGTAACATAATCGCTAAACCAATACCAAACAACGTTTCGAAATTGGTCGCGCCGTGCATGGCCGCAAGAATCACCCGCCAGATAATTAAACCAAATAAAATAAAGAGGAGAAGGACGCCGACGAAGCCCCATTCCTCGGCAAAAGCGGCGAAAATGAAGTCGGTTTGATACTCGGGCAAGAACTTAAGACGCGATTGGGTGCCATAGCCGATCCCCTTACCCAGGATTTGGCCGGAACCGACGGCAATGGTTGATTGGAACGAGTTATAGCCCGCGCCGCGGATATCAGCGAGCGGATGGATGAAGGTGACAATCCGCGCCTTCTGGTACGGCGCGAAGATAAAAAACCAAAAAGCGGCAAAACTCACTAGGCTAACGGTAAAAACGGCCAACAGGTGGCGCGGCGAAATACCAGAGAACATCACCATGCCGAGCCAGATGAGAAAAATAATAATCGCCGAGCCGAAGTCCGGCTGAAGCAAGATGAGGATAAACGGGACGAGCGCATAGACACCGGAGACCAGGATGTGGCGGACATAAGCAATCTCAATGTGCCGACGGGAAAAATATTTGGCCAACATCAGAATAAGAATTAATTTTATGAAATCAGCCGGTTGAATGGAGAAACTGCCGAGCGAGAGCCAACTCTGGGCGCCGTGCACCCGATTCCCAACGACCGTCAACAAAAGCAACGACAAACAACTGAAGAAAAAGAGGGTGACTAAAACGCCGCTGCGCCGCAAGAAGCGCCAGTCAATAAACGCGCACCCGAAAAAGGCGACGAAGGCCAGCGCCACCCAAATAAGCTGGCGGTTAAAAAAGTAACTCTCGCTTATAAACGAGTTCATCGTCACGAGACCGGCGCCCAAGAGCGGCAGAGTAGCGAGCACCAGCACCCAATCAATGTGCCGGCCAAAAAACTTCTGAATCATGGCGTCACTGGCACTTGGCCGAGATCAAAATGAGGATACAAGTTAGAGAAGGCCGGGACGGCGGCGAAGGGCTTGGGCCAGGTGAAAACAATCTCCTGCGAAGAATTATGATCAAGCTGTTCGACCAGGGTGGAACTGACGGCCATGGCGTTCTGCTCGTTATCGGACAAGACGGCTGACACCACCACATTGCTAAGATCGACAAGTGAATTATTGCTCACGGTGGCGGCGAGCCGCGGCCAAGGATCGTTGGTAAAAACTTTCGCGGCCGCGGTCACCGGCGGGATGACTCGATCAAGCCGCTGCCAAATAGGCGCGCCGTCAAATTCAAACAGGGCCCGGACCGGCGTCCGCAAGCCCACGTCTAAGCGAGTATCCAGCACCAGCAAATTCTCTTTGGGGTTCATAAATCCTCTCCCGGTTTCCGTTTTAATCAGCAAATTAGCTTTATCAAAAATTTTAACCGTGTATAAAAATTCTTTGACCCCGTGGCGCGGGTTGGGGTTAACCAGAAAGGTGGCCGTATCATATTTGCCTTCGTCCACCTTGAAGATCCGGGTCCAGATCGGCCGGAGTGGCGTAATCTCAATCGGGCAAACGCGCTGGCAGACGCCGCCGCAATCAATCGCGAGTTCATCCTGATTTTGCCGACCGTCGGTGCAAGACGGCTCCGGTTTGTAAAAGAGAAATAGCGCCGCGCCAAGCGCCGCAATGACAATCAGCACGCCCAACAAATATAATAGTCGCCTCGTCGCGCTCCATGAACCCATCCCGTAATTGTATCAAATTTTTAGTATGTCTGGGCAGTAATCGTGAACGGCCGGTCGCTTGAGTCGCAGGTATTAGTGCCGGCGAGACAAACTCGGACATAGTATTGGCCGACGGGAATTGGATTATTCACAATATCAGTGGCCACAATCCAGTTGTAAACGGCATTCATGGCGATGTTTTTGTCCAAATTATATAGACGACTAGGATACAGCGGACACATCGACGTGCAGGGTAGCATATAATCAATAAGATACAAATCAACTTTCGATACGGCCGGACGGTCAACTTCGGCGCCTCTTGCAAACCAAGTAATCGGTTTAACTGAATTGGCCGCCCACACTTCCCCACCGTTTGGCGAGGTGACAGTGATTTGGGGTTGGTTATTGGTTATATTAACAGTTCCGTTCATCTCGGTTTCAGCAAGAGTGTGCGACGGAGGATATAAACAGCTAGGTGCGTAGGGAATACAACTTTGATGATCGATCAGGATAAGTGATAGTTTATATTTACCAGGCAAAGTTATAAACGCGACATCACCACTGAACAAGGTATCCGGCACAACAAAAGTCTTACTCCCTTGGGCTAAGGGGTTTGATACACTAGTCAAAAGCCCGCCCTGTCCTTGTGTTGTTTGATCAATTCCCCGCAAACCAATACTTAGATAAGCGCCTGAAGGAACGGTACCATTATAGTTCCAACTTATCGTTTGGCTTGATCCCACAGGCCAGATGACGTCACCCACAGGAGAAACAATGGACAATTTCTCTCCGACATTAACCGTTATAGTACTCGTCGTTATCAGTCCTTGCTGATTCTGTACCCTAACCGTTATGGTGTATGCTCCAGCGCCATAATAGGCGTGTTGGAATGTGGTCGTCTGCTGATAGTTTAATTGAGAAGGAGAGGAAGCCGTACCTGCGGTATCACCCCACGATATTGAATAACCTAGCGTTCCATTATTTGGGTCAGTCGCATTCACCGTCCACGTTCCCTGCTCGCCAACTTTGAGCGTGGTTGGGCCGGAGATACCGGAGATGACGGGGGCGTTCTGGTTATTGCCTAAAACCGTCAGGGTATAATTTTGGGTCGCGGTTTGCGTGCCGTTAGTGGCTTGAACGGTGAAGGTGTAAGTACCGGCGGTGGTGGGTGTTCCCCAAATGAACGCCCTATAACTCTCCGCTGGGGGCGGAGGATTTTCAGGAATACCGACGAGTATGGTTTTTTCTAGATTTAATCCGGGAGGAAGCGCGCCGCTGATTACACTCCAGCTAATCGTGCCACTTAAACCGTGAACGGTAATTTCAGGCGAAGAATAGTTGGAATAACGCTCATTCACCTTACCCACAGGTAAAGCATTCGGCGTGATGTAAGCGCCGCGGTTGCACCCATACAACTTGTTCAACTGGCCGCGGGTCAGCGGGCCGACGTAGCCGGTTTGCTTGATGCCATACTTGGCTTGGAATGATTTAACATCAGGCAACCCCTCAAGCCGTAACACCGAACCTAATTTTTGCTGTTGAAAATCAACCGATTGGTTGCTCGTAGTGTTCATGCTGAAGTCAAACCCGAATTCGTAGCAGGAGTTGCCGCGCTGTTGGGCTAGCAATTGATTCAACTGCTCTGTTAATCTGGCAATTTGGACACGTAATCCCTCAATATAGTCGTCGAGAGTTTGCCCACTTGGAACCTGCGCTAAAACCGGCGCAACCACAAACAAGGCCAAAAATATGGCTAAAACAATGTATTTTTTCATATGCTTTCATTTTATCATACCTGCCATTGACAAGCAATGGCCGTAATCCCCACCAAACAAAAAACCAAATTGTAAGTTTCCCTGCTATAGCAAGCAAACTTACAATTATAATTCTGTCCCCGGTCACCAGCTAGCAAGTCTTTAGTTCTGGCAATTACCTATCCCGTAGAGCCGAGTACGGCCACGGGGCAAGTTCTCCCTCAATCAAAAACTCTGTCTTGGCGGTCACCTACTCTCCCCTTGCGAGTACCATCGGCGCTAGTGGACTTAACGATTCTGTTCGGAATGGTAAGAAGTGTTTCCCCACCGCCAAACCACCAAGACACAATCTTCGATTGGTAAATTGTAAATTAAAGCGATCAAATGATTTTCAGATTTCCCAATAGGAATGGGACATTAGTACGCCTCGGCTGAATGCCTTACGGCACTTACACCTAGCGCCTATCAACGTCGTCATCTTCGACGAGCCTCATAACGATACCTAATCTTGGGGTGGGCTTCTCTCTTAGATGCTTTCAGAGATTATCCCGTCCTGACATAGCTACCCGGCGGTGCCGCGGGCGCGACAGCCGGTACACCAGCGGTCAGTTCATTCCGGTCCTCTCGTACTAGGAACGACTCCCCTCAAGTATCAACGCCTGCAGTAGATAGGAGACCAACCTGTCTCACGACGGTTTGAACCCAGCTCACGTAACTTTTTAATTGGCGAACAGCCAAACCCTTGGGAGCTTCTCCACCCCCAGGATAAGTTGAGCCGACATCGAGGTGCCGAACTCCGCCGTCGCTGTGGACGCTCTGGCGGAACTAGCCTGTTATCCCCAGAGTAGCTTTTATCCGTTAATCTTCGGCCGCTTCTAATGCGGACCGTCGGTTCACTATGCTCTGCTTTCGCATCTGTTTGACATGCACGTCTTGCAGTTAAGCTGGCTTGTGGCATTGCCCTATCAGCACGGTTTCCATTCGCGCTTAGCCAACCTTTAGGCTCCTCCGTTACTCTTTAGGAGGAAAGCGCCCCACTTAAACTACCCACCAGACACTGTCTCCGCGCGTTTTTGCCGCGCCGGTTAGAACGTATCTCGAAGAAGAATGGTATTTCACTGACGACTCCATCCGCCCCAAGAGGCGGACTTCAAAGTCTCCCATCTATGCTACGCATCCACAACATACGTTCAATATCAAGTTATAGTAAAGCTTCTGGGGTCTTTTCGTCTATCTGCAGGTAACCGGCATCTTCACCGGTATTGTATTTTCACCGAGCTGCTCCTCGAGACAGTTCTCCAGTCATTACGCCATTCGTGCGCGTCGGAACTTACCCGACAAGGTACTTCGCTCACATTGTTACCGCTCCCCTTGTAGTTAAAGGTTCATCGCGGATGTGGACATTTCTGCCACATTCTGCATGTCGCCATGCAGGTCGGACTATATCTTCCCCATGAGATAATTTCCATATCTCATGGGGCCTGGCGTATAGTCTCTGAGGGGATTAAGAAACAAGCTCTCCGCCCGTATGAATCATAATGCCGGCACTTGTTTTGGTCGCCAACATCCTTTTTCTCCAATCGCCTGTGTGCGATGGACAACTTTTGTCTGGGCAACAGTAGGTGGTAACACCGTGGAAGGAATCAGTATTCTTTTCCAGCTGCTTCACGGCGTATTCGCCACCACAACCCAAACACTTAATCTTACTATCCTGATTCATCATGTATTCCTTTCTAATCTTCCCTGCTGATTGTCCGCATCGGTTTGAGATTATCACCATCAAGGACCGTCCTTGATGGTACCCAAACATGCGCGGAGATTCCAGCATATAGCCAAGTTTTACTAAAGCGACTAGTTCACCTTAGGCATTAGGTATTCCCACTATCGCTAGGGGTTTGGACTATATCATTCCCGCTGTCGAGGCGGGATCCGACGTATAGTCTCTGAGGATTCTTGAGCATTGTTCGTTGGTAATGTAGAGAGGATAAATTCTTTTGTATTTTTCCTTCCTTTTCCCTGCTGATTCATTGTATAGGCAAGGTCAACGATCTTTTTGAACCCATCAATACTGATGTGTTCTTGCCGTTCCAGAGCCATTACGATAGCCCGGAATGTTTGATAGGTGTCCTGTTTAACCACGAGAGGATATTTATCAAAGAAAGGAATCACCTTCTCGATCAGTCCTCGACGTGAATCGATGCTGAAATTCAGCACCGGATGGACACCAGATTTGCGGTAAATTGAGCCGGTCTGGAATATGTACCGACACAATTCTAGGATTTCACGATGTTTTTCGTGTTGATATACCTGAAAGCAGGGATTGATCATCCAACCCAGTTTATGCATCTTGGTCTTGATGATCGCAACACTAAAACTTCCTTCCCCATCTACGAATCCCGAGAGATAGTAGTGGAGATTTTTCTCTTTACCCTTGAATTGGGTTAAGATTTCTTCGACAGTTCTGTTCATAAGATTAATTTTAGCTTAAGAACAGTGCTCAAGTCTTTCCTGCTGATTGACTGCACTCACGCATTGTCACCTACTCGGTAGCGTGAGATCTACATCCATTGAAGGAACAGTTGTTCCAGCATTTGGTCGGATTTTACAATCGCCCTAAGCTCTTAGCGAGCTAACGATTATAGTTATCGCCGACATTCACCCGGGCTTATATAGCGTCAGCACTACTCTCTTGCGAGAACAGCACCGGCCATATTTAACCTTTGGGCATTGGTCAGGCGTCACCCCCTATACATCCTCTTACGAGTTCGCAGGGAGCTGTGTTTTTGATAAACAGTTGCCAGAGATACTTTCGCTGCGCCCCGTAAAATCGCTTGCGCGATCACGGGGAAGCCTTATTCCGAAGTTACGGCTGCTTTTTTGCCGAGTTCCTTGAGGAGCAATCACTCGTTCGCCTTGGTCTGCTCGACCTGACTACCTGTGTCGGTTTACGGTACGGTCCAGTGATTGATAATTTTAGAAGTTTTTCTTGGAAGCTTGCTTTGCGACATCCCTCGGCCCGTAGGCCGAAATTTCGACGGCGCTTGAGTCCCGGATTAAACCGAGCCGGCCGGATTTACCTAGCCGACACTCTCACGTCGCCGACGCGAATCCAATAACGCGCGTCGCATACTAAACTCCGTCCCTCCATCAATCAATCACTGAGTCACGGAATATTAACCGTGCTTCCATCAGCTGCGGCTTTCGCCATTGCCTTAGGACCGACTAACCCTTGGTTGATTACCATTGCCAAGGAAACCTTAGTCTTTCGGCGTCCGCCATTCTCAGGCGGATTGCGGTTACTTGTGCCAACATTCTTACTTCCTGGCGCTCCAGTCCGACTCACATCGGGCCTTCACTGCGGCCAAGAATACTCTCCTACCACGCCAATGCTACGCATTGGAAGCACGAATTACTAAATCCGAAACTCTAAACAAATTCTAATTTCCAAAATTTGAACATTCGGATTTTGATATTGTTTAGGATTTCGTGCTTAGAATTTCGAATTTCCAGTGCGGAGCACTGACATTCTCACCTTCGGTACCACACTTAGCCCCGATTATCTGCGGCGCAAAATCTCTGGGTGAGTGAGCTATTACGCTTTCTTTAAAGGATGGCTGCTTCTAAGCCAACCTCCTCATTGTCAGAGA
>CAZJJW010000007.1:0-27667 GCA_964546425.1 uncultured Candidatus Saccharibacteria bacterium | reverse complement strand
TTTTTACTAAGGCGTACTTGGTAAAAACGCAAGGCAGTATTCACATAGGAGATTAGCCATGACAGAGATCCCGTGTTATGTGTGCGGGGCGCAAGTGGCCGTTGATCTGCCGATTGAGCAAGTCACGGGCCGCTCGCTTATACAGCATGGTTGGACCTTTGTTAAATCGAGAGAATGTCGCTGGATCGCCAAGCCCTGTTGTCCGACTTGCTCTGCGAAAAAGCGTGACTGCGGACAAAACCCAGGAATGACATGTACATTGGCAGATTATCTGGATGAGAAACGAGCAAAAACAAGCTCGTGAAAACGGGGTTCGGAAGGGTCTCCCAAAAACCTTCACACCGCCTCTGGATAATCCGGGGGCTTTTTATTGCCCAAATTATGCTATAGTTTTAGGAATGTCAGCGGAAGAACAAAAGTTGGGTGAGCGTGATCACCGGCGGCTCGGCAAAGAGTTGGACCTGTTCGTCTTCTCTGATTTAGTCGGCTCGGGCTTACCGTTGTTTACTCCCAAAGGCACGATATTGCGCGACCAGATCAATGAATTCGTCCAGGAATTGCGGCTCAAGCGCGGCTATCAGAAGGTTTGGATCCCCCACCTCACCAAAACCGATTTGTATAAAACTTCCGGCCACTGGGCCAAATTTGGTCATGAATTATTCTTGGTGCCGAGCCGTGAGACCGATACCGAACTGGTGCTCAAACCGATGAACTGTCCGCACCATCAACAAATCTATGCCTCGCGGCCGCGGAGTTATCGCGACCTCCCGATCCGCTACCTGGAAACCACGACGGTCTATCGCGATGAGAAATCAGGCGAGTTGGGCGGCCTCTCCCGGGTGCGTTCAATTACTCAAGATGACGCCCACATCTTCTGCACCCCGAACCAGATTGAGGTCGAATATCAAACAATCATTGAGATGGTCCAGGAATTCTACCGCGTGATCAAAATGCCTTTCCGGGCCCGACTTTCTTTCCGCGACCTTAAGTCGCCGGAGAAATATCTTGGCGAGGACGCATTGTGGGAGAAAGCCCAAGAAATTTTGTTGACCATCGTTAAGAAAAATAATCTCGACCACTTTATCGCCGAGGGTGAGGCCGCCTTCTATGGGCCCAAAATCGACTTCATGGCCACCGACTCGATCGGCCGCGAGTGGCAATTGGCCACGCCGCAACTCGACTTTGTCCAGCCAGCGCGCTTTGAGCTAACTTACACCGATAACGCCGGGAAGGATCAAACCCCGGTTATGATCCACTTGGCCATTGCCGGATCAATTGAAAGATTCCTCTCCATTTATATTGAACATACGGCTGGCGCCTTCCCAATGTGGCTGGCGCCGGTGCAAGTGAAGATTCTGCCGATTGGCGAGGCCCATCAAGAATTTGCTAAATCAGTCGCAACGAAATTAAAAGAACAAATTATCCGCGTCGAATTAGACAATTCGAATGAAAGTTTGGGCAAAAAGATTCGCGCCGGCAAAACCGAAAAAGTCCCCTACCTCATCGTCCTCGGCGACACCGAAGTCACCAGCCAAAAGTTAACCGTCGAATCCCGCGACAAAGGTAAATTAGAAAACATTCCTCTCGACCAATTTATTAAAGATATTTTAGAAGAAATAAAGGAACGAAAATCCCGTTAGAGGCCGGGCCAGCGATAGGCTGACGGTCTCTAACGGGATTCAAGCCACCACTGGGCGAGGAAGCGGCGCGCCGCGACCCACCATGACAGGTGGCGAAAGAGCAAACTGGAGAACTGCTTCGGATTAGCGCTCGACGGCCAGCAGATGGCTCGGCCGTGGATCGGCGCGACGATGAGTGCTTGGTCGTTGATGAACCTGTCGCCGTTTAGAGTAACCGGCTCCTTCAACCTGGCGCTTAAAACCTCAAACGGCCCCTTGCCAAGCTCGCGCTCCACCGAGAAGCTCGAGCCGAAGCGGCCGAATGACCTGGTAAGCGCGGCATCAATTCGATCGGTCACCCGGCGGTTATAAACGACGGTATCGCCGGCCCGAAACGATCGGACGTAGATGGGGAAGGCGATTTTAACCAACCATTGGGCTAATTCCTTCTCGATTCGCACCAGTCACCTCCTTTCTTTCTATTTTCAAACTAGCACACAACGGCTAAACATCCAAATTGGCCATTTTGGCGTGGGTTTGGATAAAGATTTTGCGGGGCTCAACTTCGTCGCCCATCAGGACGGTGAAGACTTTATCGGCGTCGGCGGCTTGGTGAGCCGTCACTTGCTTCAGAATCCGCCCGGCCGGATCCATTGTCGTTTCCCAGAGTTCCTCCGGATTCATCTCACCAAGACCTTTGTATCTTTGAATCATCACCTTTGCTGACTTGGAGGCTAAGCCTCCAAATGAAGGCTTAGCCTCCAAGTCCTCCGCTTCCGGCTCTCCGCTTTCGGTTTCCGGCGTGAGCGCTTCGGCCTTCTTGAGATCCGCACCAAGCGCCTTTAGTGTTTTATTTTTCTCCTCGTCAGAGTAAGCGTACTGAACTTCTTTGCCCTTTTTAATTTTGAACAGGGGCGGTTGAGCGATGTAAATATACCCTCCCTCGATCAAATTTTTGAAATAACGATAGAACAGAGTGAGCAATAGGGTGCGGATGTGGGCGCCGTCCACATCGGCGTCGGTGGCAATAATAATTTTGTGATAACGAAGTTTAGAAATATCAAAGGTATCGCCGATCGAAGTGCCGAGCGCGATAATCAGCGACTTAATTTCGGCAAAGGCGAGCATCTTATCGAGCCGCGCCCGTTCGACATTTAGAATTTTGCCCTTGAGCGGCAAGACCGCCTGCGTCCGGCGGTCGCGGCCCTGCTTGCCGCTCCCGCCGGCCGAATCACCCTCCACAATAAAGAGCTCGGCCTCACCGGGGTCGCGCGTCTGACAGTCGGCGAGCTTGCCGGGGAGCGTCATCCCCTCGAGCGCGCCTTTGCGTAAGACGCTGTCTTTGGCGGCCTTCGCGGCCAGGCGCGCTCGTAGGGCGAGTGAGACCTTGCCGATAATCATCCGAGCATCCTCGGGATTCTCTTCCAGATATTGCTGGAGTGCCTCACTGAAAACGGTTTCCACCGCGCCGCGCACTTCCACATTGCCGAGTTTGGCTTTAGTTTGACCTTCAAATTGCGGATGGCGCAGTTTGACCGAGACGACGGCGGTCAGACCCTCACGGACGTCATCGCCGGTGAAGTTGTCGTCTTTTTCTTTAATCAAATTATTTTTCCGCCCGTAATCATTGAGTGTGCGCGTGAGCGCCGTGCGGAAACCAGTTAAGTGGGTGCCGCCTTCGGGCGTCGCCGTGTTGTTGGTGAAGCTGATCTCGCGCGGCGTGATGTCGTCAATGTATTGAAAAGAGACTTCCACATTGACTTCACTGTTTTCCTTCTCGATATAAAAAATATTTTTATGAACCGGCTTTTCGTTCTGATTATAAAATTTGATCAGCGACAAGAGGCCGCCTTCGAAGTAGAAAGTTTGCGACGGCAGATCCAGTTCCAGCTCTTTCAAAAATAAGACTTCATCGGCGTCAATTTTACCTGCCTGCGCAGGCAGGCCTTTATAATTACGCGCATCAATCACTCGGACGCGTAATTTTTTCACTAAGTAGGCCTGGCCGCGCAAGTGATTAACGACGCGCTCCCAATCGTAAGCGGTGGCGGAAAAAACAGTCGGATCGGGCTGGAAAGTAATCACCGTGCCGTGGAGTTTGGACGGGCCGACTTTCTTGACCGCCGACTGCTTGGCGCCGCGAGCGTATTCCTGCATATATTTGCCGCCCTCGCGATAAACTTCGGCCATAAGCCAAGTCGAGAGCGCATTAACAACCGAAGCGCCAACGCCGTGGAGACCGCCGGCAATCTTATAACCCTTGCCTTCGAACTTGCCGCCGGCGTGGAGCGTGGTCATCACCGTCTCCAGCGCCGAGACTTTGGTCTTCTTATGAATCCCGACTGGGATGCCCGCGCCGTTATCGGCGATACGGACGGCATCTCCGGACAGGAGTGCCACCTCAATCTCATTACAGGCGCCGTTCATCGCCTCGTCGCGCGAGTTGTCAAAAATCTCCACCAACAAGTGATGTAAACCGTCCGGCCCGGTCGAGCCAATGTACATGCCGGGCCGCTTGCGCACCGGTTCCAAGCCCTCCAAAACGACGATGTCTTCGGCATCGTATTTACGTTTAGCCGCCGCTGGGGCGGCCTGTTTTTTAGCCGTTTCTGCCATGATTTTGGTACCCTAATTTTAGCATAATCCGCTGTTCAATACTAGCCCAAAATGTTGACGAAAACACCATCATAACTCATCCCCCACCACTCCCATTATTCCATCTAGAGACGATCGTCAGTTAATGGAATATTAACTAGAGGGTAACTAAAGATCGAAATGCAACTTAAGTTCCGCCTCATTGGTTGGGCTAAGCAGTTCGCCATAGCGGACATGATGGCGAAGATTGAAAAACTCAACCACAAAATCAATTTCATCGCGACAATGGTGAGGGTAGACAAACACCGACTTTTGCCACTCGTAGAAACCAAGTTCCCGCAACTTGTGCCGCAGAGCGTTGCGGCCCCGACGATTGGTTTCCGGAATATCGAAGAAAACCAGCCGCCACTTGCCGTCCCAGCGCGGCGGTGTAGGAATCGTCAGTTTGTCCAAGTCAAATTGTAATGTTCGCTCTTTCCCCTCCGCCGTCAACACAATTTTAATCTGACCATCGGTCTGTTCCTCGTAATCAATCAGGCGGTCATGGCGGAACTCATTGAGAACCCGATAAAGATACTGCCGATCAATTTTCCGCCACTCTTTGCCAAACGATCGGCCAACTGACCGGCGTTGATTAACCGATCGGCTCAAACTCAAAACCGCCCCCGCCTGCAACAAGAGCAAGATTTTTTGTTTGGTCGAACTGCTGATTCTCCGCTTCTTCATTTCACCCATTATACCATATTTAGACGATCGTCTGTTAATGGAATAACATATTATGTCTTGGTCTTTAACCAAAAATCTGCTAAATTAAGCCCATGAACATCGAGGTTAACTCCCCCGACGAGGCTAAGCTGCGTGAAGCGCTAGTCAAGCGAACCGACGCTGAAGCGCGCCGGATCGAGCGGTTTTTGGCGATGCCGGACTTATCGCGAACGCCGGGCAGTCCGATCGCGGAACTAGCCCAACGGATCGTGACGATGCCCGATTTCAAAAATTTTGACTTAATCACCGTTCCAGAAATTGCGTCGGTGGGTATTAGTTTTGACTTATTTGATTTTGCCGCCGATCACCCCGCGCGCAGTAAATCCGATACTTATTATGTAAACGAGAAAAATATTTTGCGGACTCACACGACGGTGATGTGGTATTACTATTTGCAACAAGTAGAAATCAAAGCGCGGATTGCCCGCGGTGAGAGCGTTGGATCACTTTCTTTTGGTAAAGTCTATCGCAAGGACGAGATTGACCGGCGCCACATGAACATTTTCCATCAGATGGACGGCTGGTTCTTGTGTCGACGCGATGAGAAAGTAATCGGGCCGGAAGATTTGCAACAAGTTTTAGTTAAAATTGCCCAAGCGATTTTTGGCCCAGAGGTAAAGTATCGCTTCAATCCTGACACCTTCCCCTACACTGATCCGAGTCTCGAGATGGAGATTGATCTTGGCCAAGGTTGGGTGGAAGTCCTCGGCTCCGGCGTCGTCCGCGGCAGTGTCCTTGAGAGATTGGGCGTGGACTCAAAACAATACAACGGCTGGGCGTTTGGCTTCGGCTTGGAGCGCCTGGCGATTTTGAGCCTGGAATTGCCGGACATTCGCCTGTTGTGGTCGCAAGATGAGCGGGTCAAAAAACAACTAAAACTGGGCCAAAAGTTTAAAGAGGTTTCTAAGTATCCGGCGATTGTGCGTGATATCTCGTTCGTCGTACCCAATACTTTTGTGCCCAACAATTATTTTGATCTGATCCGCGACATTGTGGGCGACATGATTGAAGAAGTGACTCTGCTCGACAAATACGAAAACGCCGACAAGTTCGGCGCTGGCAAATTAAGTTTCACTTATCGCATTATCTATCGCTCCATCGAGCGGACACTGACGGCGGAAGAAATCGAGCCACTCCAGCAGAAAATTGAAGTCGAAACCAAGCGGCAATTTGCCGCCGAGATTCGTTAAAGAGCCGCCCCCGAGACTTGAACTCGGAACCTACGGTTTACAAAACCGTTGCTCTGCCGTTGAGCTAGGGCGGCTACTTATCACCTTTAATTTGCGCCAAGAAAATGGAAACTGAACCTTTGTGGTTGAGCACGCCCTTGCCGCGAACCGAGTCAATCAAGCGGGAGAACTTTTTCTCCACCTTATGGAGCAAAAATCTTGACCAAATAAGCAAGTGACGTACAATCACCAGTGAGTAGAAATAGAGATAGTGCCCGAGATGACTGAAGAAGTTGGCGAAATCGACATAGAATTTATCGAGCCGCCGCTGGAGCACCGTGGCAAAATCCGGCTCACTGGCCGCTGTGCCATCGACATCGCGGCGGATGATCCACCACTGGCGCGCCACCGGCAGGACGATCGCGCCAAGGGCCAAAACAGTCATAATGGAAAAGGTTGTAAGCATAGTTAAATAATTAATTAGCGCTCGCCGACGGCCAAGCGAGCGAAGCGAGCAATGCTGATGTTCTCGCCGAACTTTTGGATGTTCTGTTTAATAATATCGGCGACCGTCAAACTCGAATCTTTGACAAAAGGCTGGGTAAGCAGTTGCTCCACGGTCGGCGGCTCGAAGGCCGCAATGTGCATCGCCAGATCATCCGCCAAGGCGCGGAAGCCCTCGGCGCGGGCGACAAAGTCGGTCTCGCAATTAATCTCCACCAACGCCCCCACGGCCGCGTTATTGTGAACGTAAGAACTGATCGCGCCCGCGCCGACCGCCCGGTCGGCCTTACCAGCCGCCACCGCCGCCCCTTGCTCGTAAAGCGCCGCGAGCGCTTGATCAAAATCGCCGCCAGCGGTTGCTAACGCTTTTTTACACTGAGCGATGGAAATACCAGTTTTCTCCCGCAGGGCTTTAATCTGCTCAACGGTAATCATAGAGAAATTTCCGGCACTGGAGCCGGTTTCATCGCTTGCCCTTCTTGATATGCGACCACCAGTTGCTGAACGAAAAATTCGATACTCTGGAGACTGGCGTCATTAGCCACAATCGAGTAATCAATCCCCCGAATATCGCAATCCGTGCCAGAGAGACTAATAACCGGAATTTTCGTCTTTTGCGCCTCGGCCACCACAATGTGTTCGTGATCAGAATCAATGACCAAGACGGCGGCTGGCAACTTGGTCAACGTCACCAGTCCATTCAAGTAACGTTCGAGTTTATTGATTTCTTGATCGAATTGCAAACGTTCCTTTTTAGTATAACGGTCAAGCTCGCCTTTCTCCCGCTTGGATTTGAGATCCACTAAGTGATCCACTCGCGATTTAATTTGGGAAAAATTGGTCAACGTCCCGCCAAGCCAGCGCGAAGTAACGTAAGACATATTAAGGCTCTCGGCGGCCTGTCTCATAATGTGCCTCGCTTCGTCCTTATTGCCCACCAGGAGCAACGGCTTGCCCTCCAGCCCGAGCCCCTTAACGAATTGTTTGGCTCGTTCAAGAGCCGCCATCGTCTGTTCCAGATCAATAACCGCCGAGCGATTTTTGAAGCCGAAAATGGCGTTTTTGACCGACGGATGACTCCGCGCCTTCGAAAAGCCGAAGTGAGCGCCCACCTGAAACATTTCCTTAATCACCCTCTAAGTTTAGCAGAATCGCTCGCTTTTTGCAAAGCTTCAACAATGACGTCAATCTCACCCTCAAAAATCCGATCAAGGTTGTGCCAAGACTCTTTAATCCGGTGGTCGGTGACGCGATCTTGAATAATATTGTAGGTGCGAATCTTCTCCGAGCGATCGCCGGTGCCAATTTGACTGCGCCGCTCGCTCGAGACCGCCTGGCTCTCGGCCGCTGATTGCCTCGCCTCCAGCTTGGAAGCCAGAATTTCGAGCGCCTTCTGCTTATTGCTCGCTTGATTGCGTTGACTGGTCGAACGGACCACCAGTCCCGACGGCCGGTGGAGCACCCGCACCGCCGTTTCCACCTTGTTCACATTTTGGCCGCCGGCGCCGCCGGAACGGGAGAAAGTAATCTCCAAATCCGCCGGATTAATTTTAAGATCGGCGGTCGGTTGTAATGGCAAAATGGCCACCGAAGCGGTGGAAGTGTGAACCCGACCCTGTTTCTCCGTTACCGGCACGCGCTGAATCCGATGGACGCCAGTCTCATAACGCAAAGCTTCATAAGCGCCGCGGCCGCGGATTTCAAACGAGGCCTCCTTGTACCCCCCAAGATCGCTTTTCGATTCGTCAATTAAAGAAAACGGCCAGCCGCGGCGCGCGACGTAAGCCCGGTACATGTCGGCCAACTGGCGCGCGAAAAGCGCTGATTCATCGCCGCCGGCGCCGGCGCGCAATTCCAGAATCATCGCCTCGGCCGACGGCTCGCTGACGACGGCTTTAGTGGGCTTACCTAATCGTTTCCATTCTTCCCACTCCATTGTTACTTTTTGGCCGCTTTAGTTTTTTTGACAATTTTAGGAGTTTTGACTTTCGGCAAAGCGGCGTGGGTAAGGCGGCGCGTGAACTTCTCCACCCGGCCGGCGGTGTCAATCACTTTGTCCTTACCGGTATAGAACGGGTGACAAGCGCTGCAAATTTCCACTTTGATTTTCTCCATCGTCGAACCGACGGTGAACTTATGGCCGCAAGCACAGCGCACCTCGGCTGCGGGAAAATATTGAGGATGAATTTCCTTTTTCATGCGGGGAAATATATCACATCTCTAGTTATTTTGCAACGGCTCGATCATGTTGAGTTGAATATCAGCCGCTTTGGCCATCACGCTCGCGCCGTAGGAAGAGCCTGGGCCAGCCTTACAAGTCCGGCCGGAATAATACTGGCAAGCGGCGTTCAGCTCGGCGCTATAACTCCCAGAAATAGCTCCCAAATTTGAGAGATAGAGCGCCGAGGCCATGAAAGCATCCTTCGGATCCCACGGATCGGGCACCGATTTGCCAACCAGTGCCGCGATCTCGGACTGGTGGAGTTGCCAGGTCGAAGGAATAAACTGCGATGGGCCCATGGCGCCGCCCCAGCCGATCGCTTGTGGGCAAGACACGCGCGTAGTAAAGGGGTCACGCCCGAGTCCGGCCATGATGGCAAGGAAAATCGGCACATCGCGGGTCGGGTTCATCACTTTGGCAAACGGCGTGCCGGTGTTGGCGCCGACGCCGGCGCCGGTGGTAACATTTGTCACGAAACATGAACCAACATTCTCGCCGAGATTAGATTCTTGTTTCAAAGTGGCCAGAAGAAACGCCGGCCGCACGCCAGTTTTAGCCGACGCGGCCGTGGCATACTCCAGCGCTTTCTCGAAGGGAATAGCCGCCGTGTCTCGCAAAGCAAAAAGCGCGGCTCTAATTTGGGCGGCGCGCTTCTGCCGCTCTTTGAGAATCGCCTGATAGGCTTGCTCCTGATTTTTATTTATATTAAGAATGACTTTACGCTCCGCTTCTTTCTTCTGGATTCTCTGTTGATCCAACTCAATCGCTTTTTTGGCATCCAGTTCTTTGGCTTGTTTGTCTTCTAACCCGGCCTTCTCAATCGCCGCTTGGTCTTGCGCCCCCCGCAAGGCTAAGAAAGATTGGTGAACCGCTTTCTGAACCAAAGAAAAATCGTCCACATTGTGGAAAATGTCGGACAAAGTGGCGCTCTCGAGCGCCACTTCCACGAGCGTCGCTCGATCCATCTCGCGGGTTTTACGTAAAAGTTCGCCGAGCGCGTCCTGCTCGCGCAGAATCTTGTCATCAAGCAAATTAATTTTGCTCTGCCGCGCCACAATATCGTCGGTCAAGCGACTGATCGCCACCTTCTTCGCCTTAATGCTGGCTTCGGCTTGGGCAATCTGGCTCTTGAGCAAAGCAATCTCGCCGGCCACCGTCGCGGTGTCCTTCTGTTTGGCCACCAGCAGTTTGGTCTGCTCGGCAATCGCCCGCTCCTCCGTCTCCAGTTCGGTTTGAAGTTTAGCCCGGGCCGCTTCCTTATCTATTGTTGTCTGCGCATTGGTAAGAGTCACCAAACCGCCCAAAACCGTAATGGATACCAAACCCCACACCAAAAACCGCCCTAATTTCATCCCCTTAGTATAGCAAAAAATGAGCCGAGATGTCAGATTATCCGACATCCGATGTGATAACATTATTCCACTTATCAGCGATAGCATTTAAATGGAATAATGTTTTTAATATAAAAAATCCCGCGGGCACAACTGCGCGCGCGGGGAGTAACTCTAGGGAGAGGCAAGGTTCTTGTTCTGTCTCAAGCCATTACGGGAGAGACAATTACCCTTTTAGGGAGCTAGGCTCCACCTGTCCAAGTCACATTAAGTGATCAAGCGTCTTTTCTCAATTCGTGATCACCGCGGGCTTCCCCCAGTTCACGATCGCGAAACCGGTCACGGACATCTTTCAAGTCCTCGACGTGCGTCTCTGTGAGTTCCCTTATTATTGGGATGTAGAGATCAAGTATCTCGTGGACTTGGAGCGGAGGACTGACCTGGTATCGCTTGTTCAGTTTTTCCACCGTACTACTGATTTCGCGACCCAGATTGTCGGTGAACGAGATGCCCTTTTCTCGGATTATCTCTTTCACCACCAGACGAAGAATGTGGAACTGCCGTTCTTGGGGTGTCGCCATTTTTTTCTCCTTATGTGTGGCAACTTGACTCAACAGATCACAATGATCTATCCACTCACCATTATGCACCCATTGGCCTATAAAGTCAAGCCCAGAAAAGTGCCGTGAAATAAGGCTATTTTTTGGCCTCGTCTCCTTTGGTGGCGGCAGGGACTTCGGGGGCGGCGGGGGCTTCACCTTCCTCCTCCTTCTTACCCTTCTTCTCGACTTCGATGGCGGTGAGGTCAACTGGCGCTTCTTCGACGGGTTCCTCCTTCGCGACGCTGATCGAGGCAACGACAGCTTCCGGCTGGTTGATCACTTTAATATCTTTGGAAATATTTAAATCTTTGACTAAAATCTGACTCTCGAGTGTGGCGAGTGGCGCAATGTCAACCGGGATGTCGTGCGGAATGTTGGCCGGCAAAGCTTCGATCTCCAGTTCGTGCAAGACTTTAACCAGAATGCCGCCGAGATCTTTAACGGCCGGCGAGACACCATCGAAAGTGAGCGGCACTTTAACTTGAATCGCCTTAGTTTTGTCAATTAAGAGAAAGTCGGCGTGGCGCGGCTCGCCGGTTAAGGGGTGGAAGTCAACCTCGTGAATCATCGCATCGTGCGCCTGGTCGGCCACCGCCACCGAGACCATGGTTGATTCACCGGCTTGGGCCAGCACTTTCTTAAACTCACGAGTGTCGACAAAAAACGCTTGTGGCGCCTGCTTGCGACCATAGACCACAATCGGCATCCGGCCAGCCAGGCGCTCCGACTTCAGTTCTTTGCCGAAAATATTCCGTTTCTCGGCCTTAATTTTTAGCATTTGGAAAGTATATAAGAAAAGAGAAAAATGTCAAAAAATAGGAAAGCCGCTTTCTCCAAAGCGGCTTGGTTAGTCCACCTCGTCTTCACTAATCAGGGAGTGGCGACGGTGGTGGGGTGGCGCTTGAGCTCTGATATTCCGCTCCAAAATTTCTTGCAGGAGCTTAATGGCCTCCGGTACGCCAATGACTCTAATATGAACGCCCGGCTTAAGCTCGATCGACACCACGATCTCGTCCATAAAGACCTCCTTTCGATTTTTTATGATACTACATTCGGCGGCGCCTGCCCAGTCAAGACAGCGATAATGTTCTCGGCCGCGAGGCGCGACATCGCCGAGCGGGCTTCTTCAGTCGCCGAAGCGATGTGGGGCGTGAGAACAACATTTGGCAAATCGGCGAGGCCGGGCGCGAGCTTGGGTTCGTTTTCAAACACGTCAAGGCCGGCGCCGCGAATGACGCCATTTTTTAAGGCTTCAACGAGCGCGGCCTCGTCAACGACGGGGCCGCGCGAGGTGTTAACCAAAATGGCTGACTTTTTCATCAGCGCCAGACGCTCTTTATTAATCAAATGTTTCGTGGTCGGCAAAAGCGGCACATGAATCGAAATGAAATCGGCTTGGCGCAAAACATCGTCAACATTAACCGAAAAGGTCGCGCCACTTTCTTTCTCAAAATTCTCATTCCGGGCCACGTCATAATAAAGCACTTTCATCTTGAAGCCGTGAGCCGCACGCGCCGCCACCTCCGAGCCAATCCGACCGAGGCCAACCACGCCAAGAGTTTTGCCCGCTAATTCTGTCCCCAACAAGAGCAACGGCGCCCAGCCGTGATAATGACCCTCGCGAATGTAACGATCGGCCTCCACAATCCGTTTGGCCGCGGCGATTATAAGAGCCATCGCGTGTTCGGCCACGGCGGTGGTGAGCACGTCGGGTGTATTAGTAATCATCACGCCGCGCTTCTTGGCTTCCGCCACGTCAATGTTGTCCACACCCACGGCGTAGTTGGCGAAAATTTTCACCGTCGGCGCGGCCGCGAAAACCTCGGCATCAATTTTGTCGGTTAAAAGACAAAGCACGGCGTCATATGATCCGCTTTTTAAGGCCGCGAGTAATTCTTCGCGCGTGAGCACGCCATCTTTATTACCGACATCCACTTCAAAACCTTTTGATTTTAACAACTCAATCCCCGCCTCCGGAATCCGCCGCGTGACAAAAATTTTGGCCATGATTTAACTAAGATTGTTGAATAATTTTAACTTTTTCTCCACCACTTTCTGCATCGCGGAGACGGCGGGTTTGATAAATTTGTAGGGCGCGACTTCGTCGGGCGTGGCTTGGAGCGATAATTTCAAAGCATTCCGATAAGCCACTCGTAATTCAGTATTAATGTGAACAATAGAAACGCCGGCGGCGATGGCGGCCTTGAAATCTTGCTCACTATTGCCCGAACCGCCGTGGAGCACCAGCCCGCCGCAAGGCGGGCAAGCGACACTTTTGATTGCAATAATTCGGTCAATGTTTAGACTCGGATCCGGTCGGTCGCGGAGCATCCCGTGGATATTGCCGACCGCCGGCGCCAAGAGATCCACGTCGGTGGCTTCGACAAACTGTTTGGCCACTTCCGGCTTGGTGAGATCATTGGCCCCCAAATTCACGCCCTCCGGCACCGAGTCCAAGATTTTTGACGAAGTCCCAATGTAACCCAACTCGCCTTCAATCAAAATTTCGGGATTTTTACTTCTGGCATAATCCACGCACTGTTTGGCAATTTGAATATTCTCTTCGAGCGGCAGTTTGGCGCCGTCGAAGATCACGGCATCGAAGCCGGCATCTACCGCTTCTTTAACTCGCTCAAAACTGTAAGTATGATCAGCGTTTAAGAATATTGGGTAATCAAATTCTTCGCGCAAACTTTTGGCCAGCGCCGCCGCCTGGCGCACGCCAATGAAGTCGCGCTCGCCCTCCGAGACACCAATAATGACTGGCAGCTTCAACTCGTACGCCGCGCGGAAGACAGCCCACAAACCCTCGGTGTCCGAGATGTTGAAATGGCCAATCGCGACTTTTTTCTCTGTTGCCTCCCGCAAACATTCGCGCAAAGTCTTCATTATGGTTATAATCATAACATGGAATATGATTTTATCGCCATCGGTGATCTGGCGACTGATGCCTTTATTCGCTTAAAAGACGCCGAGGTGCACTGCGACGTTAGCCACGAGCATTGCCAAATTTGTCTGAAGTTCGCTGACAAAATCCCCTACGAATCAGTGACGGTGGTGCCCGCCGTCGGCAATTCGCCGAATGCGGCCGCCGGCGCCGCCCGCCTCGGCCTGAAGACGGCCCTCGTCACCAATATCGGCGCCGACCTACACGGCAAAGAGGCGCTCACGGCTTTAGAAAAGAATGGCGTGGATAACAAATTTGTGACAACTCACGAGGGCCAGCCGACCAATTACCACTACGTGTTGTGGTACGAAGCCGATCGGACGATTTTAGTTAAACACGAACCATTTGATTACAAATTGCCAGAGCTGGGCAAACCAAAATGGATTTATCTAAGCTCGATGGGGCAAAGTTCGGAAGCCTTCCACGACGAGATCGCCTCTTATTTAGAAAATAATCCAGAGATCAAACTCGCCTTCCAGCCCGGCACTTTCCAGATCGCCTTGGGTACCACGCGCCTGGCGCGCATTTACAAACGCACCGAAATTTTCTTCTGTAATGTCGAGGAAGCTAAGAGAATTCTCAAAACCGATGAGCCCGATGTTAAAATTTTGTTAGAACAAATTAATAAATTGGGACCGAAAATTATCGTTATCACTGACGGTCCCGCCGGCGCCTCGGCCCGCGACGAGGCCGGAGTGGTTTGGCAAATGCCGATTTATCCGGATCCGAAACCGCCACTCGAGCGCACCGGCGCCGGCGACGCTTTCGCTTCCACCGTCGTCTCGGCTTTAGCTTTAGGCGAGCCTTTGGAAAAGGCTTTAGCCTGGGGCCCGATCAATTCGATGTCTGTCGTCCAATCCGTCGGCGCCCAACAAGGCCTGCTTACGCGCGAACAATTAGAAAAATATTTAGCCGAAGCGCCGATCGATTATCAGGCCAAGAAAATCACCTAAAAAAACCCACCCCCGATGGCTACTTCCCCAGATGTTAACTTATGTCACGACCGTTAAAACAGTTAACGCATGTCCCGGTTAGAAAAATCTTACTGAAAACAATCGGGGTGGTTGGTTTTGTCAGCATGGCTGTGCTGGCGCCCAATAGCTTACAAACGTTGGCCAAGTTGGGCATCATCAAAAATCGTTACTACAAAAATTATCTGCCGAAAGCCCTCCAAAAGTTACAGGATCAAGGTTTAATCAAAATGGTAAAAAATCATCAGGGACTTCGCTGTGTGGCTCTAACCGCCAAGGGTTGTCAAAAACTCAAGCAATACCAGTTGGGTGAAATTCTTATCACCAAAACCAAAAAATGGGACGGGTTCTATCGAGTAATCATTTTCGACATCAAGGAGTGGAAGAGGGCCAAGCGGGACGAGTTACGCCGACAACTCGTCGGCTGGGGCTTCGTCAAACTACAGAACAGTGTGTGGGTTTACCCATACGAATGCCGAGAGGCAGTGTTACTGTTAAAATCTTATTTCCAACTGGGCCGCGAAGTGATTTACCTGACCGTCAAAGAGATCGAGAATGATCGCTGGTTAAAAAAGGAATTTAATTTGGCTTAATCCATTTGTTAACTCTATTAACGACCGTGTGCAAAGTTAACAAGGACTACCTCAACACGCCAGCGAGTGATGAAACGAAGATGGTTTAAGCAATCGGCAAGATTACTCTCTACGAGGATACTAAGCTACCTCATCCCCGCTCCACCGGACGCTGAAATAACAAAGGTGAGGCAGAAGATGGAGAAGGGTTGCTTTGGATCAAAACCAGATTATTGTCTGCCAATCTAAAGACAAAACTGCCATCCGGACAAGTACTTGCGCCGTTGCAAACAATTTTTTCTGACATAGATTCCCCATTCACCAATTTCACGCGACCGAAAAAATTTGGAGTTGAAGCAAACGGGTTTGGAGTTGAATAAGAATGGTGATCAGTTGCTGAATAGTCGCGTTAGCGGGCATCGTGGTTTGAGCTGAGACGGCGGAAATGTTGAAACTGAAACCGAGCGCTAGAGCCAGTGCCACGGCGATTAGTGATTTTTTCATAACCTGATAATACCCCCCCCCAACAATTAGGGAAGCAGAGGCTGTGGATAAGTTTTATCTATATTTCTCCCAATCAACTTTTTCACCGCCGCGGCGATGGCTTGGTTGCCCAGGCCATAATGTTCCACCAGCTCTTCCGGCGTGCCGGATTGGCCAAATTGATCGTCCACACCCATCAAGATCATCGGCACCGGGAAATTTTCGGCCAAAAGTTCTGCCACGGCGCTGCCCATGCCGCCGCGCTTCTGGTGTTCTTCGACCGTCACAATGGCGCGAGTTTGTTTGGCGAGATTGATCACCGCTTCAGTATCCAGCGGTTTAATCGTATGCAAATTTAAGACGCTCGTTTCAATCCCCTCGCCAGCCAAACTCTCGGCCGCGCGGAGCGCGTTGTACACCATCGGACCGCAGGCAATAATCCCAACTTGTGCTTTCTCCGGCTTGCGAAGCAGATTCGCTTTGCCAATTTGGAAGGGCGAGGCGTCGGTCGTGACCACCGGCGTCTTCTCGCGGGCCAGGCGCAAGTAAGTCGGGCTCGAAGTTTTGGCCAGCGCCAAGGTCGCCTTCTTGGCCTCAATTGCATCACAAGGCACAATCACCTGCATCCGCGGCATCACGCGCATGATCGCGATGTCCTCGATCGCTTGATGGGTGCCGCCGTCCGGACCGACCGAGACGCCGGCGTGCGAGCCGGCAATCTTGACTGGCCGGTCGTTATAGCAGATCGTCGTGCGAATCTGCTCCCAATTGCGGCCGGGCGAGAACATCGCGTAGGAACTAATGAACGGAATTTTGCCCATTGCCGCCATGCCGGAGGCAACGGTTGCCAAATTCTGCTCGGCCACGCCAATTTGGATGAAACGATTCGGGAATTTATTTTTAAACAAGTGCATCTGGGTTGACTCGGTCAGGTCGGCGCACAAACCGACAATCCGCTCATCGGCCTCGGCGGCGGCTAGCAGTCCTTCACCAAAACCCTTGCGAATCGGCATTTGCTCAATATCAAGCTTCAACAATTTCGGATTCAATTTTTGCGAGTCGACCAGGTTACTCATGTTCGCTTTTAATTTTACCGCCCAAGGTGCGGAGTTCGGCCAGAGCTTTGGCACCTTCTTCCTTATTCGGCGGTTTGCCGTGCCACTTGTAATCCCGTTCGAACTCGGGCACGCCCTTGCCCGGGATGGTGTGGGCGATAATCACACTCGGGCGGTTAAAAACCGCTTTAGCGTGCTCCACCGCGCCCACGATCTCCTGAAAGTTATGACCATCAATGTCTTGAACATGCCAATTGAAAGCGGCCCACTTCTCCTTCAGCGGTTCCAGCGGCATAATCTCTTCGGTGAAGCCGTCAATCTGAATATTATTGCGATCAATGATGGCGATGAGATTGTGCAACTGATTTTTGCCCGCTAACAGCACCGCCTCCCAAGTGTTGCCGGCATCAAGCTCGCCGTCGGACATCAAGCAGTAGAAAAAGCGATTGTTTGATGTGCCGCGATCGATCCGGTCGGCGAGCGCCATACCGGTGGCTTGCGACAGACCGGAACCGAGCGGGCCGGAACTGGTCTCGAGCGCCGGCAAAAAGTCGCGATGCGGATGACCCTGCAAGCGCGAGCCGAACTGACGCAAAGTTTTCAATTCTTCGACGGGGAAGTAGCCGGCATGCGCCATTGTGGCATAGAGCACTGGGCAAATATGACCGTTGGAGAGCACCAGACGATCGCGCTCGTCCCAAGCCGGATTTTTGGGGTCATGCTTCAGGAGATGGAAGTAGAGCGCGGTGAAAATATCAGCCATCCCAAGCGGCCCGGCGGTGTGACCGGAGCCGGCGGCGAGTAACATCTCGATGATTGAAACGCGAATTTTGTTCGCTATCTCGGCCAAATATTTTTCTTTGTCGTCGTAGAGAGTCATGCCGCGAGTTGTTGGAATTTTTTAATCGTCTTCTCCACGTTTTTACTTTGCCAAATCGCCGAACCGACCACGAGACGATTGGCGCCAGCCGCGATTAATTGTTTGGCGTTCTGGAGACTAACACCGCCATCAATCGAAATTGTAACATCAGGATATTTGGCCCGCAAAGTTTTAACCCGGCCAAAAACGCGCTCCTCGAACGGATAACCTTGCTGGCCAATCTCGGCGATGCCCATCAGTTGGATTACGTCAACCTTGTTAATATAAGACTCCACCACCTCAAGCGGCGTCGGGAGCAAGAGCGCCAAACCAAACTTAACCGCCAGCGGCTCGAAGGTGGCCAGAATATGCTCAAGCTTCTCGGTCGCTTCATAATGAACGATAATCCGGTCGGCCACATTGATCCACTCCGGCAGATATTCTTCCGGCTGTTCGATCATCAGATGGGCTTCAATTTTTATCTTACTCGTTATTTCATTCAAATTTTCCGGCTGCTGCCAACTTAAATATGGGGCGAAGAGACCATCGCTCACGTCCAAGTGGGCCCAAGCTACCAGCGCGTCCACTTGCGCCAGGTGACGCTCCACCGTCTTGAAATTATCGCCGAGAATGGCCGGAATTATTTCTGCCATGATTAAAATTCATACTCTTTCTCAATCAAATTATCCACTTTGGCAATCCGCCGCCGGTGACGTTCTTCGCCGGTAAATTTGGTCTCGAGCCACAACTTGACCATCTTGATTGCTTCCGCCTCGTCCACAAACCGCGCGCCGACCGCGAGCACGTTGGCGTCATTGTGCTCGCGCGATAGCGTAATGATTTTCTCCGCGCCGCCGTAGTAAACGGCGGCGCGGACGCCCGGATAACGGTTAGCAGTCATCGCCTCGCCCTGGCCGGAGCCACCAAAGATAATCCCGCGGTGTTCACTCGGGTCACTCGCCACCTGCTTAGCCACAATACTCATGAAGTCCGGATAATCATCCTTCTCATCAAGTTCAAACGCGCCCTCATCAGCCACATCGTAGCCGAGACCTTTTAACCACGCCCTGACCTTGTCTTTAAGCGCCAACCCCGCATGATCCGCCGCCAGAAAGATTGTCATTTCATTGACCGGTTTTAATCACGTGATTAACCAACGTGTAAGTGTATCCCATTTCGTTGTCGTACCAGGCCATAATTTTGACCAAGTTGCCGCCGACGACTTTGGTCAGCGCCAAATCGGCAATCGAGGCGTACGGGCTGTCTTTAATATCCGACGAAACGAGTGGTTCTTCGGTAATGGTAAAAATATTTTTCCAACGCGCTTCGCCGGCGGCTTGCTTCAAAATTTGATTGATCTCATCGCGACTGGTTGACCGTTTAGAAATAAAGGTGATGTCAGCAATCGAGCCGGCGACCACCGGCACCCGCATCGCCAAGCCGTCGAAGAGGCCAGCGAGCGCCGGGATGGCTTGAGTGACGGCAATCGCCGCGCCGGTGCTCGCCGGCACGATATTCTCGGCCGCAGCTCGGCCGCGGCGGGGGTCTCGCGCATCCGGCGCGTCAACCAACTTCTGGGTCGCGGTGTAACCGTGGACGGTGTTGAGGACCGCCTTCTCCACGCCGACCGTGTCCATCATAATCTGAATCACCGAACTGGCCGAGTTAGTGGTGCAAGACGCGTTGGAAGTAATCTGACAAGTCGCCAACTTGTCATCATTGATCCCCATCAAGATCGTGGCACCAACGATGCCGGGCACCGGCTCATCTTTAAGCGGCGCCGAGACCACCACTTTGCGCGCCCCGGCATCAATATGAGCTTTGGCTTTGGCGTAAGTTTCGAAAACACCGGTCGCCTCCACCACCACATCAACGCCAAGCGCCGCCCACGGCAACACGGTCGGATCTTTAATTTGCAAAAACTTCATGGGTTGGTCCTCGATTACCAATTCGTTCCCATTCGTAGTAATGCGTAACCCGGAGCGGCCATAAGCGCTATCGTAACGTAAGAGATAGGCGAGATTGTTGATATCGCCCAAGTCATTGACCGCGACTAATTGAATCTCCGGCCGCTTGATCGCAATTTTAACGAAAGCGCGACCAATCCGCCCCAAGCCATTGACTGCCACCCGAACCTTTTTCATATCAATTATTATATCAAATGTTTAGTGCATTGATAAATAAAAGCCGGCGGCGTGTTAAGGAGGGCGAAGGTTAAACGCACATCAGAGAAAACTGATTTGAGTTCTCGGTAGGATTCGAGTGAGTATTGGAATTGGACATAGCGCCCGTCGGCAGCCAGACTCTGGTGGATTTGACGTAACAAGACGCGCTTATTCGGCCGGCCCAACGTCGCCAAGGGCAAACCGGAAACCAGATAATCAATTCTGGCCTCTCTTAAATAATCCCCGAGCGCCAGCGCCGAATCGTTAACCACTTCCAGCCGCGAATCACCAAACCGCCGTAAACGCTCGCAAAACAGCGGATTGATTTCAAAAGTGACGATCCGGCAACCGGCTCCGACGTGGCGCAAAATCCGCTTGGTAATCGTCCCGAGGCCGGCGCCAAGTTCAACCACCACCCGCGCCTCGCGGAGCCGGGCGCGGTCAAGCAAGCGCTCAGCCAAGAAGCGGGAGCTTGGCGTAATCGAACCAACTTCCTTCCAATTTTTAAGAAAACTCTTGAGGAATAAAACCTGCTCCACGATTAACCCTTACGTTCTGGCAAATTTTTAGTGATTTCAAATTGCGTCATGATGAGCTGGCCGCTTGCGTCACGGAGCGGCAAATCAGTCTTGAGAGAAAAGTTCTTGTCATTGTTCGTATCCGCGTGGAGAACGGCGAAGTAAGTTTCCCCGTCTCGCGTCGGTTCTGACAACGAAACGGCACCGATACCAGTCTTAGCGTCAAAGTATTCGGCACCAACCACATAACCCGGCTGACCGGCGTCATCCTTGTGGATAACTACGAAGCCGGTCTGCGGCAAAGTCACCGAAGAAATAAACACGACATCGCCCGGGAATTGGTCATCCATCTCAATTTTTGGCGCCACCCCGGCCGTACTGGTCGCATCAAACTGCCCAACCGCCGCCAAGTTATTGGCCGCCGGATTGCTGTAACGGACCAACCACCAGGCCAGACCGATAATGACTAGGATTAAAACGATCACCCACACGATAACGCTTTTTGATGTATTCATAATTTGTATTATACACCGCTACAAAAAAACGGAAAGGGCGGGATTCGAACCCGCGGTGCCTTGCGACACACAGACTTTCCAGGTCTGCCGATTAAACCACTCTCGCACCTTTCCAATCAGCTTATACTAGTTAATTATTTTGACCAAGTAAAGCCTTAATCCGCTCCTCGGTTGGCGGATGGGTCATGAAGAGGCGGGCTAAACCTGCGGTCGCCCGAGGGCCGAACGGATTGGCAATGTAAAGATGAGCGGTAGCTTCACTCGCGCGACGGAGAGGTTGGTTAGATTGCGAGATTTTTTGGAGGGCGGTGGCGAGACCTTCGGGGTAACGGGTTAAGAGCGCGCCGGAGGCGTCGGCGAGGAATTCGCGCCGGCGCGAGATGGCCAGTTGGATCAAGGTAGCGACGATTGGTGACAAAATTGCGAGAATAGTGCCGACGAGCATCAAAATGCCACTGGCTTTATTGTCACGATCACCGCCGCGACGAAAATTGGACCGCAAAAAAATGTGGGAGAGAATCGAGATGAAGCCGACCAGCACCACGACCACGGTCGAGAGCAAGATGTCCTTGTTGCCGATGTGCGACAGTTCGTGGGCGATTACGCCTTCCAACTCGGTGCGATTTAAAATTTGGAGCAGGCCGCTCGTCACCGCCACCGCCGCGTGATCCTTGTCGCGGCCGGTGGCGAAGGCGTTGGGCGCCGGGTCGTCAATGACATAGATTTTGGGTAGCGGCAGACCAGCGGTGATGGCGAGATTCTCGACCACGGTGTAGAGATCAAAGAACGCCTCGCGCGTGGCCGGCCGCGCGCCCGCGAGTTTTAAGACAATCTTATCCGAGTACCAATAACTAAAGAAGTTCATCAACAAGCTGAAAATAATCGCGCCGTAGAGAATCACCGGACTCTGATAAATCTCGCCGAAGGTCCAACCAAGCGCCACAATCACCACCAAGAACAAAGTCATCAAGACCCACGTCCGCCGCACATTTCTCGCTTGTTGAGTATATAGCGTGGCCATAATTAACCTATTATAAAATAAAATTTAATGTTTGTCACTTGACTTCTTTACGACGCTCGTATACACTAAGGGTTCAAATGGCCTTCGGGCTCGGTCCACCGCAAGGTGGATCAGAAAACCTAGAAACGCCGTCAGAGCATCGCCTTGACGGCGTTTCTGGTTCTCGTGAAGGATTGTTCATCAAGCACGCCGAGTTTGTCGATTAAGCGCTTAGTATCAACAAGTCGCACTTGGGAAACAATCACCGCCCGAGCAATCCCATCCTTCAAGTCGCAAGCAACGTAATATTTATTGTTTGGCTTGAGTTTGGTGGTCAGGGGAACAGCCAATACCGCGAACTGATTAAATTTCTTCAAGATTAAAATCGGTCGGCGAAATTCTGCACCTTTGCCGTCCTGTTCAAATCCGACATTAACACCGAGCGCGCACCACCAAACTTCTTTTTCGCGAAAGAAAACCTCGGCCATATCCTTTCGGGCGTCTATCTTTTCCTTCTTTTGATGCCAAGCCTTGAAATCCTTGCGCATTTTTTATTTTATAACGAGCAAGACCCACGTCCGCCGCACATTCCTCGATTGTTGAGTATATAGCGTGGCCATAAGATTTTAGTTTAAGTGAATGGGATGAAAAAGCAATTAGCGGGCTATAACCTTTCCTACTTAATTCGGCCTACCATAATTAACCAATATTAATCTTCACATTCTTTCTCATGTCAATCGCGCTCGGAATATTGAGAATCGCCTCCAATGTCCAGTCAACACGCACACTTTGGCTACCGCGTAGAGCACCGCCGAGCATCGTCGCGGCCTCAAGAACGCCACCTATTAAACCTGGGGCCGACCTCGGCGGGTTATTGTTGTTTACTGGAAGAACATTGGCTGGAATATTGATCTCGAATGGATATTCACCGGTACTGTACTCTTGCTCACCAGACACCGGAAGTTCGAATTGGAAAAATACCGTGGTCTGACTTTCGTTTCGCGGCAGACTAGATTTTTGACTTGCACCAAAACGCAGGGAAGGACTGACGAACGTTGTTGTCTGTTGACCGATTAACCAGATGGAAAGTTTGTTGGCTCGGGTGGTTTTCTTCAAACCCAATTTAACCGTACCCCTAATCACTTCCCCAGGCGAGTAATTATATTTCTCGGGAATTACTTCAAGATACCCGCGACTAAACGGATTGAAAACCATATAATTTTCTACTCAACAAAATTTAATATCGTCTTTAGTGTGTTGTTAGACAAATCGCTTTCTTTTAATTTACCGTCGGGGTTGACTGTAAAAGTGATTGTGGTTGAACTCGGCGTGATATTTAGCTTATTTTGTGAGAATTTAAACGGATTCCAACGTATTAATGCAAACCCTCCCGGCTCAATGGCCTTAGCGGAACCGACTAAACAACTTGGAACCACACCACATGTTAGGTGGTCTACCCTACCATTACCTAAATCTATCAACAAATCGACATTCTGCTGCTCCACCGAGGTATTGCCGATATTCTTAACGTAAATAGTTATCGTGGTGCCCCAATCAATTTTTGGTGGCTCTGTTGGCTCTATTTTAATATTCTCGATTGTCAGGTCCGGCAAACCAACGACCTGTCCAAGTTCAGGAGCAGGAGCAGGAATTGGTTTTTTAACCACCTCAGAGAATTTAATGGTATAAATAATTTGTTCAACTAGAGACTGGTCTCGCTGCGATGAGGCCCCTAACCCAATTATTAGAGAGGGTTCGCCGGTTACCCAAACGTTGTAAAAGTATCCACCGGAATTATCCATTGATTGCCAGTCAGATCGATACGCCGTCCGACCAGCAAGGTTTAGCGGCTTGCCCAAAGAAGAAACCGCCGTCGGTAAATCTCCCACCTTAATTACAATCTGATTTAGTTTTTCTGAACCTCGCGGACCCGAGATAATGACCGGGGATTTATCGTCCAGGGCATCCCAAGTGGTTGGTAACTCGAGCTGGAATCCGTAGTTCGTATTTTTGTATGTTTTCCAGTCGGAAGTGTTTTTTGCATCAGCACTAGGAGTCGGTTTTGTTTGTTTCCCCGACCACTGAATTCTCTGAGGAACCTTTCTCCACCAATGTTCCCAATTTATCCCGATAAACATAACCACCGACCCCTAAAGCTGCCGCCACAATAATCGCTATCAAGATGGGCAGGAAGCCCCTTTGTTTATTTGTCAGCATATTCTTTTTATAATTAATCTTAAGTACGAGTTAGAACTTCACCGGCACGGGTTCGCGGGCCGCGGCTTGGCCTTCAAGATCGAAGAAGTCGCGGGGCTTGAAACCGAAACTATTAGCCACGATGTTTGAGGGGAAGGAAGCGATCTTCACGTTCAAGTCGCGGATGTTGCCGTTGTAGAAGCGGCGCGCCGCTTGAATCTTGTTCTCGGTGTCAGACAATTCGCGCTGGAGTTCGAGGAAATTCTGGTTGGCTTTCAATTCCGGATAAGCTTCGGCGATGGCGAAGACTGATTTGAGCGCGCTGGTCAGCATATTCTCGGCCTGCCCTTTCTCGGCCACACTGCCGGCTGACATCGCCGCCGCCCGGGCTTGCGTTACCTTCTCAAACGCCGTGCTCTCGTGCGCCGCGTAGCCCTTAACGGTGTTGACCAAATTTGGGATCAGATCATAACGCCGCTTCATCTGAACCTCGATATCCGACCAAGCCTCGTCACTTTGCGTCCGCAAACCGATAAAACTGTTGTAAATCGCAATGAACCAGAGCACCACCACTACGACAACTGCTAAAATAATGTAGCTGAACATAGTTTTATCTTAAATTATTAAGCAAACTTTGCAAGCCCTGCAAGATATTGGCAATTTGGCTTAAGATCGAAGCGTTGCTTGTGGTTCCGGCGCGATACCCCGAATCGGGCCCGGCGGATGGGCCGTCGGTGCCACGGTTGTTAACAATCCGCCCGGCCGAAACTTTGTACCAGTAAGTGGTACCGGCAGAAACGGTGGTGTCGGTGTGACTTGGAGCTTGGGGGCTATAAATGACAAAAATTGGATTGTAGGTACCGTTCTGGCTGGTTGATCGCCAAACTTTGTAGTAGAAATCCAGGCCTTGGCCTGGGTCGTCGATTGACCTGGTCCAGGTAACCACGATCCCACCAGTGCTCGATCCATCGGAGGCCGAGACATTGGTGGGCGGCACCGGCACACCAGTTTGTGATGGAGACGTTTGGGTCGTGCTGGTGAAAGTGCCAGAGACGCCACCGATGGTGAGTGTGGTGTGGACGGCCGCGCTGTAATTGGCAGAAGAGTTGTGGCGTACCGCAACGGTTTGGTTGTTGGCGATCGTGCCCGCCGCGGTGGTATGGGTGCCGCCATTAATCGAATAGCTACCGCCAGTAATCGAGACTGAGGCAGAAACGTTAAGGCCCGTGATAGTAACAATGTTAGAGGTAATAACAGTATTTAAGGCGACATTGGCTTGATCGGTGAAACTGAAGGAGTCCGGAGTGGTATCCGTCACCGTGTTATTTACCGTGACGGAGACGGTGGCCGAACTGCCGACATTGCCTGCGCCGTCAAACGCCTTGGTCTGAAGAGTGTAGTTGCCATTGACCGCGGTGGTGGTGTCCCAACTGTAAGTGAAGGGGCTCGCGGTATCAGTGCCGAGCAAAGTAGCGCCACGGTAGAACTCGACTTTGGTGACGCCAGATGTTGTCTGTCCCGTCACTACGGGGTCGGAGGCGGTAGCCGAGATGGTAAGGGTGCCAGAGACTGTCTGGCCGCCAGTGGGGGCGGTGATGGCGGTGGTGGGTGGGGTGGTGTCTGGTGTCGTCTCTCCGGCTCGATAACCGGAATCCGGTCCGACGAGTGGGCCATCAGTACCGCGGTTGTTGACAATTGAACCGGCGGAAACTTTGTACCAGTAAGTCGTACCGGCGGCGACGGTGGTGTCAGTGAAGCTTGGGGCTTGGGGGCTATAGATAACAAAAATCGGGTTATAGGTAGCATTCTGACTGGTTGAGCGCCAGACTTTGTAGTAGAAATTTGTGCCACTGCCGGGGTCGTCGGTTGACCTGGTCCAGGTCACCACGATGCCGCTGGCGCTTGTTCCATCGGAGGCGGCAATGTTGGTCGGAGACACTGGGCCATCGATCGCCGAAGTAATGGTAAAGTAATTGTTGCTGAAATCATCAGCAATCCACTCGCTAGAATGAGTAAGATCTTCAGCAAAAACATGAATTTTGTAGTTTCCTGTTGCTAGCGGGTGTAAGTCAGCGCAAATAGTCGACGGGAGGGTAAAGGTTACTGAACCAGTTTGAGTCTTTGGGGCACTGCCGAGCAAGCACAGACTGCTAAGGGTACCGTTGGCGTCAGATAAGTGGAAAAACAAGGCACCAGCCTTAGCGTTTGTAACGAGATTACTCGATGACCAAGAAACAACCAACGGGTCGCCAATTTTGTAATTCCCCCCATTCGGCGACAAGACGGTGATTGTGGGTTGGGTGGTCGGTGGAGGGGGTGGTGGAGGGGGTGGTGTAAAGATAACAAAGTTGGCGGTAATAATTTTGTGTCTATCCATAACTACCGCCAAAGGATTCTGACTGCCGGAAGCGGCACCACTCCAGTGGCTAAACCGATAACCACTATTGGGTTGGGGAGTCAGAATAACAGTGGTGCCGGACCAATGATTTCCCCAGTTGGGCGAGCGGGAAACACTGCCATTCTGGGCAAAAGTATCAAGACTATAAGGTACGGGCGAAGTTGGCGGTGGCGCAACGTTAGCGCTTACATATACCCTCTTCGAACTATTCGGTCCGGTGACTGGATGGCCGGCACTATCATAACAGGACAAATCGTACAGATAGTTGCCGCCTTGCGTCAGCGTTACCGGATAAGAACCGTTGCCGGCTGGCAGGTTGGGTCGGCCAGAAACTGAACTGCCGTTGGCCCAGCCCGATTGCAAATGGAGAGAGGCGCAACCAGACGAAGTATAGGAGAGCGTGAAGGGCTGACCCACCACCACATTATCCGGCCCGCTGAAACTCAAGACACCAATACCGGAACCAACCGACGGTGTGGGAGAAACCGCCAGTGACGGCGCTGATGAGGGTTGCTGTTTCTGGATCAGGGCGTTGAGCTGGGCCGTTAGTTGGGCAATCAGGGTCTGCAATTGGACAATTAATTGCTCTCGGGTTTGGGTCTGGGCGAAAACGGGCACAGCGATTAGGGCGCACAATAAAAGCGCCAGCGCCAGATAGTTTTTGTATTTCATATGCCCTTTATTATACCACCCGCCTTTATGAGGAGTCTACCCCACTTATCCACAAGCGGTTACCTAAAGATTGGACAATAATTCTTTCAATTTCAAATGGCCGGGGTTTTGTTCGGGGTCGAAAGTCGGTTCCATCCAGTTCAAGATACCGCGTGAGATGAGATCGAAAGCATAAACTTTGTTTTGTTCCGGTAGCGGCAGATAATAAATGAGCGACATTTGGGCTTCGAAAAGGCCGAGATTAATGAAGTAGAAATCATGGCGGCCGATCCGGCGCGGCGCAAATTCCGCAAACGATTGAGGGTGCTCGCCGAGCGGGTCGTAGATGGCGTCGTTAATTAAAACTGCTTCGAAAGTTTGGCCGGCGGGAATTGCCAGCTCGCGCATTCTAATCTCATACTCCTGACCGGGGCCAATCACTGTTTTAACATCCTGCCAGCCGGACAAATCAACACCGCCGATGATCGGCGCTTGGGCCTCATTTTTCACCAACAAATAAACCCCTAGAAT
>CAZJJW010000006.1:6016-31700 GCA_964546425.1 uncultured Candidatus Saccharibacteria bacterium | reverse complement strand
TCAAGTCAAACAAATTAACCACCGTCTGCGGGTCCGAGAACATGGGTTAATTATATTATAAGAAGGTCAATGACGCCAAGCGGTCGCCTTCACGCAATTTCATAATCCGGACACCTTGGGTTTGGCGGCCGAGGGTGGGAATCTGGTCAAGCGCGGTGCGGATGACTTGGCCTTGTTTAGAAACGGCGATTACTTCCGATTCTTCGGCGTCCACCACTCGGCCGCCGACCAGTTTGCCGGTTTTGGAAGTAATCTTCGCGGTTTTGATGCCCGAGCCGCCGCGCTTTTGCGTTTTGTATTCGGCCAGTTTCGTCTTCTTGCCGTAACCGTTCTCGGTCATGACGAGATAAGCGCTGCCCTTGGCGCCGTTTTTAATCACGCTGGCGCCGACCACCTGATCATTCTTGCCGAGACGCATCGCCCGGACGCCGCCGGCCGAGCGGCCCATCTGACGGATGTCCTTCGCGCGGAAGCGAATCGCTTGCCCGGCGCGCGAGGCGAGAATCACTTCATCACCTTTATCCACCAAATGCGACGACCAAAGCGCGTCATCTTCTTGTCCGCCTTTGGCGGATGATAATTTAATCGCGATAATCCCATTGCGCCGGACGTCGCGTAAACTCCCGAGCGCTACTTTCTTAGCCACACCGAGTTTAGTCAGCATGAAAATCGACAAATCCTGATGCTTCGCCGCTTTCGGCACTGGTAGAACCGAAGTAATTTTTTCATCACTCGAGAGCGGCAAGAAGTTCATAATTGATTTACCGCGCGTCGCTCGTTTGCCCTCCGGCACATCGTACATTTTAATCTGATACACTTTGCCTTTGTCGCTGAAGAATAAGAGGTCGCTGTGGGTATTGGCGGAGAGGAACATGGTCACGAAATCCTCTTCTTTGATATCCAGATCCGCCGAGCCAACGCCGCCCCGGCGCTGGACGCGATATTCCGCCGGATCGGTACGTTTGACATAACCGCCGGCCGTCACCACCAGCACACTCTCCTTCTCCGGCACCAAGTCCTCCGGCGCGATTTCTTTAACCCCGTGTTTAATAATTTTCGTCTTACGATCGACACCATACTTATTTTTGATCTCTTCAAACTCAGCCTTGACCACTTGGCGCACTTGCTTCGGGTCGCCTAAAAGGGTTTTTAACTCCTTAATCAATTCTTGCTTCTCTTTCAATTCATCCAGCACCTTCTTAATTTCCAAACCGGCCAGTTTCTGCAAACGCATTTCCAGAATCGCGGTCGCCTGTAACTCCGAAAATTTAAATTTACCCATCAACTGCCGGTGAGCCTCCGGCGCGTCGGTCGATTGGCGAATCGCGGCGATAATCTGATCAATAATATCAATCGCTTTCTTGAGACCGAGCAAAATGTGCTCGCGCTCGAGGGCTCTGTTAAGCTCGAAGCGGCTCCGCCGCGTCACGATATTTTCGCGGTGGCTCAAAAATTCTTCGAGCAAGCCGTGGAGCGAGAGCAACTTCGGCACGCCGTCAACCAGCGCCAACGTGTTGTAATGGAAAGCGGTTTCGAGTTCGGTGTTTTTGTACAAAGCATTCACAATTTTCTGCGGGAAGGCGCCGGTTTTTAACTCAATCACAATCCGGATATCATCGAGCGTCGTTGATTCTTCGCGAATGTCACGAATCCCCTCGATCTTCTTCTCGCGGACCAGATCGGCCAGCTTCACAATCAAATCGGCTTTATTAACCTGATAGGGAATCGAAGTAATAATCACCTGACCGCCGGTCCGACCTCCGCTTGGCTCAACGATTTCGGTCTCGCCCCGGACAATCACCCCGCCGCGTCCGGTGGCGAGCGCGTGATGAATCTCCTTTTGATTAAAAATGACGGCGCCGGTGGGAAAGTCGGGCCCTTTGACAAACCTCATCAGATCTTCGGTCGTCGCCTCCGGATTATCGGCCAAATGAATCAGCGCCGCCATCACTTCGCGCAAGTTGTGCGGCGGAATTTTGGTCGCCATGCCAACGGCAATGCCGAGCGTGCCGTTGACCAATAGATTCGGCACGCGCGATGGCAGGAGCGTCGGCTCGCGGCGCGTGTTCTCGTAGTTGGGAATGAAATCTACCGTGTCTTTATCAATATCTTTCAATAATTCGAGCGCCAAGGGCGAGAGCTTGGCTTCGGTATAACGTTCAGCGGCCGGCGGATCACCGTCAATCGAGCCGAAGTTGCCTTGGCCCAACACCAGCGGATGAAGCAGACTGAAGTTTTGGGCCAGCCGCACCATCGCGTCATAAATCGCGATCGTGCCGTGCGGATGATAGTTGCCGGCGGTATCGCCGGTAATCTTGGCGCACTTGCGGAATTTGGCCGCCGGCGTCAAACCCAGCTCGTGCATAGTATAGAGAATCCGGCGGTGGACCGGCTTCAAGCCGTCGCGGACGTCGGGCAAGGCGCGCGAAATAATCACCGACATCGCGTAGTCAATGTAAGATTCTTTCATCTCGCCGACAATGTCGGTCGGGATAATTCTTTTTATTTCTTTTATTTTATTATCGTCTGCCATCCGGTTTTAATCCTTAACCAAACGTCAGTTTCGGGAATCCGAACGTAACGCCAAGCGGTGAGCCAAATGAGAGCGATAAACAAGGTCAAAATTAAACTGGTCCAGAAAGCAATCCGCCGACGTTTGGCCTCCGACTCGCCGCGCAATTTCTCGACATACTCTAAAAGTCCCATTGCCTTTAACTACTAAGCGACTTAAGCACGACCACGGCCGCTTCTTGGTCGGCCAAATCTTTCTTCTTCAACTGAAAACTCTCAACCGGCTGGCCGTTCTCACTCCCCGCCTCCTTCAAAAACTTCTTCAAACCGACGTCATCATAATTAATCGGGATGACCAAATTGGGCTCGAACGAGCTAATCACTTTGAGCCCCACCGGCACGAACAAGACATCCACCGCGCCAATCTCCTCAATCACTTTGTCGGATATTTTGTCGTTCGCCAGCGCCCCCAAGTGCACCAATCGGACGCCGTCAAGAATGAGCAAATAGACGGTATTTATTTTACCGTCTGGACCTTCGGTCGCGAGACCCTTCACAAAAACGCCGCCGATCTCATACTCACCCGGGCCATCAATGACGAACGGCACGCGGTCGCCGCGCGTGGCGCCGGCGACGACATTGTAACCCGCGTCATTGACGCTGACGAGAGCGATATCGGCGCCAAATTTAACCCGACCGTTCGGGTTCCAGACAATCACCGTTTCGCCAAGCGCCACCTTGACCATTCCGCCACCGTAATAACTGATGACCATTTATTAATTATAGCAGATTTTCGTGAAATAAAAAAGCCCCGCAGTAACACCGCGAGGCTAAATGTATCACAATGTATCACATCGGATGTGAGACAGTTTCGTCTAAGGATGATCTGGCGTTCTTCAAGCGACATGATCGGCGGGTTTTTGCTTTTGCCGCGATAGGCCGGCTCGGTGATTAACGGGTTGGACTGCAAACCGATAATCAAATGGGTGAAAGGTTCTAAACCGAGTTGAAGCTATCACACCCGCGGCCGTTTGGCAAATAAAAAGCCCGACGTTCTCGTGAGAGCGCCGGGCTTGGAAGGAAAAATGAACTTAACGACTTCACTTCAAGGGCAGTCCAAGTTTGGTGCGGAGCTCCTTGTTGTAATGCTCAACCGCATCAAGCAGCGACATGGTACAGCCCCTCGCCCGAGCGACAGCGCTGATCGCTTTGGTGTCTTTTGGCAAACACTTGCCGCCGTAGCCGCGATGCTCACGAAAAACCGCCGTGTGCGACGAGCCAATCCGGCCGTCGAGGAGCCAGAGTTCGCGGAGCTCGTCATAATCCACGTCGAGACTTTCGGCCAAATCGAAGAATTGCTGACAGAATGTAACCTTGGTGGCAAAGTAGGAGTTCTCCATGTACTTCACCAATTCGGCCGTCGTGGCATCAGTGTACTTGATCCGACAATTCGGACCGAGCAACTTTTTGAACAACTCCGCCGCGACGTGACAATCCGACCGCTCACCACCGAAAATCTGGAAAGTGTGCTTACTCATATCTGTCGGGTGAGGCCAATCGTCCGGCACCGGGTAATTCCCCTCGCCGATGTATTCAGGATTGAAGATAATCCGCTTGCCAGTCTCGGCTCGTAGGCGTGCAGTCGTGCAGGGCGGCACAGTGGACTTAATACAGATGATCGGCGTCTCAAGCCACTTGACCGTTTCTTCCACAATCGAGATGTCCGCCGCGCCACCGGCCAACGACTCGGTCGGGACGCAGACAAAAGCCAGCTCGCAGTTCTCGTTGGCTCGTTCTTTTAGCTGCTCGAAGCTAGCTCCCTCTGCTAGCCTGACATAGCAACTTGGGTCCACTCGATAAATCTCGCACTGCGGCTCGAGCAGTTTCTCCACCGCCTGACCGACATACCCCAGACCCACAATCGCGACACACTTTTTCTCTCGACTCATTCAATTCTCCTTTCGTTTTACAAAAATTACAAAAACCAGATTCCGTCGCTACCTTAGCATACCGCTTACTCATTATCAATAATTGTTAAACACTCGGTGTTTAACAATCTTTAATGTGTCTGGTCTGTCCGACATCGGATGTCGGACATTTTGAGCAAAAAGAAAGCCCCGCAGTGATACCGCGAGGCTAAATGTATCACATCGGATGTGAGACACTTTTCTAATAGGCACTTTGGGCGGCGAGAAATTCGCGGCCCTTGCCGACTTCGGTGTTCACCGGCACGTCGGCTTGGCACATTGGACAATCGGCTTCGGTCCAGGAGTCGAGCTTGAGCTCACACAAACATTTGAGTTCGGGGACGCCCAATTGTTCGGCGGTGACGCCGCCACGATTGCAGAGCGCGCCGACGCCGATTACCTCACCGCCGACTTCGCGCACAGCATGCACCACGCGTTCAACACTTTCACCGGTGGTCAAAATATCTTCGACCACCAGTACGCGCTTGTTCACCACCAGTTGAGCGTAGCCGCGATTGAAGACGAAATCGCGCTCCGGCGCCTTCTCGGCATAGACCGCCAACACCTCGAAATCCCAACAACAGAGGGCCGCCGCCACCCATTGCGCCAAAATAATGCCGCCTTTCTCCGGCCCAACCACAACCTCGATATTCATCAACGAATCATCGAAGTGCGTGGCAATTTTACGGCACAAACGAGAAATCTTGGTGGTGTGCGGATAAATCGCATCTTTGTTCAAGTAACGATCGCTGTGGCGGCCGGACGCTAGAACGAAGTGACCCGAGCGCAGGGCGCCGACTGACTCGAATTGAGCCAACGTATATTCCTGAATAGTCATAAAGACCTCCTTTCTTTTTTGACTCTACCACCACCCTTGCCAAATGGCAACAAATCTATATACTGACGAGCACGATGGTCAAAGAGGAAAGCAAGCCGGTGGTCGTACTCTCGCCGATGGATGAGGTGTTGAAAAACACGCTCGAGCGGCCGCGGGAGAAATCGCTCATCACCGGCACGGTGATTGCCAAAGGCAAAATGGCAGTTTATGTGGACATTCCGCCTTTCGGCACCGGCCTGATCTTCGGCCGCGAATATCTAAACGCCCGCGACATTATTAAAGAGATTAGCATTGGCGACTCGGTCAGCGCCAAGGTGGTTAATCCGGAAGGCGAGCGCGGCTACATTGAACTGTCGCTCAAAGAAGCCAAACAAGCGCTCGTCTGGGCCGAGGCCAAACGCGCCATCAACGACAATCTCACCTTTGAAGTCACAGTTAAGAATGCCAACAAGGGCGGCCTGACGCTCGACTGGCAAGGTCTCGACGGCTTCATACCCGCCTCGCAACTCAAACCCGAGCATTATCCCAAAGTCGCCGACGGCAATAAAGATAAAATTCTTGAGGAACTGCGCAAGTTAGTGGGGCAGAAGCTCTCGGTGTATCTCATCAGCGCCGATCCTAAAGAGGGAAAACTGATCTTTTCGGAAAAGGTGATCGGCAACAAGAACCGCAAAGAAATCCTGTCTAAATACAATCTCGGCGACACCGTCTCGGGTACCGTCACCGGCGTGGTGGACTTCGGCGTCTTCGTGAAAATTGAGGAAAATTTCGAAGGCCTCGTCCATATTTCAGAAATTGATTGGTCGCTCGTCGAAAATCCGCGCGACCTTTTCAAAATCGGCAACCAGATCGAGGCCAAAATTATTGAGATCAAAGATGACAAAATTTCGCTCTCGATCAAAGCCCTGAAGAAGAATCCTTGGCAAGACGCCGAGACCAAATATCGCAAAGGTGAGACGGTTAAGGGCGTTGTCATCAAATATAATCGCTACGGCGCGCTCGTCTCGATTGAGGAGGGTGTGGCCGGCTTGGTTCATGTCTCGGAATTCGCTTCAGAAGATCAATTGCGCCGGACTTTGGAACTCGGCAAAACTTACGCCTTCGTCATCAATCTCTTCGACCCTAAAGATCAAAAGCTGACCCTGAGCTTAGTTAAATAAGTTCATCGCGCGGTCTTTGCCCTCGGTCACGATTGTTTCCAGCGCGACGGCAACTTTCTTGCTCGTTTTCTTAAGAATTTCTAATTCCGGCTTTCTAAATTCGCCGAGAATATAATCCAAAACTTGCTTCTCGGTTTTTAACTTTTTCTTCGGCGCGATACCAACCCTCACCCGAATAAATTCTTTGGTTTTTAAAGTTTTAATTATAGACTCGAGCCCGCGATGGCCGCCCGAACTGCGATTGAAACTGATTTTGAATGTGCCGAGCGGCAAATCCAAGTCGTCATAAACCACGACCAATTTCGCCGCCGCCTTCTTACTCTTGACCACCTTCGCCACCGCTTTGCCGGACTGGTTCATAAAGGTGTCCGGCACTAATATTTTCGCCTTGCCCTTGAATTTCTCGGCCGCGCGCGCCACTACCATTCGCCCGGTATTATGTCGCGTCTTTTCATATTCTTTTCCCGGATTCCCCAAACCAACGATAACATAGCTCATTGCTTCATTATATCCGGCATGCTAAAATCAGCCAAACCAATCGACCCAACCAATCGACCCCGAGGGTCGATTATTCCAAATATCCGTCATAGCGCATATTCCGTATATTATGTCCTAAATTATTTGCGTCAAAGGGGAAAGAGTAGTAAAATCAGCCAAATGGCAGGGAAATTTAAGAACTCGGTTTGGGAAGTGATCAAGTTTGCCTTAATCACGCTCATCATTGTGGTGCCGATTCGCACTTACGTTGCTCAACCATTCGTCGTCTCCGGCGCCTCGATGGATCCCACCTTCGAACACGGCCAATATCTAATCATTGACGAACTCTCTTACTATCTGCGCCAGCCGACGCGCGGCGAGGTCGTCGTCTTCCGCTACCCGAAGGATCCGTCAAAACACTTCATCAAACGGATTATCGGCCTGCCCGGCGAAACGGTAATTGTGAAAAATAATGAGGTGGATATTAAAAAGGGCAACGAGACCATGCGCCTCAATGAACCCTATGTCCATAACTCTTTCAGCGGCAATGTAGAACTGGTGCTCGGCCCCAACGACTATTTCGTCATGGGCGACAATCGCTCCGTCAGTCTCGACTCGCGCGCCTGGGGCGCGCTGCCGGAAAAGTTGATTACCGGCCGAGTTTTAGTCCGACTCTTTCCGTTCGGCCAAGTCGGCGTCTTGCCCGGCGTTTATACCCCGTAAATTTATGAAGAAAAAAACCGAAGATCGCGAGGAGGAATTACGGTTACCGAAGGGCATGCGCGACATTTTTGGCGATGAATATTACGCTTACCAAGGCTTCTTCGAGAAAGCGGCCGAGATCGCGCTTTACTACGGCTTCACGCCGATCGAGACGCCGGTGCTCGAACGAGAAAGTTTGTTCACCGCCGGCGTCGGCGAGGGCACCGATATTGTGGATAAAGAAATGTACACCCTCCGGACCAAAGGCGGCGATCGCCTCGCCCTGCGGCCCGAAGGCACGCCACCAATAATGCGCGCCTACTTCGAGCGCGGTTTGCAAGCCGAGCCGCAGCCGGTTCTACTCTATTACTACGGCCCGTTCTTCCGCCACGACAAACCCCAGCGCGGCCGTTATCGCGAGTTCCACCAGTTTGGGTTGGAGAGTCTGGGTAGCGGCAAGAGCATCAGCGACGCGATGATTATTAAATTGTTCATGTTGATTCTCCAAGAAGCCGGGCTGAAAGATTTGAGGCTCGAAATAAACACGATCGGCGATAAGGAGTGCCGGCCGATTTTCAAACGCGAGTTGACGGCCTATTATCGCAAACATCTTCGCGATCTCTGCGACGATTGTCGTGAGCGGTTGAAGAATAATCCCCTGCGCCTGCTCGATTGTAAGAATCCCCGTTGTCAGGTGATCAAACAATCGGCGCCCAATCCGATCAGTTATCTTTGCGGCGATTGCAAGGCGCACTTCAAAGAGGTGCTGGAATATTTGGAGATGATGGGTTTGCCTTATGAAATTAACAACAATCTGGTCCGCGGGATGGATTATTATTCGCGGACCGTGTTTGAAATAAGTGAGAATTTGGCCGTGATTCCGGGCGAAGAAGTCACTCTGCCACTTACGGTGGCTGGCGGCGGTCGTTATGATTATTTAGCCCGGGCGCTCGGCAATAAGAAGGAGGTGTCGGCGGTGGGCGGCGCCATCGGCGTCGAGCGCGTGATGCTCTCACCAAACTTCACCAAACACCCGCCGCGCCTGCTTAAGAAGCCGAAAGTCTTTTTCATCCAGTTGAGTTTCGAGGCCAAATTGAAAAGTTTCGAGGTAATCGAGATTCTGCGCCGCGCGCGCATCCCGATCGCCCAATCAATCTCCAAAGATTCGCTCGGGGCTCAACTCGGCTTGGCCGAGAAGTGCCAAGTGCCTTACTCGATCATTCTGGGCCAGAAGGAAGCCGTCGACGGCACCGTCATCGTCCGCAATATGCAAAACCGCTCCCAAGACATCGTCCCCGTCCCCAAACTCGCCGAGTATTTGAAGAATATTAAGTAATTCCCATTCCTCCATTCTTCCATATATCCGCTATAACGCATATATCGTAGGTCATAACATCTTGCCATCGATTTTCAACTGTGCTAGTCTAGAAGTGCAATGATCACCATCGAAGTGACGCGGGAACCGAATGAGTCAAGCTCGAGCGTTTTGCGGCGTTTTAGCAAGAAAGTGCAGAGTTCTAATATTATTCGGGAGGTGAAGGCGCTCAAGGCCGCCACCCGGACCCAATCGCATTTTAAAAAAAAGAAATCGGCGCTTAATCGCCTTACCCGCCGGGCCGAGATTGAGCGGTTGAAGAAATTAGGCAAACTGCCCAGTGTTCCGTTCAAACGTTACAACTAAGTTCAAGACTGAAGTCCTCGGGCCAGACTACGATTTGAGTCTGGCTTTTATTGACAGCAAAACTTCCCAAGCCCTTAACTTACATTTCCGCGACAAAGACAAGCCAGCCAATGTGTTAAGTTTCCCGCTCGGGCCGCTTGATGGCGAGATTTTGATTGACAAGGAACTCGTCCCGAACTCGGAAAAACAGCTCGCCCTCTTTATCCACGGTTTGTTCCATTTGAAAGGTTACGTTCATGGGAGTAGAATGGAGAGCGAAGAGAAAAAATTGTATGGCCAAGAACATCGTCGCCGGATTAGACATCGGGACCGCCGCCGTCAGGCTCGTGGTGGGTGAAGTGGCGTCCGAAACTGGCCGAATGCGCGTTTTGGCCCAAATCAAGAAAAATTCGAGTGGCCTGCGCCGCGGTTATGTCGTTAATTACGAAGAGACAACGACGGCCGTGCGCGAAGTCTTGGTCGAGGCCGAGCGCCAGCTCAAATTCCGGGTCAAAAGCGTTTATCTCGCGATTGGCGGCATCACGCTTGAGGCGAAAGAGAGCTTGGGTCAAATCGCCGTCGCCAAAGCCGATTTGGAAATTACCGACACCGATGTCAAACGCGTGGTCGAGGTCAGCGAAGCCAATCTGACAGATTTCGCCAACCGGCGCGTCATCCACACCATTCCCCTTGGCTTCAAACTCGATGGCAAGAAAATTCTCGGCCGGCCGGAGGGTTTAAAGGGCAACAAACTGGAAGTCAGGACGCTTTTTATCAATTGCCTCAATCAACATCTGGAGGATTTGATCCAGGTGGTCGAATCAGCCGGTCTAATCGTGGAAGATATTGTGGCGGCGCCGGTGGCCGCCAGTTTGCCGGTCTTAACGCCACCCCAGAAGGCGGCGGGCTGCGTGCTGGCCAACATCGGCTCGCAGACCACCTCGATCATTGTCTATGAGGATGGCACGCCGATCTCACTCCAGGTCTTCCCGCTGGGCTCGAACGATGTGACCAATGACATCGCCCTTGGCCTCCGGATCTCACTCGATGAGGCCGAGAAAATGAAACTTGAAGGGAGCGGCAGTACGGTCAACATCCAACGCAAGTTGGATGAAATTATCGAAGCGCGGCTGTCCGATATGTTCGAGCTAATCGAAAACCATTTGAAGAAACTTGGCCGCGACGGCCTCTTGCCGGCCGGAATCATTATTGTCGGCGGCGGCGCCCATGTGGATGATATCGAGAAGCTCGCTAAAACCACGCTCCGCCTGCCAGCCAAAATTTTTGATCCGAGCACTGAGCCGTACCTCAAGAGCCAACTGCGCGATTCACCTTGGGCGGTGGCTTATGGTTTGTGTCTCTCCGGCCTCGGCAACGGACTGGGCGAACGGCCGCGCGGTCCCGGCTTGACCGAATTACTTCGGCGGGCGGTCAGGTCAACCAAAGCCTTCTGGCCATAAATTTACTTTTCTGCTAGGCTTAAATTATGCCAAAAATTGAACCGGAAATCGAAGCTTTTGCAAGGATCAAGGTGATTGGCGTCGGTGGTTCAGGCAAGAACGCCACCAATCACATGGTTCGGTCTAATATCAAGGGAGTGGAGTTCGTGGTCGTTAATACCGACACTCAAGATCTTCATCACTCGTTGGCGAAGAAGAAAGTTCACATTGGTAAAAATTTAACCCGCGGCCTCGGCGCCGGCATGAATCCCGACCTCGGCCGCAAAGCGGCCGAGGAGAGCACTGAAGAAATTCAAAACATTTTGAAAGGCTCCGACATGGTCTTCTTGACCGGCGGCATGGGCGGCGGCACCGCCTCGGGCGCCATGCCGCCAATTGCCAAAATTGCTAAAGACCAGGGCATCCTTACCGTAGCCGTGGTCACTAAACCATTTTTCTTCGAAGGCAACCAGCGGATGCAAATCGCCGATCGCGCCATCGACGAAGTGCGCAAAGAGGTGGACGCCATTATTGTCATCCCGAACGACCGCCTGCTCGCCGTCATTGATCAGAAAACCACCTTGAGTTCCGCTTTCGGCATGTGCGACGATATTCTGCGCCAAGCGGTAGAAGGCATTTCTGACCTGATTACCACGCCCGGGATTATCAATGTTGACTTTGCCGACATTCGCGCCATTATGACCAACACCGGCGCCGCTTCAATGGGTATCGGCCGCAGCGCCGGCGAGAATCGCGCCGTTGAAGCCGCCCGCTTGGCCATTAATTCGCCGCTCCTCGACATCTCAATTGACGGCGCCAAGGGCGTGCTCTTCGCCATTGCCGGCGATCGCAGCATGACGATGTTTGAGGTTCAAGAGGCCGCCAAAGTTATCGTTGAGTCGATTGACACCAACGCTAAAGTTATCTTCGGCGCCATCCACGACGACAAATTAAATAAGAATGAAATTAAGGTCACCGTCATCGCTTCTGGCTTCCCCGAAAATTCCAAGAAGAAAACGCCGCTCTTCGGTCTGGAACGAACGGCAGACGATAAAAAGGATGGCAAAAAAGATAAAGAAAAGGAGAAAGGGAAAGAATCAGAAAAAGACGCTGAAGCCAAAACTGGTTTTAAAAAATTAGAGGACGAGGACGAGTGGTCTTCGATTCCCGCTTTCTTGCGCCGGCCGCGCGCTAAATAATGGTCTACGATTTAATTATTATCGGCGGTGGGCCGGCCGGCGCGGCGGCTGGTGTTTATGCCGCCCGCAAAAAGTTAAAGACGTTCTTGCTCACTTTCGACTGGGGCGGTCAATCGGTGGTGTCAGCTGACATTCAAAATTGGGTTGGCACCAAATCAATTAGCGGCGAGACGTTGGCGCGGCAATTGAAAGAACACGTGAGAATGTATGAGGGGCCGGATTTAAAAATTGTCGAGGGTCAGAAGGCGCAAAAGATTTCACCTGCCGGTGGAAATTTCATGGTCGAAACTGATACTGGAGAAAAATTTGAAACCAAAACCGCGCTAATCGCCACCGGCGCCGACCGGCGCCGGCTCGAGGTGCCGGGCGCTAAAGAATTTGAACAAAAGGGGATTACTTACTGCGCCACTTGCGACGGGCCGCTCTTCGCCGACCGCGACGTGGCGGTGATCGGCGGCGGCAACGCCGCTTTCGAGACCGCGGCGCAACTGCTCGCTTATTGCAAAAGCGTCACGCTCTTAAATCGCAGTGACAAATTCCGCGCCGATCCAATCACGATTGAGAAAGTCAAGCAGAATCCTAAATTTAAAATTATTACCAACGCCGAGCCGCGAGAGTTTAAGGGCGACAAGTTTGTTAATAAAATTATTTATAAAGATGCGGCGAGCGGCGAGAGCCGCGAACTGGCCACCGACGGCGTCTTCGTCGAGATTGGCCTCTTGCCGACCACCTATTTCATCAAGGATTTAGTTAAACTGAATCAATATAATCAAATCGAGGTTGACCCGCGAACCCAACGTACTTCAGTCCCTGGCATCTGGGCCGCCGGCGATGCCACCGACGGGCTCTATCACCAAAACAACATCTCCGCCGGCGATGCGGTTAAAGCGCTTGAAGATATCTACAATTATCTCCACCTCGCAAAATGAGCTTATTTTAAGCCATTTTTGACCGCTTGACAAACAAGCTGATTGGTACCGCGATGATGGTGGTGGGGATATGGGGGATGTATAGCAAACATTCTAACTCGACCACAGCCACGCCCATCACTCAGCCGAGCGAGGTGCCGGCCGAAACCCAACCCGCACAGTAGGGCCAGCACTTTCGTTTCGAAATCAGAAAGCCCAAACACAACCGATCGTATGTGTTTCGGTTTACAGATCAAACTTAAGTTTTAACTCTGCCTCATTAGTCGGATTAGTAAATTCCAAATAACGAACATATGATCGCAATTCGAAAAATTCGATAATGAAATCAATTTCGTCACGACAAGGGTAAGGATAGACAAACACCGATTTTTGCCATTCTACAAACCCCAAATCTTTAAGTTTTAGCCTTAGGGCATCTCTCCCTCGCCGCTTAGTCTCAGGAATATCAAAAAGTACCATTCGCCAGATTCGGTCCCACCGGTTAAAAATGGGCAAGGCCATGAGATCGATATTAAATTTCAGGGCCCGAGCCTTTCCTTTCTCCGTTAAGATCATTTCGATGGCACCATTCGGTTTTTCCTCGTATTGAATCAGACGATCATGGCGAAATTCCTGCAAACAGCGATAGAGATACCGTCTCTCGATCTTCCGCAACTCTTTAGGAATCGAGTCAAGCACATAACGTCGATGTCGAGGGTGCTTGCTTAAACTCAAAACGAAACCAGCCTGAAAAAGCACGAGTAACTTTTTCTTGAGTGGGCTGTGGATTATTCCTCTTTTCATCCCTGCCATCATTGTACCATTTACAAACGATCGTAGTTGTTTAGGTTATGATTTTAAGTAGCAAACTTAGCGGTTGCCGATGATGAGGCTAAGCTGTTAAAATGCGGTGGATGAATTTCAAGATTGAGGGTGGGCGGAAGTTGACGGGGACGGTGACCACAAACACGGCTAAGAATTCAGTTGTGGCTTTGATGGCGACGGCACTCTTGAATCGCGGCCAAACGACGTTAGAGAACGTGCCGAAAGTGGAGGATGTTAATCGCTTAATAGAACTCCTGATTAGTCTGGGGGTGAAAGTGATTCGGCAAGGGAATAATTTGACGATTAGACCACCGGCCAAGATTAACTTTAAAAATGCTGACAAGGAGGCCGCCGCTAGCACGCGCAGTTCCCTACTCCTTCTTGGCGCCTTGTCTGGTTGGAGCCGGGCCTTCCTTTTCCCCAAACCGGGCGGTTGTCGGCTGGGCGACCGGACGATTGCGCCGCATCTCTTCGCCCTTGAAACGCTTGGCATCAAGATTGGCGGGCGCGGCGATGTTTTCGAGATCAAGGTTAGCGAACCGCGCAGTCGGCGCGAAGTGGTGCTCTATGAGATGAGCGACACCGCCACGATCAACGCGCTTCTCGTCGCCGCGTCTCGATCTAGTGAGACCGTGATCAAATTTGCAGCCACCAACTATATGGTCCAGGACGCTTGTGATTTATTAGAAAAACTGGGTGTGGCCATCGGGGGCATCGGTTCAAGTACGCTCATTATTAATGGGGTGGAGAAAATTAATCAAGTCATTAATTATCCCGTGGGTGAAGACCCAGTTGAAGCGATGTTCTTCTTGGCGCTGGCGGCGACCACCGGCTCACATTTGACCATTAAACGGGCGCCGATTGACTTCTTGGAACTAGAGTTGTTGAAACTTGCCAAAATGGGTTTTAAATATAAAATTATCGCGCGTTATCAAGCCACTAATGGCAAAACAAAGCTCGTTGACATCGAGACCAAGCCCTCGAATCTCAAAGCGCTTGAAGACAAAATCCATCCCCTGCCCTATCCCGGCATCAATATTGACAATCTACCCTTCTTTGTGCCAATCGCCACTCAAGCCAAAGGTAAAACTTTAATTCACGATTGGGTCTACGACGGTCGGGCGATTTATTATATGGAGTTGGCTAAACTCGGCGCCGATATTGTTTTAGCCGATCCGCACCGTGTTTTTATCGAAGGCCAAACCAAACTGCGCGGCGCCGAGATCATTTGTCCGGCCGCTTTGCGTCCGGCCGCTATTATTCTTATCGCCATGTTAGCGGCCAAAGGACCATCCATTTTGCGAAACATTTATTCAATCAGTCGCGGTTATGAAAATTTAGTTACTAGACTTAAAAAACTCGGCGCTAAGATTGAACTGTTGACTGAATAGCTTCGAGGACTAGGCGCTTGGCCTCGGGGAGCGGCGACCGAATCGTGGCGCCGGCGGCGGCCGAATGGCCGCCGCCGCCCAATCGAGCCGCGATTTGGCTCAAATCGTACTGCTTGGCATCGCGGGTGCGGAGACTCAACTTGACCAGACCAGGCTCTTGCTCAATCAAACTGACGCCAATCTCCCAACCGCGCACCGATTTGAGTGTGTTAGCAACCCCGCTGTGGGTATGTTCCGGCTTGAGATCGCGGGCTTGCAACTCGTCGTAAGCCACGGCAGCGAGAGCAACTCGGCCGCCGAAAAAAGTTTCCACTGAATTTAGGGTAAGGCCATCAAAAATAATCCGCTCGGGCACGTTATTGTTCTCCAACTCAAAAATGGCGGCGGCGAAGTTGGGCGCCGCGGCGGCCAGAGCCGCCGCGGCGCGAAACGTCTCAGCCGTCACCCGCGGATATTTGAAGCCGCCAGTGTCGGTATAAAGACCAACGATTAAACAAGTCGCGACCTCTGGCGTCAATTTTAGCTTCCACAACTCAAATAGTTCAAACAGAATTTGGGCGGTGGCCGGGTAATCCGGTTCCACCAAATTAATTTGGCCGAACGGTTCAAGATTATGGTGATGATCAATCAAAATAACTTTAAGAGTCGGGGGGAAGATGACCTCCCCTTTTTCTGACACGCGCTCGCGGCTGTTAATGTCCAGGGCGACAAACAAATCAAATTTAGACAGATCAATTTCAAACCAATGCTTTGCAACAATCGTCTCAAAGCCGGGAAAAACGCCGGGCGCGAAATCAAGTTCCGAATCGCCTCGGATCACCGTTACCGCTTTACCCAAGCCGCGCAAGGCATGAGCCATCGCGAGCGCACTGCCAACACTGTCCGGATCCGGGTGCGGATGGCAATGAAGCAGAACCTTTTGTGATTCTTGAATCATCCGCCAAATCGCCGGCGCCAAAGTTTTAATTTGGTGGGTCATAAATTGTTTTTAGCGATGACCCTACCGGGAATCGAACCCGGATTACCGGCTTGAAAAGCCGATGTCCTAACCGTTAGACGATAGGGCCAACTTATCGCGTAAAATTTGCTCTTTAATTCTACGGACAGACTTTATTTGTTTTTCTCTTGCGCGAGCTTCTCGTAAAGTACCATATTCTTCAGAGTGAATCAATTTGTAAGGCGCTCGGTATTTAGTTGAACGAACTTCGCCGCCGTTATGTTGACGAAGGCGTTGCTCGAGATTGGAGGTTGAACCAACATAAACCCAGTTAGCGCTGAGGCTTTTAATTAAATAGACGTAAGCCATGGATTGTCCTAACCGTTACCTGCCTGCGCAGACAGGGACGATAGGGCCCCTCACTTTTCAGCTTAGCAAAAAAGTGTTAAGGTATCAACGCCTGCCTGCGCAGGCAGGGAGGGTTGGCAGAGTGGTCTAATGCGCCGCACTCGAAACGCGGTTGGGAGCAATCCCTCAGAGGTTCAAATCCTCTACCCTCCGCCTTCGCTCCTTTGGAGCTTCGGCGGACAAGTCCGCCAAGATGGGCGGTTAGCTCAGTTGGTAGAGCGCTACATTGACGTTGTAGATGTCAGAGGTTCAAGTCCTCTACCGCCCACATTTTTATGAAAATTCTAGCAATCGAGACGAGCTGCGACGAAACAGCAATTAGCGTGGTCGCGGCCAGTGGCGGTTTCAAAAAACCGCAGTTCAAAGTGTTGTCCCACTTAATCTCGTCGCAAGTTAAACTCCACGCGCCGTACGGCGGCGTCGTGCCGAGTTTGGCAAAGCGTGAGCATAGTAAGAATCTGATTCCGCTTTTAGCAACGGCCTTGCGCGAATTAAGATTATACAAAGCGTCCAGTGTCCAACATCCGATGTTGGACAAAATTCCAAAAATCCTCTCGCGCGAGCCGGAGTTGTTAAAGCAACTCTTGGAATTAATTCCGACGATTAGCGTGCCGAAGATTGACGCGATTGCCGTGACTTATGGCCCGGGCTTAGAACCGGCGCTCTGGGTCGGGATCAATTTTGCGCGCGCCCTGTCGCTGGCTTGGAACAAGCCACTGATTCCCGTCAACCACATGGAGGGTCACATTTATTCACCCCTCCTAGAACCTAAAACTTATAACCTATTTCCTGCCCTGGCTCTGCTAATCTCCGGCGGCCACACCGAATTAGTCTTGGTCAAAGATTGGTTGAAGTACCAAGTGATCGGTCAAACCCGCGACGATGCGGTGGGCGAGGCCTTCGACAAAGTGGCGCGCTTGCTTGACCTACCTTACCCCGGCGGCCCGGCGCTAGCCAAACTGGCCGACAAAAATGGCAAACATCCGATGTTTGCCAAATTCCCCCGGCCGATGATTCATTCAGGAGATTTCGACTTCTCGTTCTCGGGTTTGAAAACGGCGGTGCTTTATTTGGTTAAAAAGTTGGGGAAGGTTGATGACAAGACGAAAGCCGCGATCGCGCGCGAATTCCAAGACGCCGTGATTGAAGTTCTGGTCGCCAAAACTAGCAAAGCGATTGAGCATTATAATCCCAAAACTCTGATCATCGGCGGTGGCGTCATTGCCAACACAGCCTTGCGAGAAAAATTTGATGAATTAGTTGCCAAAAAATATCCAAACGTTAAATTACTCATCCCCGACTTCCAACTCGCCACCGACAACGCCACGATGATCGCCCTGGCCGCGTACTTCCATATTTTCAAAAAGAAACCTGGACCGAAAAATATTGTGGCGCGGGGCACTTTATCACTAAGATAATTATACCGTAATTAGACGATCGTCCGATAATGGTATAATGGTTGAAACAGAAAACCCGCCTCGCAAACCAGAGACGGGCTCTGTTGCGCCAGCGGGGCAATTACCAATATCGACGAGGATTTACCGGATTAATCGCAGGCATCGTTCGACAATGATCCGATTTGAGTCTATGATCTCTTGTGTGGAAATCTTTCCTGGATCATCCCCACTTTGGAGCTGTTCTAACAAGAACAGTATGTCTCTGCCAGAAAGGCCTCTTAGCTCAGAAAGCGAAATCCCACTCAAGTCACTTACCACCTCAGCATTAATAAACACCCATTCCGGGTCCTTGCTTGCCCACTCGTCAAAATTAGACAATAAGGCTTCCAACTCATCGGCCATGCATTGTTTTTTGCTCTTCACAAAGCACCTCATAAAATAGGAATTATTGTTACAACGAACAAACGCTAACGTATAGGCTATCATGTCGTAGTGGAAAAGTCAATATCTCATATTGGTCAATTTTTGTTATAATTTAAGCCATGGAAAAACGTCCGGGGATTCCGGAGAAGTTGCTTAAGCCCTACAATCCGGCCGCGACCGAGGCGCGGATTTATGAAATGTGGGAGCGGGGTGGTTGGTTTAAGCCGGAAAACAGCCGCAACGATTCCGGTCAAACTTTCTCAGTGGTGATGCCGCCGCCCAATGTGACCGGCTCGCTCCACCTGGGTCACGCCGCGATGGTGGCGATTGAGGACATCATGACCCGTTACCGCCGGATGCGGGGCGACAAGACCTTGTGGCTCCCCGGCACCGATCACGCCGCGATTGCGACGCAGGTTAAAGTCGAAAAGATTTTACAAAAAGAAGAGGGCAAGACGCGTCACGACCTGGGGCGCGAAGAATTCTTGAAGCGGGTTAACGACTTCGCCCGCCAAAGTCACGACACGATTGTTAATCAAATCAAGAAGCTTGGCGCCTCGGCCGACTGGTCACGCGAGGCGTACACGCTTGATGAGACGCGAAGTCTCGCCGTCCGGACCGCCTTCAAACAGATGTACGACGCCGGCCTCGTCTATCGCGGCGAGCGGATCGTCAATTGGGATCCGCGTTTGCAAACCACGGTCTCGGATGAGGAAATCGTCTATCAAGCAGTCGCCGAGCCGCTCTATTATTTGAAATACGGACCATTCATAATCGCCACGGCTAGGCCGGAAACCAAGTTTGGCGACAAGTATGCGGTCATGCATCCAGCCGACGCCCGTTATGCTGATTACAAAGATGGACAAAAAATTAAGCTGGAATGGATTAACGGCCCGATCACGGCCACGATAATCAAAGACGAAGCGATTGACATGAACTTCGGCACCGGCGCGATGACGATCACGCCCTGGCACGACGCGGTTGACTTCGACATTGCCGAACGGCACGGGCTCGATAAGGAGCAAATGATCGACCTCAAGGGCAAAATATTACCGATTGCTGGTGAGTTTGCCGGTCTGCATATTAAGAAAGCGCGAGCGGCGATCGTCGAGAAATTACAACAGAAAGGTTTGGTGGAAAAAATTGAGGAGAATTATGTTCATAATGTGGCGACGAGCGAACGGAGCGGTGAGCCGATTGAGCCGCAGATCTTGCGTCAGTGGTTCGTGGCGGTCGACAAGCCGTTTAAGAAACGAAGCGGCGAAGAAACGACATTGAAGAAACTGTTGCAAGATACGGTCCGTTCGGGCGAGATCAAAATTATCCCCGAGCGCTTCGATGCCACTTACTTCAACTGGGTGGATAATCTCCATGACTGGTGTATCTCGCGCCAGATTTGGTTCGGCCACCGGATCCCCGTTTGGTACAAAGGCGAAGAAATTTATGTTGGAATTGAAGCGCCAAATGGTGATGGTTGGGAGCAGGATCCGGACACGTTAGACACCTGGTTCTCGTCGGGCTTGTGGACTTTCTCCTCACTGGGCTGGCCTAATCAAACCGAAGACTTGAGAAACTTCCACCCAACAACGGTATTGGAAACTGGTTATGACATTATCTTCTTCTGGATCGCCAGAATGATTCTGATGACTGGCTTCTTGCTTGAAACTGTCCCCTTCCGGACCGTTTACCTCCACGGCTTGGTCCGCGACGAGGGCGGTAAGAAGATGTCCAAGTCGCTCGGCAATATTATTGATCCGCTTGAGATGGTTGCCAAGTTTGGCGCCGATGCGGTGCGGCTGTCGCTCATCATCGGCACCAGCCCCGGCCAGGACAGCAAAATTTCGGAGAACAAAATCAAGGCCTACAAACACTTCGCCAACAAAATTTGGAACGCTTCGCGCTACGTGATTGAGAATTGTCCGCCGGAAACTTGGAGGCTTAGCCTCCAAAGGGAGGCTAAGCCTCCAAGTGAACTCGTTGAGCTAAACGAGCTTGTTAAAGAAGTCACCGCCGATATGGACAGCTTCCGCTATTACTTGGCCGGAGAGAAACTTTATCACTACTTCTGGCACACCTTTGCTGATAAAATAATAGAGGCCGCAAAAAAAGATAAGTCTGTTCGAGTGATGTTACCAACAATTTTAATTACGAGTTTGAAACTTTTGCATCCCTTTATGCCTTACATCACCGAAGAAATTTGGTCGTTACTACCCACAAAAAATAAAAATCCCTTAATCATTGAATCATGGCCACAGAAATCTTGAGTCTCGGCATTGATGGCTTAATTTACTCTTTCCTGGGAGGCTTGTTACCGGCGATTATCTGGCTTTGGTTTTGGCTTAAAGAAGATCGCGCTCATCCGGAACCGCGAGCGCTGGTTGCGGTTGTTTTCATCGCCGGCGGCTTAGCGGTCGTGCCGGCTTATTGGCTGGAGAAAAGCGGCCTGGAGATTATGGCGCCACTCTTTGGCCACCAACTGGGGCTTACGGTCACGCTCTGGGCCCTAATTGAGGAATCGCTCAAATTCTTGGCAGTTTATATCTTCGCTCTGCGCGGGCGCTGGTTTGATGAACCGGTGGACGCAATGGTCTACATGATCACCGGCGCGCTGGGCTTCGCCGCCGCCGAGAATTCCCTCTTCCTCTTAAGCACTTTCGTCACTCACGGCCAGCCGGTAATTTTCCTCCTCACCGGCAATTTGCGCTTCTTGGGCGCCACCGTCGTTCATTTGGTGGCTTCATCGATCGTCGGCGGTTTTGTCGGCCTGGCCTTCTACAGTCAACGGCGGCGGCGGCTTGCCTACCTGGCCGGTGGGTTACTCACAGCTACCCTGTTGCATGCTCTATTCAATTACTTTATAATTACCGCTAAGAGCGAAGGGGTTTTAAAAATTTTCGTTCTACTGTGGGCAACGGCAATTTTTGTTATCTTCTTTTTCGAACGGGTCAAAGCTAAAACTAAATTATATGTCAAAAAAAAGATCATTTTTTGAACGATTGACGGGCAGTGTCGCTTCCGACGACGAGGAATTTGACATCGCGCCGTCCAAAAATGGCAAGAATGGAAGTTGGTTGGAGGAAAATGTCGAGGAGGGCGAGCTGGCGGTGGACGTTTATCAGACACCATCGGAAATTATCATCAAAGCAATGGTCTCGGGCGTTAAACCCGAAGATTTAGAGGTGGCGATCACGCGCGATATGGTAACGATCCGCGGCAAACGGGAGAGCGGCCGCGAGATTAGCACCGAAGATTTCTTCCAAAAAGAACTGTACTGGGGCGGTTTCTCTCGAACTATTCTCCTGCCGGCCGAAGTCGAAGTCGAAGAAGCCGAAGCGATCGAGAAGCACGGCCTGCTGACCCTCCGCTTGCCCAAAATCGACAAAGACAAGAAGCAAAGCTTGAAAGTTAAATCACTTTAAATAGTGCCCAGAGTCAGACTTGCACTGACGACCCTTCCTTCTTCAGGGGAATGCTCTACTAACTGAGCTATCTGGGCAAAGTGGGCAAGTTTCGGAATTGCTCCGAGACAATACTATACATTTTCAAAACTTGATCTAAATAGGGCTGGAGGTAATAGTAGGCGCCGATGGTGGTGCCGATGATAATCAACCATTTAAGCCAAGAGAAGAAATTAGCTAGACGCAGGCGGCTCTGCATCCGCCGTAACATCTGATTGTTCTCGCGTGATAATTCGACCGTTTCGTCAAGCAACTTTCGCTCCTCCGGGCTCATCACTCCATCCTACCTTTTTGTGTGAAAAAAGAAAAGCCCCTCGCATCCTGCTCGGGGCTTTTTCGTTATTACTTACGCAACCTGATCTCCGATCAGGCGATCTTCAAGGCCTGCTTCCGGGCCTTCTTGCCGCGTGGGTTCAGCGACCTTTGGCCGATGACATCGGCCAACGGCACCGAGGCCTGGCCGAGCTCGAGCACGACTGTTCGCATTACCTTATCCCACTCGCTCGCCAGATTCCAGCTGGTCGCCTTGGGCCGGCCGAGATCGTCTTGGTGGACGAAGCCGACGACCTCATCATCAACCGCGACTTGGGGCCAGAGTGTCGCCGGCACCAGCCGCTCGAAGAAGACGCTCACCTTCGACTGCTTGAGGACCACCTTGCGGCAGTCGTTCAGATGGCCGAAGACGCGCAGGCCCCGGTCGTCCTTGGCGAAAAAATACTTCCCTCGCACCACCTCAACCGTCATTCTGGTAAACATCCGACACTCCTTAATTTAACGGACCAATCTTCGGCCAGAACCATTCTGACCACTTTTTCAGTCTAGCACAAAGAGGTTTAAAAGTCAACCCCGTAGAACGAGGCAGGGCGTTTTGAGCAAATCTGGCCTAAAATAAGCCTATTTTGGTGCTCCCGACAGGAATTGAACCCATATCTACTCCTTAGGACGGAGCTGTTCTATCCGTTGAACTACGGGAGCGACTAGAGGCCGAGTGCGGCGGTTAGAGTCGCTTTATCGAAGCCGACAATCACCTGCTCCTCATTATCTTCGTCGGCAATCGTGATCACCGGCACGCCCATTTGGCCGCTTTTGTCAATCATTTCCTCGCGCCTCGTCGCGTCGAGGCCGACATTATATTCTTCATATTTTATTCCTTTCTCATGAAAAAGCGCCTTTGCCGCGCGACAGTAGACGCAGCTCGGTGTAGTATAAATAACCACTTTTTTATTATTCATTCAAAGGAGTTTAGCACAGACCAATCAGCACTTCAACATTATCTCCGGTCAAGGTTTTGTTTGGTTTCTGATGACCACAGCTCTCGCAGCAATGGAGGACAAGATAGCCGTCAGACTTGGCCGTAAAGCCAACCGGCCGCATCAAACCGCCGCATTCCGCCCGCCGATCACCCGGCCAAACATCCACATGCTTACTCCATAAGCATTTTGGGCAATGATTAGTATAACCATCCCCGACCACTTTGTCTCCACAATGCCCGCAGGTGAAGTTTTCTTTGGTTTTAAGAAAAACCCGACTCATTTACCAGAAGTATACACCTTTGCAAAATAACTACGAATGTGCTAGTTATAAATCTGGTTTCTGCTTGTGACTCTTTAACAATAAAAGGAGACGATTATGCCCACTAGGCAAGAGTTGAAGCAAAAGATTGGGGAATCCTTGTTGTTGTTCATTGACTTTCTTTACGCCGTCGTTTTCGGTTTGATCATCAGCGAAACGGCCAGGAAGCTGACTTTGTCTGGAAGCACGCTCAGTGATCTAGCGGGAACATTTACTCATGTACTCGCAATCATGATGGCGTTTTATTTCCTCACTTGGGATTGGGTCCATGCCCGTATCCTGACCATCAGAAACCCCTACCGAGGTTACACCAGATTCTTTATTGAGATTGTTATTGCCTTTTGCGCCTACAGTATGGCGGCCCAAATTCTAGACAAAGGTCTACTGTTTCTGTTTTATCTGGCCATGGTCTTGTTGTTGGGAGCCTGGTGGGCCAAGAAAACATTACGGGGCTATTCGAGTAGCGATGACTGGGTGGAACTCAAAACGATTCAAACACTCCAGACCATTGCCGGGGCGTTGGTCTTGGCCGCGTTTTTCTTCCTCCATTTTGTTCTACATGTCACAACCGTTAATAGCATCATTATGTTTTCCGTGGTAGTATGGTGGTGGGTGTTTTTGCTCTTTTACGAGATGGGAATTCCCCGCGTGACGGGGATCGGATCCGGACCGGGTGTTCCACTGCTATCGCGGAGAGACGTCAGGAAAATTAGAGGCTGGCTTTCTAGGCTTAACAAATGGTTTTCTTAACGAAAGGAGAAACCATGACATATGTCCAGACTGTTCGCAGAGATTTCCTTGTCATTTTGACGGGATTTGCGCTTGGGTTGACTGCCCTTGCCCTCCTAAGCTGGAGTCTGGGTCTAGTCTCCAGCACAGACTTACGAAATGCGTGTCTGGTCAATGGGGGAGTTTTTCTCGGGTTCCTCATCTTAACGTTTGCGGTCCGCCCAATCGAACCTCGGGAAAAGGACTGCGATTCCAACGAGGAAGAATGACTTTAGCCACTGCCTACCCCGGCAGTCGCTCTAAGGCCGACCAAGTGTCGGCCTTTTCTTGTGTTTGATTGGTGGAAAGTTTAGCGCATTCATCATCCGCCACTCGCTCGCCACAATGCTCACAGGTGAAGTTTTCTTTGGTTTTAAGAAAAACCTGACTCATTTACCAGAAGTATACACCTTTGCAAAATAATTATGAATGTGCTAGTTATAAATCTGGTTTCTACTCACAGCTCTTTACCAAGAAAGGGGCGACTATGCCTACCAGAGAAGAAGTTGAGCAAAAGGTTCAAGAGTCCTTGTTATTGTTCATTGACTTTCTTTACGCCGTCGTTTTTGGTCTGATAATCAGCGAAACAGCTAAGAAGGTCGCTGTGTCGGGGAGCACAACTAAGGATTGGGTGGGAACATTTACTCATGTTACTGGGATTACAATGGTGTTTTATTTCCTGACCTGGGATTGGGTCCATGCCCGCATCCTCACCATCAGAAATCCTTACAAGGGCTACACCAGATTCTTTACCGAGATTGGGATCGCTTTTTGCGCCTACAGTATGGCGAGTCAAATCCTAGAGAAAGAACTGTCATTTCTGTTGTATACCGCCGCCATTTTGTTATTAGGTGTCTGGTGGGCCCAGAAAACACTGCGAGATTATCCGGGCAGCGAGGATCGGTCAGAACTCAAAACGATTCAAAAACTGCAGTCGCTTGTCGGAGTGGTAGTTGTGATCGGCTTCATCTTTCTCCGTCTTGTCCTCCATCTCACGACGATTAATAGCGTTACGATGCTTTCTGTGGTAGCATTGGGGTGGTTGTTTTTGGTCTTTTACGAGATGCGGATTCCTCGCGTCCCGGGGATTAGTTCAGGGCCGGGCGTATTTCTGTTGTCCAGGAGAGATGTAAAGAAAATTCGGGAGAGACTATCTCGTGGCAAGAGACGGTTCTACCCCAAGAAAGGAGATTGACATGGAACGCGAACATCCGATCTGGTCGCTTTTGGTGATTCTGCTTATTCTCGCCAAGTCATTTTTCAGGTTCTTTATGTATTTGGGCGGGATGGCGATGTTCGTGACCCTCCTTCCCATACCTCGCCTGGGAACAGGACTGTGGTTAAGATTGGAATGGCCACAAGGGGTGGCGTTGTTTATTGGCACAGTGTTGCTCGGGTTCACTTTTCTGACGCTCTCCCGCATTGGCTGGGATAAGGAAAATGAGCCCGAGCCCGAAGAAGACCGTCGGCTGATTGGCTGACCCCGTCTTTACCCCAGCAGTTCCTCCTAAGGCCGACACTATGTGTCGGCCTTTTATTATGTTTGGTAAGGCAATGATTAGTATAACCATTCCCCACCACCGCCCCCCCCACAATGTTCGCAAGTAAAGTGTTCACGATTCTTAACGAACGTCATATTTATAT
>CAZJJW010000006.1:4019-5916 GCA_964546425.1 uncultured Candidatus Saccharibacteria bacterium | reverse complement strand
AACGACCAGGCATATCTGCCTAAAAAGAAAACTGCGATGATTATTACTACCGTTACTTTATTTATAAATGGTAATTCCATCTCGTTGTGCGAGTACGGAGAATCCCCGCCTGCAACGCTATACGTAGCATTGCAGGCAGGGAACTCCTAATGCGGGATGCGGGAATCGAACCCGCACCGCATGCTTGGGAAGCATACGTACTACCATTATACTAATCCCGCTTTAAATAGTCCTCGAGCCGCTTGTTAACGTAGCCACGACCGAAACCTGTCTTCAACTGTTTTTCACGCTTACGAGAGTCCTTTGCCGACAAACTTGCCTCATAATAGACTAGCTTAACCTCTCTAAACCGTCGAGTGGTTTTCGTTGCGCCGCAGGCATGTTTTTTAATTCTCGCCTTTAAGTCAGTGGTGTAGCCAACATAAAATTCCCATTCGCCGATTTCAGGAACACATTTTAATATGTAGACGTAATGCATAATTTTGCTTGCCCGCCGAAACCCGCCAATTTCTGCGAAGCCTGGCGGGATTCAGGCGGGCCCGCCCAAATGGCCTATGGCCTTTTGGCGGGTACTAATCCCGCTACTTACTTCCAAAATTCCCACCAGCGCTTGGTTGAAGTGGCCAGGGTGCTGGTGGGACTGGAAACGACGGTAATCACTTTCTCGCCCGCTTTAACCACCGCAAACTTGCTCCGGATCGTGGCCTCAATTCCCCGTTCACTCTGAAGCGTCGCGATCTCGGCCGCCAGTTGTCGCTGTCGCTCTTCGGTGCCCGCCAGTTCGGTCGTGGCTTCGCCATTTAACCGTCGCGCTAGCTGCGCCCGGGGATAAGTTAACCAAACTGATCGCGCCAGAAATAGCGCCACCAGTACAAGGGTCGCCGCCAGCGCCGGTGATTTGAGAAATCTTTGACGCGCTTGAATTCTAGCCATCAGTGATGATAATATAACACAATGATTTTAAACAAAAGGCATCAGAAGAAATTACAAATCTTCTGGACCATTGTGAGCGTCATCGTCATTTTGGGTATGATTTTACTCTACAGCGCCGGCTTCGCTACTCTTGGCTAATCATCTTTAAGAAAACCGCCGGCGGAATCTGAACGGCGCCGCGGGCTTGCATCTTCTTCTTGCCTTTTTTCTGCTTCTCGCGCAGTTTCATTTTGCGCGTGATGTCGCCGCCGTAGAGATAATCGGTTACATCTTTGCGTAGGGCGCTGATCGTTCGCGAGGCGATAATTCGCCCGAGCGCTTGGGCCTGAATCTTAATAATAATTAATTGCCGCGGCAATAATTCGTGCAGGCGCTCGGCCGCCGCCGCCGCCTCGCGCTCCACCTTCGCTCGCGCCACCACGCGCGAGAAGGCCGGCACCACTTCGCCATTGACTAACACATCGAGCCGCACTACCTCGGCCGGCCGCATCCCGACTAATTGGTAAGAAAAGGAGGCGAAACCGGATGAGGCGCTCTTTAATTCGTCAAAAAAGTTACGCATCAGTTCGCGCAACGGTAGCTCAATTTCGAGCACCAAGCGGTCACGGCTAAAATTATCCGATGAAAGCAAGGTTACTTCATGCTCGTTAAAAAGTTTAATGACGGCACTTAGATAGGCGGCCGGGGTGATAATTTTGGCCGCCACCCACGGCTCAAAAACCTTTTTTCCCTTCAAATCTTCGGGGAAGAGGTGGGGCGAGTAAAGATAATCGCGGCGGCCGCTCGGCTCATCAACCACTTCGTAACCAATCGTCGGCGTCGCCACGATTAAATTGAGATTAAACTCGCGCCGCAGGCGCTCGGTGATAATTTCTAAATGAAGCAAGCCGAGGAAACCGCAACGAAAACCGCGCCCCAGACTCAACGAGGCCTCTTCTTCGAACGAGAGCGCCGCGTCGCTTAA
>CAZJJW010000006.1:0-3919 GCA_964546425.1 uncultured Candidatus Saccharibacteria bacterium | reverse complement strand
CGGGTTGACTGGCCGGATAAACCGAAACCCAAACCACCGGCTTCGGTTCGGTGTAGCCGGCAATCGCCGGTAATGGTTTAGCCGGTTTAATGATCGTGTCACCGACTTTGGCCCGCGTCAGCTGCTTCACGCCCGTTACCAAATAACCGATACTGCCGGTCGTAAGGGCCGCAATTGGCGTCTTCTCCGGTTGGAATTGGCCGACGGCCTGAACCGTGAATTTTTCTTTCGCCGCCGCAAACCAGAGCTCGTCGCCAGCCGTAATCTCGCCGTCAAACACTCGCGCATAGACGATCATCCCCTGATGAGTGGAGTATTCAAAGTCAAAGACGAGCGCCCGGCAAACGTCGCGCTCGGCAAAAGCGGTTTGCGGCGGCGGGATCCGCTTCACAATTTCTTCAAGTAGCTGCGGCACTCCCGCGGCCGTCTTGCCGGAAACCGCAAGGATCTCGGCCGAATCGCAATTGAGCAAATCCACAATTTCTTGTTTTACCTCCTCGACTCGCGCCAGGGCTAAATCAATCTTATTAACCACCGGCACCACCACCAAACCCAGTTCGCGTGCCATGGTAAGCACAGTCACAGTTTGGGCTTGCACGCCTTGAGTGGCGTCAACCAGCAAAATCACGCCTTCCACCGCCCGGAGGGCCCGCGAAACTTCATAGGCAAAATCAACATGACCGGGGGTGTCAATTAAATTTAATTCGTAGTCTTGACCGGCCTGGTGATAATTAAGATGGACTGGCTGCATCTTAATCGTGATGCCGCGCTCGCGCTCCAAGTCCATCATGTCGAGGACTTGCTCGCGCATTTTGCGCTTCTCAATCGTGCCGGTAAGTTCAAGCAGGCGATCGCAGAGGGTTGACTTGCCGTGGTCAATATGCGCGATAATCGAAAAATTCCGAAGGTGCTTTAAATCCATAGGTTAAAGTTCCGGCATCTCGGCGCCCAGGGGTTTAACTTTCCAGAACCGCTTCTTGAGAGCCGATTCAAGCTCGTGGAGCTCCTCGCTACCTTGCCAGCGCAAAACCGCAATATTAACAACGATCGCGACTAAACCGGCGATAAAACCTTGGAGAAAAATGCCGGGCAAAGTCCTGATGTCCAGGAAATTGTCTAGGAAATTGAGACCAGTATAAGCCACGAGGCCGGCCAGCAGACCGCTCACGAGGCTCTGCCACAAAGTTTTTCTCACCCGTGAGCCAAGTCGGCCAAAATCCTTTTGCCACCAACGCCAAAATAGCGCCACGTTTAAGAGTGAACCAAGAGTAAAGGCGAGCGGCAAGGCCAAAACCGGCGTCCGCGGCAATTCTCCAACTCGGAGCCAGCGGTTGAAGAGATCCGCCGCCGCCGGCCAAACTTGGAATAACCGGACTAGGCCGTAAGCCAAGATCACGGTCACGGCCGCCGAACCAAGATTGATAAGGAGCGGCTTCTTGGTTTGGCCGGCGGCGTAATAACCGCGGACAAAAAGTAGGACCAGGCTTTGCGCCGCCGCCGAGACCGCGAATAAAGCCAGGGCGGCGGCGGTGAGGCGCGTGTCCCCCCAATCGAAATTGCCGCCGCCGAAAATGACCCGAACAATTTGGGCCCGCAAGACAATGAAGAGCACCGCCGCCGGAATCGCCCAAAACAAAATTTGCCGCACCGCCGCCGAAGCCTGGCCATTAAATTCACTCTGCCCGCCGGCATGATGCAACTTGGCGAGCATCGGGAAGGCCGCGACCGAGTAACTGGCCCCGATAATGGCGATGGGAATGCCTTGGAGACTGTAAGCGAGATTAAACACGGCGATCGAGCCGGCCGCCATTAAAGACGCCAAAGAAACTAAAATTAGAAGGGTTAATTGATTGGCGGACATGCCAACCGTGCGCGGTAAAGACAAAAAAACAATTTTCTTTAATTCAGAATAGTTAATGTTAATCGTAAAACTCGGCCAAAAATCAGATTGTTTTAAGGTCGGCAATTGAATGAAGACATGGAGCGCCGCCCCGAGCGCCGTTCCCCAGGCCAAACCCGGCAGTCCCCACCAGTGATAAAAAAAGGCGATCCCAATGATATTGCCCAACTGATAAAAAATCGGGCTCAAAGAGTAGACTAAAAATTTGCGGAGCGATTGAGTAAAGCTGCCAAACAAATTGGACAAGCCAAGCAACAGCGGCGACAACAAAATAATCCTCGTCAAAGTTATCCACTCGCCAGCGGCCTCGGGCGGAAACCCGGGGACAATCCAGGCGCTCAAATGCGGCACCACAAAATAAAAAGTTAGAGTAACGCCGATCATCACGGCGCAAAAAGCGGTGAAAATCGTGTTTAAAAAAATCTGGGCGTCACGGGTGCTATCGTTATCTAACTTCTTGATAATAACCGGAATCAGGACGCTGATAGAAACGAACGAAGCGACTGAAACATAAATCAGGTCGGGGATCCGAAAGGCCGCATAGAAAATGTCGAGCTCTCGCCCGGCGCCGAAGGTCGCGGCCAGCAAGCGATATTGGATTAGAGACAAAACTTGAGAAGCCAAAGTGGCCAGGGCCAGCAAGAGCGCCGTCTGATGAAGACTATTGGTCTCTTGGTGAAGAAAATTTAAGGCTTTTTTGACCATGAGTCTAAAATCTTCTTCACCTCGTCGTTACCGGGATTTAATTTCAATAATTGTTCAAATTCTTGCTTAGCTTCAACCACTCGGCCGGCGGCGCGATAACTTAAACCGAGGAAGTAGCGGGCATCGGAATAGTTCGGCGCTATCGCGACCAGTCGACCAAGCGAAACGATGGCGGAATCCCAATTGCCGGCTTGATAATCGAGATAACCGGACAAAAAGAGCGCCGGCGTGAAATCGGGATTATAACTCAAGGCCCGGGCGAGATATTGACGGGCGGTGGCGACGTCGGAAGCGGCCGCCGTGAGCGCCGCCAAGTCAAAGAGTACAGTTTGATTGTCGGATGCGAGCAGGAGCGCTTGCTCATAATCGGCGCGGGCTCGCGCGAGGGCATCAGCAATACCAAGACTCAACATCGAGCGATAAATGTCGCCGCGAGAGAGCCAATTAGCAAAATTACTAGGATTCTTGGCCACCGCCCGGTTGGCAGCCGCCAACGCTTCGTTAAGCATCGCCACCTTTGGCTCACCCGTCAGTTGACCGGCCGCCAAATTCTTAAAGTCCGCCAGCGCCCGATCGTAAGTAGCTTGATTCCCCCACTTCGCCGCTAATTCTAAATTACCTTGACGATAATGCCACGCGGCGCCAATTTGCCGCGCGGTGAAAAATATTCCAGTCAAGCCGATAAGCATAAGCGCCGTCGCGCTCCAACGCGCCAAAGTGGGATGAGACATTTTCTCGGCGCTCGCCATCATCGCCGCCGCCCAAACCAGGGTGGCGACAAAAGTCAAACCGAGCAACACAAAACCCGGTTCGTAGAGGTAAACAAACAACCAGAGGTAGATTGAAGCGAGGCCAAGCGTCAGATTGGCCGAGCGCCACCAGCGATGAGCCGGCGGTGAAATTACGGTTTGCCCGACCCCGACCAATAAAATGACGCCCAACAAGACGAGCGTCGCCTGGCCCCACGAGCTCGCAGTGTGAGTTAAATGAAGCAACCAACCACCCTCCAAGCTCGCTTTCGGCGCCAGCGCCACGCCAAGCAAAGCCAAACCGACCACAAACAACAAAATCACTTTTAACCATCGTGGATAAACTAATGAAAGAGTCAGTAAAATACTTAAGACCACGGTGGCAATTAAGCCGGAGAAAACCGTCAAGTCGCCAATGGCAATAAACGGCGCCACCGGCAATAGCCAAGCCAAAACAAAGGCGACAAACAAGGCCAGGTAGAACACCAAAATCACTCGGGTCGTCATATTTGGCTAATAATATAGAAAAAAGCTCCCGTTGGGAAGCGGTTTTGATATAATTTAA
>CAZJJW010000005.1:29356-33741 GCA_964546425.1 uncultured Candidatus Saccharibacteria bacterium | reverse complement strand
GCTGCCGGACTTGGACTCGAACCAAGATACTCGCCTCCAAAGGGCGATGTCCTACCATTAGACGATCCGGCAATCTTGACGATTCTATTAAAGCATTAAATCTGGATTTTGGAAAAGAGATAACTGCCAAGCTGGACAAAAATGTAAATGTCAGTGCCCCGGCGGCCGTTTGCCCAGGCCTGGAGCCCGCCACCGCCAAATAAACCGCCAGGTCTCGACACCCGGCGGTTTTTTTATATTCTAAGTGTGCAACACTCGGTGTTGACTAAATTTTGACTTAATTATCAACCTATAACCGGACCCAACTGATTATTATTTATTAGGTACTCAATTTCAATTGGTTGGTTGGCATTCTGGAGATAACCAGCGGCATCTTTTAATGCCCACGGCACCACAAGTGCGGTCACCGATACCATGCCACTGTCGTTTATTTTGATATCTTTCACCCCAACTCGAAAAAGATTCTCGCCCTTAAGATTGGGGTGTTGACGAATATTTACATAGTTTAGCTGTCTAGGTGGTGAGGTAGAGTTATCGGTCAAAACTAAATACAAATCGGTGGCACTTGCCCCATAGTTGGCATAAATTGCCACCACACCTTTGTTCTGTACTTTATTTAGACTACTAACATTACCAAGCCAATAAGCAACACAATTAAATCTAGCAACACCATCCTGCATGAGACTTAGCGTAAAAGTATTATCCGGTTTCGCTGGGTGATAAACCCCGTCTTCTCCAGTAAAGGCAACTGGTTGACAACTTGGAAGCGTAAACTGAACATTTTTGAAGACGGTCGCAATTGTTCCATTGTCTGTCGGTGGTGTCAGCGGCGGGGTAGTGACTGGTGGCGTTGGTTGGGACTGGCGGCCGAGCAGGATTTGGAGTAATTGGTTCTGGAGTTGGATGATAATCTGCAGTAATTGCTGGATCGTTTCGTTGCCGGTCAAACTGAAAGCGCGCGTGGTCGTCGGCACCGCGAGAGCTAAACTAAGCACGAGAGCCAAAACAATAATGTATTTTTTCATATCCTCATAATACCCCCCCAGCGAGTCGGGCAAGGCAAGTTATCCACAGTCTAGTGAGCGATATCGGATATCGCTCACTCTCCAACTTCTAATCGACCCTCGGGGTCGATTAAGGCTGATTTGCCGCCGCTTTGAGAAAAGCCACAAACAGCGGGTGCGGGTGGAGCGGGGTGGATTTGAATTCGGGGTGGAATTGGGTACCGAGAAAGAAGGGGTGAGTTTTGGTCGGCAACTCGGCGATCTCCATCAATTTGCCGTCGGGCGAAGTGGCAGAGAAAATTAAACCGGCTTTTTCTAAGGGTTCGATATACGCGGGATTAACTTCGAAGCGATGGCGGTGGCGCTCACTCGTTTTCTGACTTTTGTAAGCGTTGTAAGCGTGCGTCCCCTTTTTAATCCAGGCTGGATAAGCCCCGAGGCGCATCGTCCCACCGTAATTGTCGTCTTTCAGATGCTTTTTCTGCTCCGGCATGATGTCAATCACCGGATACTTGGTCTCGGGATTAACTTCGGCAGTGTGAGCGCCCTTGAGACCGACCGCGTGGCGGGCAAATTCGATCACCGCCAGTTGCATGCCGTAGCACAATCCAAAAAATGGAAGCTGGTGCTCGCGGGCATATTTAATGACATTAATTTTGCCTTCCACGCCGCGCTCGCCGAAGCCGCCGGGGACCAAAACACCGTCAAATTTATTTAAACTTTTTAGTTTTGCGCGATTGATCTCATAATCTCCGGCATCCAACCATTCAATAATCAATTTCTTGCTCAAGGCGCCAGCGGCGTGCTTCAGCGCCTCAATCACCGAAATATAAACGTCCGAGAGTACGAAGTCGCCGGTTTTGAAATACTTGCCCACGATCGCGATTCGCACCGGTGTCGTGGCTACTTTCATCCGCGCCACCATCCGCCGCCAATCTTTCAGATCGCTTTGCTTGGGCGTAAGATTAAGCAAATTCAGCAAGGTACCGCTCAAACCATCTTTCTCAAAGTTAAGCGGGATGTCATAAATACTCTCGACATCCGGCGCCGAGATAATGCTCTCCGGCCCGACATTGCTCGAAAAAGCGATTTTCTCCTTGCGCTTCTTATCAACCGGCCGATCGCTCCGAGCGATAATAATATCCGGATGGACGCCGTAAGAATTGAGCGAGCGCACGGCGTATTGAGTGGGTTTGGTCTTCATCTCGCCCACTTTATTGGGTACCGGCAAATAACTTACTAACACAAAAGCGACATCGTGAGGATTCTTCAATTTAAGAATCCGGGCCGCCTCAATAAAAATTGAGTTTTGATATTCCCCCACCGTGCCGCCAATCTCAATAATCGTAATGTCCGATTTGGTTTTCTCGGTCGAAACTTTAATCCGGCGCAAAATTTCTTCCGAGAGATACGGCACCGGGTCAACGCATTTGCCGCCGTAGCCCAGCGCTCGCTCTTTATCAATCACGTATTTATAAACCATGCCGTTGGTCATATAATTCTCGGCTGGAACGCTCATGTCGAGAAAACGCTCGTAATTGCCCATATCCTGATCGCATTCCAGCCCCGAATCGAGAACGAAAACCTCGCCGTGCTCGATCGGATTCATCGTGCCGGCATCAACATTCAAATAAGGATCAATCTTCATTGGATTGATCCGGAAACCGCGCGCCTGGAGAATTTTGCCGATCGAGGAGGTGGTCACGCCCTTGCCGACGCCGGACATCACTCCGCCAATGACAAAAATATATTTGTGGGCGGGCGGCGAGGTCATGCTTTAAATCTTCAAATGTTTTCTGATGGCAAGAAAGCTGGCGACGATGCCAAGCAAGATGCCGCCACAAAGGAGCATGAGGAAAATCTTCGGCAAATTATCTACAAAGTAAGCGACCAAGTTAACGCCGCCATAAACGCCGCTCGTCTGATTGCGGACCCAAATCGTTACCGGATAAAGCAAGCCGGTGGCCAAAACCGACGCAATCACGCCGGAAATAATCCCTTCCACCAAAAACGGCCCGCGGACATAATTGTCGCCGGCGCCAACCAGCTTCATGAGACCAATCTCCTCGCGCGAAACGTAAATGGCCAAAGCAATGGTATTGAAAGTGACAATAATCGAAATGAAAATTAAAATGAAGGTAATCGCCCAGCCGATCCGCTTCGAGACCACAATGACACCGACCAACTTATCAATAATATTTTTCTTATAACTGACCTGATCAATAATCGTCTCGCCGGCGGCCGACAGCACTCCGTCACCTTCCAAAAATTTGGCAATCGCTCCGTAATGCGCCGGGTCGACGGCCGTCACATTCAAACGCGCGCCAAACGGATTGCCTACCTCCTCGAGCGATTGAAGAATAAGATCATTATCTTTGTTCCGTTCCTTAAAGTCGGACAACTCGTTCTCCCGTGAGCGACTTTCAACCGTCTTCACCTCCGGCAACGCTTTGAGTGACTTCTCAACAGTCGCCACATCGGCCTCGGCGGTCGCCGGCTTGAAGGAAACGCTGATGTCCACCTTACTCTTGATGTCCTCAAGGGAAGAATCAAGAAAGACCCCGCCGAGGTAGACCGCGCCGAAAACAAAGAGGGCCGCGGTGATCGTGACAATCGAAGCCAGCGCCACCACCGGCGAGCGCCAGAAATTAATAAAACCGGACCGGAAAACTCGTTTGATATTATCCGGCCACATAATTACAAGATGTATTTGCCTGTTTTATCATCACGAGTAATTTTACCACGTTCGAGCGTGATCACGCGCTTGCCTAAATTATCAATCACACCCTTATTATGCGTCGTCAAGATCACGGTGGTGCCAATGTCGTTGACTTTGCGCAAAATCTCAATAATTTCAAAGGTGTTGAGCGGATCAAGATTGCCGGTTGGCTCGTCGGCCAGCAACAAATCCGGCTGATTGACAATGGCGCGGGCGATCGCCACGCGCTGGCGCTCGCCGCCGGAGAGCTGATGCGGGAAGCTCCACAATTTGTGAGCCAACCCGACCAGTTCCAAAACGTGCGGCACATCGGCGTGAATATCTTCGTCGGCTCGCCCCGCCGCCTCCATCACGAACGCGATATTTTCAAACACCGTTTTGTTGCCCAGTAAACGGAAATCTTGGAAGACATTGCCGATGCGGCGGCGGAGCCGCGGGATTTGCCGGCGCGGCAGAGTGTGAATGTTGGTCGAGTCGAAAAAAACTTGTCCGGCGGTCGGCGCTTCTTCGGCCATAATCATCTTGAGCAACGTACTTTTGCCGGCGCCGGATTGGCCGACGATAGAGAGAAACTCGCCCGGCTTCAAGGTAAAGCTGACATCATCAAGCGCCACCGAGTCGTCTTGATAAACTTTGCTGACTTTGTCGAAATAAATCATTAA
>CAZJJW010000005.1:7394-29256 GCA_964546425.1 uncultured Candidatus Saccharibacteria bacterium | reverse complement strand
TCCGGTGATCTTTCACCAACTGATACGGATGCAAGACATAAGACCGAATCTGGCTCCCCCATTCGATGTCGGTTGTCTGGCTGATGTGGAGTCCTTGCTCTTTGGCTAAACGTTTTTCCTCCTGTCGTTTGTAGAGTTTGCCTCGAAGGAGCTCGAGCGCCCGGTCGCGATTGCGCTCTTGGGAACGCTCGGCGTTGGAATGGGCGGCCAGGCCAGTCGGCAGGTGGACAATCCGCACCGCCGTCTCACGTTTATTAACATTCTGACCACCCGGGCCGCCGGCGCGAGAAAATTCAATTTTCAAATCCTCCGGCGCCAGCTTCACCTCCGCGCCCTTCGGCAACTCCGGCACCACTTCCACCAAAGAAAACGAAGTGTGGCGCAGCTTCTTGGCGCTGAAGGGCGAAATTCTAACCAGACGATGAACGCCTGATTCGCTCTTTAATATACCATAAGGCCCCTGACCCGAGCCAGTCGAAGGTTTACCCCGCATCAAGAAAGAGAGGTTGCGATAACCGCCATGATCGTTCGTGTTTTCATGAATCAGTCCGATCTCAAAACCGCGCCGCGCCGCAAATTTGCAGTACATTTCAAACAAGAGATGCGAGAAATCTTCGGCATCATCGCCGCCGGCGCCGGAGAAGATGGTAATAATGGCGTTATTTTTGTCATATTTACTCCCGGGGCCGCCGCTCTCGAGCTCCCGCTTGAGTTCGGCATGCTGGCGCACCGCCTCGGTCGCTCTGGCTTTGTTCTGCCAGAAGTCCGGCTGCTGCATCTCGGCTTCCAGCATCTCAATTCTCTGCTTTAAGTCTTCCGCCACCTGCTAATTCTACTACCGATTGACTTTTGGGACAAATAGTGATAGGTTAGTAGCGACTTTCACTGGCACATTGATATATAGATTGATATATAGAAAGGAGCCAAGCATGAAATGGCTTTTAAGTCTGATCGTTGAATTTTTCGATCGACTGAACATTGCCTTCACAAAGGCAAAGGAAGGGAGTAGAATGGGAGCAATGAGATGGGAAAACGGAGATACTTATCAAGAGAGTGAGGCAGAGAGATCGTTCAATAAAAACTTGACCGAAGTGATCAAGCAATTAGATGACCCAGAGGCAGAGGAGCTGCTCACTAAACTTTTCGAGCTATACTCGAAAGTTGTGAGTTTTTCTTACGACCCGCCTTCACCTGAAGAACAAGCGGCAGTCAGAAAGGAACTCGATGAGTTAGAAAAACGCTACCTTGGACGGCTCTTCGTTTACGCCAGCAAGAAACGAAAGTTATGTCGAGAACGTGGCATCACTGATCTGATCTCCGATCCGCAGTGGCGCGACGAGTTCCTCCGAGCAGAATACATCCGCCAAAGCGCCAGCGAACTTGACCAGCCCACGCTGGACTGTCTGTTCGATGAAGCTGAAAAGGATCTCGATGATCTCGAAACAAAAATCAAGAAGAGCTCCGAACGAGATCGTCTGGTTTTTGGAAAATCTTGGAGTAAGACGATCTCCCGAAACCGTGAAGCAATAGAGGCTTTATTGCCACTATTGAGCGAAATCAAGCAATCACAGGGCGAAGAGCTGTTAGCCAAGAATTGGGACCAACTCAAGTAATCCTCAACCCCACCACCGGAGTCACCTCCTCTGGTGGGGTTTATTTTTATAAACTTTAAAAGTACTCATACGTGTACGACCGTTTATATGTGAGTACCAAGCTTGGAAACAAAAAACCGCCGGGGCTTTGGCATAAGCCCGCGGCGGTTCGTTGGATTACGGGCGATATGCCCCAGTTGCGTTCGGCGCGTCCGTTGTTGCCGGCGAGCCCGAAGAAATCCAACTTGCTGATCAGCCGACTTAATCCTATCACGCTTTAGAAAAATGAGCCACCTCGCAGGATCGAACTGCGGACCTATGCTTTACGAAAGCATCGCTCTACCAACTGAGCTAAGGTGGCCTCCAAAATCGAGAGCCAGAGGAGAGAATTGGACTCTCGACCTCCATCTTACCAAGATGGCGTTCTACCACTGAACTACTCTGGCTTTGGACATGTAGAATTTAACAGATTTTTGGGCCAATAACAAGAACGGCGGATAAAAAAGCCCCTTTGATGTGATCGCGGGGGCCTGGTTGAAAACTTCAACTTCAACAAACACTTTGCCAGGTTTGGCGGTAAAACTCGGCGCAAGCCGTCAGCCGCTCGCAACAGTTGGCGAGTGCCTGTTTGGCGCTGGCCCGGAAATCACGGTCAAGCGAATCGTACAACCTGATGGCCTCGGCGAGCACTTGCCGTTCCAACTTAGCCAACCGGCGCAAGCGCCGGTTGGTATCGCCACGCAACAAGGCCGCGCCTGCCGCGAAACGTTCCGCCAACGTCGCCACCCGCTCGGGGTAACGATGAGCCTTGACTGCCGCTTCGGTCATCGCTTCGAAGTGAGCAAACTTGACCGCGTAAGTAATCACTTCCGGTAATTCGATCGGCGCCGCGAAGAGAGAACCAAAAAAGAATTTGGCAAACTCCCAGTCCGGACGCCTGACCAAATTGCGGTAGAGAATCCTCATCGCGGCCAAGATTCCCGAACGATTAAGTCGGTCCGGCCGGCGGTACGAACCGCGCCGACTCTGCAAGACCCGACACCGCGCGTAATAGTTCCGCGACGAGAATAACCGTTCCAACAAGCCAACATAGCCCTCGATCAGGAACCGCTCATCGCGCTTCGGTTCAAAGTTAAATCTGAACTGATGAGTGTTGTTGCCGGACGACTCGGCCCGCAGGCGGCCTTCGGACTTGAGCCGATGATAGAGCGGTGTGCCTCGCAGCGCGGTGAGCAATCCCGCCATCGTCATCACAATGCCACTCTGCTGAAGAAATCGGAACAGCTCGTCGGCGGTTTCTGGCCGATCAGTATCACTGCCGATAATCAGACCAGCGGTCACTTCGAATCCAGCTCGTTGGAGAATCTCAATCTTCTCCAACGGATCACCGAGGTTCTGCCTCTTCTTCATTTCGACCAGCGTCTTTTGGTCAATTGATTCCACTCCCGCAAAAATCTCATCGAACCCGGCCTTGATCATCAAGGTCCGAATATCAGCGAGGTCGGGATTGGCCAAATTCAAACTGGCTTCAGTGAAAAAGGAAAATGGATAATGATGTTGCTTCTGCCATTCAATCAACACCGGCAAAAGCTTGCGCACCTCCTTTTGATTGCCGATGAAATTGTCGTCAACAAAGAAGAGTGAGCCCCGCCAGCCGGTCCGATAAATCGCCTCAAGTTCGGCCATCATCTGGCCCGGAGTCTTGGTTCTAGGTTGATGACCGTAGAGCACCACGATATCGCAGAAGTCACAATCGAATGGACAACCGCGCGAGAACTGGATCGCCAGCGATGAATATTTTCCTAATTTGAGCAAATCCCAACGGGGGATCGGCGTACCAGTAATCACTGGCATCCCTTCTCTGGTCAGCGCAATCGGGTTACGACCACCAACCGAGTGGGCGTCGTAAACCCGCTCGGCGTGGCCGCCCTGCCAGTCCTGGATAAATGGGGCTAGAGTTAATTCGGCTTCACCGAGCACCAAATGATCGGGGGCAGGATTCATGGCCAAAACCTCGTCACGATAAGAAGTGGCGTAAGGACCACCAACGACCACTGGCTTGCCCCAACGTTTGGCTCGGGCAATGATCTCACGCAAGGAGTCCTGCTGGACAATCATCGCCGTGAACATCACAATGTCGGCTTGGCGAATCAGCTCGTCGTCGAGTGGTTCGGCATTGAGGTCAATGATCGGCATAACATCAAAGGACTTGACCGGGAACATCGCCGCCACGGTTACGAGTGGCAGTGGCGGCATGGTGACCTTACGGTCAATAAACCACATCGACTTCTTGAAACTCCAAAACGACGCCGGGAACTTCGGACAAACCATCAGCACTTTCGTCTTCTTCATTTTTTTCTCCTGTAAAAGATCGACACCATTTATAGCTTAGCACAAAATACCAGAAAAACCTTGGCGCGGCTGATGGGATTTGAACCCACGGTCTCTACCGTGACAGGGTAGCGCTTTAGACCAGCTAAGCTACAGCCGCATTCGGCTCTAGGTTAACAAGAAAATCGCGATAAATCAATTGTGCCGGAGAGTGGAATTGAACCACTTTCTAGGGCTTATGAGTCCCTCGTTCTACCATTGAACTACACCGGCTCTTTTAACGGAAAAACTTCTTTACGTGTTGCGGGGATCGGAATTGCACCGATGCCTGGAGGTTATGAGCCTCCCGAGTTACTGCTTCTCAACCCCGCGACCGTATTATACCCGCCCGTGGCGGACAGGTCAAATATAACGAAATTCTTCAAACACCTTCCGGAACAAGCCAATCACCCGCTCGGCTTCTCGCTTATTGAGCATAAAATCGCCTTGATGAGCGATCTGATTCCTCACTTTGTGCCCCTCCCAAGCGGCGTCGAGATTGGTGAAATCGCTCGGCTCAATTACTTTCAAGCGCTCACCCAAATTTTCGCCCGGGTAATTCATTTTCTTCACCATCTCGTCAAGCATCGTGTCCGCTTCAATAATCGCCAGCTTCCACTCGGCCGGATTGCCCGAATCCAAATATTTTTGAACCCGCTCCCAATTCTCATTGCGCCGCTCGGTTATCACTGCCGCCGCTTCGCGTTCTTTAATATGCAAGCGCTCGCGCTCGGCCCGGCGCATCCGGCTCAAGCGGCGCGAGACATAGAAAATGCTGATGATTAAAAATGGGATCGAAATCAAAAAGATGAACTGAATGATTGCTGTCGCCCGTCCCCAAAAACCGCCGGTGAAGAGGCGGAGAATCTGGGCGTAAATATATTCAAGATTAAGAAAATAAGAATTGTTCATGACATAAATTTTTTACCGATTTGGAATAGCGTGTCTTCGCGCCCGCTCGCGGCCGTAATTTGCAAACCAAACGGTAAATTATTTTTATCTTTCCCCGACGGCAGAGAGAGAGCGGGCAAACCAGCCAGATTGGCCGGGACGGTGAAAATATCCTCCAAATACATCTGCAAGGGATCGGCCGTTTTCTCGCCGATCTTGAAAGCGGTGGTCGGCGCCGTCGGGGTAAGCATCGCGTCAACGGTTTTGAACGTTTGAGTAAAATCTTGTTTAATTAAACTCCGCACGGCGGTTGCTTTGCCGTAATAAGCGTCGTAATAACCGGCGGACAAAACATAAGCGCCGAGAATAATTCGTCGCCGGACTTCTCGACCGAAGCCCTGACCGCGTGTCTTGGTGTAATCTTCGAGCAAATTGGCGCCGTCAAGATGCAAACCGTAACGTAAACCATCAAAGCGGGCTAAGTTGGTCGAGGCCTCGGCCGGCATAATAATATAATAGCAAGCCAGCGAATATTTCAAATTAGGCAAATCAATTTCTTTAATCTCGTAACCCAAAGATTTTAATTTCTCGACCGATTGCTTAAAGTTCTCGGCCACTTCTGGGTCCAAACCTTGGTCTAAAAATTTGTACGGGACACCGACCCTCAACATCCGATGTTTGGTATTGAACATCGGATGTTTGGTGTCTTTGCTCGTTGAATCTAGATCATCCCGCCCGCGAATCGCTTCGAACAAAATCTCGGCGTCTTCGACGGTTTGGGCGAGCGGTCCGATCTGATCAAGCGACGACGCCATCGCGATCAAGCCCGAGCGCGAAACGGCGCCGTAAGTCGGTTTCAGACCAACGACGCCGCAGAAGCTCGCCGGTTGGCGGATCGAGCCGCCGGTGTCGGAACCAAGCGCCGCGACGCACAAGTCGGCCGCGACGGAGGCGGCGGAGCCGCCGGAAGAGCCGCCGGCCACACGCGTGGTGTCACGCGGATTCTTGGTCGGGCCGAAAGCGGAATTCTCGGTCGAGCCACCCATGGCAAACTCGTCCATATTCGTCCGACCGAGAAAAATCGCGCCAGCCGCCTTCAACTTTTTAATCACCGTCGCGTCATAATTAGCACAATACTTGGCGAGCATTTTGGAAGCGGCCGAGGCAATCTTGTCTTTAATTAAAATATTGTCTTTGATCGCCAGCGGAATGCCAAGCAAGGGCGGCAAGGACGGTCCTTGGGACTTCTTTAAGGACCGTCCTTGCCGAAACTTCTCATCCGCTACGCTAGCTTGCTCGAGCGCGTCGTCAAAAACTTCAAGATAAGCATTGATGGCCGGATTCTTTTCTTTAATCCGGTTTAAATATCCTTGCGTCAATTCGGTGGCCGTCAATTCTCGCGCGCGGAGCGCGCGCGCCGCTTCGGTGATAGTCATAAAATCTTTTTCACCTTAAAGTAATCGCCACCCGCCGCCAGCGGATTAGTTGGTTTATCCTCACGTAAGACATTTTTTGACGTACCAACGTCACCCTCCGTAGCTTTAGCAAAGGAGGGCGCAGACCTCAATAACTCCATATAGTCTAAAATCGCCGCCAGGTCTTTCCGGATAATTTCTTTCTCCGCCGGCGGCAACTCCAAGCGCGCCAGCGCCGCCAATTTATCAATTTCCGCCCCGCTAATCATGGCCTCATTCTAGCATTATTTCACCAATTTTTTAAACTCATTTTCGCTCAAAATTTTGACGCCGAGTGCCTGCGCTCGATCATACTTCGAACCCGGGCCGGCGCCGGCGACCACATAATCGGTCCTGGCCGAAACCGCACCGGCCACCTTGCCGCCTAATTTTTTAATTTTGGTTTTGGCTTCATCGCGACTTAGCGACTCAAGCGTGCCGGTCAGAACAAATGTCTTACCGGACAATATCAAGGACCGTCCTTGATGCTTATTAGTCCTTGCCACGACCACCCGCTTCAACAACGCGCGCAGTAACTTTTTATTTTCCGGATTCCGAAACCAATGATAAACGGCTTTGGCCACAATCGGCCCGATGCCTTCAATTTTTTCTAACTCTGATTCCGCCACTTTACTGATTTTATCAATTGATCTGAACTCGGCGGCCAGCAATTCGGCCGTTTCTTCGCCCACATGTTCGATCGAGAGCGCGATTAAGAAACGCGGCAAGCTAATCCGCCGACTCTGCTTAATCGCCGCCAGCAAATTGTCAACCGACTTCTCGGCCAAGCGCGGCAAGTTGAGCAAGTCGCCGCGCTCGAGCGTGAAAATGTCGGCAAAGTGGGCGATCAAATTATTTTCGAGCAAAAGATCAACATTTTTCGGCCCTAAACCGTCAATATCGAAAGCTAATTTACCCACAAAATGGTAGAACCGCCGACGTAACTGCGCAAAAGATTTCGGATTAACACAGCGATACGCGACTTGGCCGGGGATCCGTTCGATTGGTCCGCCGCCAGCTTCCAGATATTTCGGAAACCGGTAGGGCTTCTCCCGACCGGTGCGCATTTCTTTCAGAACCGAGACGATGTCGGGAATGATGTCGCCGGCCTTCCGCAAGATCACCGTGTCCCCCACTCGGACATCGAGCCGTTTGATCTCATCTTCGTTATGAAGCGTCGCCCGCGAGACCGTTGAGCCGTCAAGGAAAACGGGGCACAAATGCGCCACCGGCGTTACCACGCCGGTGCGGCCAACTTGGAGCGCGATCGCTTCCACCACGGTCGTCACCTCCTCGGCCCGGAATTTGAAGGCGATGGCAAAACGCGGCGCTTTGCCGGTGTAACCGAGCGCCGCTTGATCGGCCCGCCGGTTAACTTTCACCACGATTCCGTCGAGCTTGTAATCCAGCGAGTCGCGCTTCTTCTGCCACTCCTGCCAATAATCAATCACCGCTTCGATATTCGGCGCCTGACGAAAGTGCGGATTAACTTTGAAACCGAGCGCTTGCAGTCTTTTTAACTCCTCAAACTGCGTCGCCGGCAGGGGAAAATTTGCCGCCGCAATATCATAGATAAAACCGTCCAAGCGCCGCGCGGCCACCATCTTGGGATCAAGTTGGCGGATCGTGCCGGCCGCCACATTGCGCGGGTTGGCAAAAGTCGCCTCGCCCCGCGCGGCGCGGTCTTTATTGAGCGCTTCAAACGCTTCCTTGCCGAGCCAAATTTCGCCTTCGACCACCGCATCCACCGGCTCGCGCAGGCGAAGCGGGATTGATTCAATGGTCCGGATATTGGCCGTCACATCCTCGCCAATAATCCCATTGCCCCGAGTCGCGGCCGTCACCAATTGCCCCTGCTTGTAAGTTAAAACGATTTTGAAACCGTCAATCTTAAGCTCACTCGTATAATCGGGCGGGCGGGCCAAAACTTTATTGACTCGCCCATCAAACGCCCGAATATCTTCTTCCGTGAAAGCGTCATTGAACGACCATTGGGCCACTTGATGTCGCACTTTCTTAAACTCCGGCAATGGCTCCCCGGCCACCCGCCGGGTCGGCGAATCCGGCGTGACGAGCTCCGGATATTCGGCTTCCAGTTTAACCAATTCGTCTTTCAACGAATCCAGCGCCTCGTCCGAAATCTCCTGCTTATCTAGAACATGATACTGATAGCGGTGATGATTAATCAGCTCGCGGAGTTTGGCCGCGCGGTTTTTAACCTCAATGGGAACGGTCATAGATACTACCCAGAATACTCCGTTCGCACGGTCCGTTCAACTGTCCGGTTATTCTGTGCGGGTTGATAAGGGCCGCTCGAGTTATCACAAAGATTGTACCCGGAAGCCGTGATGGTGGTGAGCCGATTGTCTGGGTTTGTATTTTTGTCCACGGTAACCCGAGCACAACTTTGACCGGCGACAGGAAAAGAGAAGCTCGTTCGATCAAAAGTGCCGGTAGGGATGGTAAATTGGCTAACGGTTGTGCTAATGATTACCCCCGCACAGACAATTGAACCAGACTGTGGAGATGTATAACTGTGAGCAGAGGTATTATAGTGGCCGAATGGGTAAATGCCATTAGAATCAGGAGTAATATCCAAAAATTTACTGCAGTTTCGGGCCGTGTCAGAAGCAAAAAACGCCTTTTGAGATTCTTGCGCCACTGAAGACAAGACCAATTGTTTGTAAGTAATATTGAACAAACTAAGACTAATCACTAAAACAATGCTGACTAACAAAACAGCGTATAAAATCACGATACCGTTGCTAGTTGAGTGTTTAATAAGCATATAGATAATCTACCAACTCAAGACTCTTATCCGCAAGCTTGTTCTTCCAACTAACTTTGACCGTTATTTTTCTTTCGTCAGGGCCGATTGTCTCAACCGTCGTCAGGCGCGTGAATAACGGGCCGACCGCCCCGTTCGTGTCATAAAAGTTGGTGCCAGTATTATACAGAAGCAACTCTGATAGACCATTAGGACCGCCCGCCAAGGGTGCTGCGTCTATATTAGCAAAATCAGTAAAATCGTTTGTAGCCACATCCGAGTTTCGCAAATTAACGATCTTTTCCATACCCTCCACGGCCAAAAAATTAGCGGTGATTTGATTTTTGGCATACAGTCCATCAACAATACCGTTAACCGCCAAGGTTAGAGGTCCCAGCACGCCGATAATCAAAATGGTGATCGCCACGAGCGTTTCAAGCAAGGTGAAACCGGAAGATGATGGAGGTGTAGTCATAATTATATCCTTTCAGACACGGTTGTTTGTAAGGCAAATTCAGTCTGCTCGTGTCCCACTTGAGCGTAACCACTGATAATAATTGTTACTTGACCAACACTGGAAGATGGCACATAAAAACGCAGATGGGTAATGGTGGCGGCCGATGAAGTAATGTCAACCGGAGAAGCCCCTTGTCGGCTAATGGCAATTTTGCCGCTACGCAAACCGTAGACAACAGTCTCCGGACTTGGGGCAGATTTCGGCGTTAGAAAAGCCAGACTATTTCCCCCCGACACGCAGTTTTGGGACGTGACCGAGGGCGGCGGGGTATTAAGAAGATCGTCCCCGCAATAGTAGGGACCACCCCGCCGCATTTTAAATGTCATACTTTCCATCGCATAATTAAGATTATCCATGACCAACTTGATCGACTGGGCCTTTTGGTTGACGCGGTTGGCAGTGATAAGCGCACCCACTGCAATTACCGCCACGATGGTAAAAATGGAGATGGCCACCATAATCTCAATCAGCGTAAAACCTCGGTTAGGGACAGGTCGAAGCATAAATATGTCCAGTTTGATAAATATAAATACAGCGAGTGTCGCTACCTTTACTAATGGTTATTTTAACATTGCTGAAAAACTGTTCCGCGCCGCCGGAATCATCAAAGAAACGCGCATCCGTATCTGGTCTTTTAAAGACAATGTTCAGCGAATTTGGGGTTGAGCAGCTCGGGCAAGCGCCAACAATATTGGTGATTTTGACGCCACCACGGAAGAAAAAATGTTCCCGGCATTCGGTGGTGCTATTGTCGGTGCCACAATTGCTCCCCACATCATAAACATTGTTGCCATCCGTTTGATTCAACGGCGGCACGTCGGCAAAAAGCACGAAGCCATTTTGACCTGACGTGGTATTCCAATCATCAAAATGGATACCAAATGAGGGAAAGCTGCCACCACCGGATGTTTTGGTGCTAATGCCGAAGACCTGCGCTTGGCGGATGGTGATCGCCATCTCTTGGGCTAAGAGATCGAGCGAGGTCTTGTCGCGGAAAGCCGGCAGATTAGAAAGCACCACCACTGTTATAATCAGGATAATCGCCACCACCACGATCATCTCAATCAGAGTGAACCCTTTTGAGTTATTTTTCAAAGTCAATGACATCTAGCCTTAAATAGGCTCAAACGTGCTAACCAGATAATCAAGAATCACCTTGACACTCGTCGCATTGGCTCCAAAGCCATTGTCACCAATGACGATGGTATAGGGATTATGGTCATTAGCGGCAATGACCTGAAGCGGTCTCTGAATCTGGATCCGGAAATACCGACTCTGGTGTCCAGGAATAGAAACACTAATATCTGAACAATCGAAAAAGTTCGTTGGAATCAGACTCTCATTGTCTTGGAGCGCACATTTAGGTGTGTCGTTTGTAGCACTGACTGGACTACCGATATCAAGAAATTCTGTCCCGTTTTTATCTTTAATGCTCCAAATCTTGATGCCAGTAATGGGGTCATCTCCGGTATTGTTTATCTTGGCAAATCTTACTCTTGGTTGAATACCCTGAACGACCGAGTTGGCCGGTTGACCAGAAGCTTGGTTTCGAATCTCGACCACCTCGTGCCCACTCTCGACCTCTAAACCACCGGGACAAATACCGGTGATTGGATCCGGAACACATGGATCTGAAACACATTGACCCGAGATGGGATCCAAATGGGTACCCGGCCCACAAATTGGCGTTTGACTAATGGTTATCGTTTGAGCATCGCAGATTGCTTTTTTGCCAGTCGAGTCAGTTGCTTGGGACTGGCCCGATTTTTGAACTTGGCCATTCACATCAAACGCGTAGGTTTCCTCTATCTCATTTGTTGATAAGTCTGCCGAGTTAACATCGCTTCCGGTTAATGGTGGCGAGCATAAATTACCCCAACAGTAAGTGTAGGGAGCAGAGCCGCCGCTAACTATCGCTCGCCAGGTGACGGTCACATGATTGTTGTCGGGTCGCTCTTTTTCCGTCGCCGTACAACTCAATGACAATCCATCAATAATGACTCCACCGCCGGTTACATTGGGATTCATATTAGTCCAACCAATCACCTCGCTACCCCAAGCAAAACTATCCAAACGCTCTGTTTGTCCAGTCGTAATCTTCTTAACACCATAATGACCACCGTCCGCCGTGTCTCCCGACAGACTAATCCAGCCGTCCCAGCCGCCGGTATTGGTGGCGATCGCGCCCGAATCGGGACAAGGATCGTTCGGGTCAGTTACTTTTATGGCCGAGCAAGCCCGGGCCCAACCAGTAACCTCTTCGCCATTATCGATACCACCGCTTGCATTAATATCTATCTTGGCACCATGGCCAGTACCACTGGGGCCTACGAGATCTTTATCAAACTTAATCCAGCCGATGTTGGAGCTCCAGGCGTAGCCAGATTGGACCCCATTGAGGCCCTGAAAGTAGCCCGTTGTTTTATTTATGTCTATACCGTAGGTCCCGTTCCCACCACCACCGCGGAAGCTAATCCAGCCGATGTTGGAGCTCCAGGCGTAGCCAGATAAAGTGATCGAGCCAGTTTGAGCTTCGGTGGCGCTCGGCCCAGCCGACCCCGAGAGCAAAGCCAGCGCCACGACTAGACCGACGAGCGCGAGCACCGTCAAAGTGTGTTTATTCATGTCATAATTTTACCACAGTCTGCTTGTCAAGTTGTCATAACTTATCCACAGCCCCGGTTTTTCTTACCAAAAGACAACATTGAGCTGGAAAAACAAACTTAAAACCAGGCCCAGAATGATAAACGGGGCGAAGGGAATTTCGCTCTTCATCGTTACAGCTCGGCCGCCGGGTCGCAATTTAGCCGCGACAATTAAGCCAACGCCCACCAGCGCCCCAATCCAAAACGCCAGCATCAGGGCCGAGAGGCCACCGCGCCAGCCAAGCAGCCAGCCGACGCCAAGCGCCAGCTTGGCGTCGCCGAAGCCGATCCAGCGGCCGCGCGAGACAAACCATAGGAGCCAGAAAAAGAAAAAGAGCGTCGCGCCGGCCGTCAGATCGAGCGGCAAATCCTGGCCTCGCCAGACGAGCGCGACGAGCGCCAGGAGATCGAAACCGTAGACGAAGCCGTCCGGAATAATCTTGTGCCGGAGATCATAAACGGTAATGACGACCAGCAGGCTCACGATGATTAAATAAAGGGTAGTGAGAGGTATCGACAAGCCAAGACTCCAAACCAAGGCGAAGAGGGCGCCAGTTAGGAGCTCAACTAGTGGATATTGCCAGGAGACATGGCTCCGACAGCGCCGACAGCGGCCGCGTTGCACGAACCAGCTCACCAACGGAAGTAATTCGTACCACGTCAAAGCGCCGCCGCAGGCGAGACATCGGGAGCGGCCGCGCACCATCGTCCGGCCGGTGTTGTAGCGGTAAATCACCACATTCAAAAAGCTGCCGACAATCAGGCCGAGAGTGAAAACAAAAAAAATCATAAGGGTTTGCGGTTGAATAATGTTCTATCATATCAACCTCTCGCCTCTATACATCAAGGACGGTCCTTGATATTATTATGTCATGCAAAGAAAAGCGGCTTTCGCGGTGGATGAACACTATCACATTTACAATCGCGGCACCGACAAAAGGAAAATTTATCAGGGACCGAAAGACTATCAGCGCTTCCTTGTTCTACTCCACTTGGCCAACAACACCGAAACCGTCCACATCAGCAACCAGTTATATCAAGGACGGTCCTTGATGGAACTGTTGACCATTAAACCGCTGGAACGACTGGTGGCCATCGGCGCTTACTGTCTCATGCCCAACCACTTTCACTTGCTAGTGCGGGAAAAAACGGATAACGGCATCACCACTTTCATGAAAAAATTGCTCACTGGTTATTCGATGTACTTCAACAAAAAATACGACCGGACCGGCAATCTCTTCCAGGGCTGCTTCAAGGCCGAACATGTCGCGGCGGATGATTATTTAAAATATCTTTTCGCCTATATTCATTTGAATCCAATCAAACTGATTGAACCGGGCTGGCGCGATGGCGGCTTGAAAAACAAAAAACGCGCTGAACAGTTCCTCGCCAATTATGCCTGGTCGAGTTTTACTGAACATTGCACCGACCAGGGTCGGCCGGAGGCCGTCCTCCTAGAAAGAGCGGGTTTCCCACAATACTTTCAAACGGCTCAAGACTCTCTTGAGGAATTGCGCCTGTGGCTCTCCATCAAGAACGGTCCTTGATGGTTGAAGGGCAACAAAAAACCGACCGCGTAATGGGTCGGAATTTTGTTTGAGTTAGCTTATGTCAAGGCCTCGCCTTGCCGGAGCGCCTTGCCGGAGGCTAGACTATCTTGCCGGAGGCTAGTTTTTAACAGGTTACCGCGGCAACTGCACCGGTTATATCCTTAGACGCGCCGGTACTATCAACACACACAAACTTTGTAGCATCGGTCACGAGAGCGTGCGACATCGCCCAAGCGTTGAAGGTCTGGGAGCCACCCGCCGCAGCGTTGGAGTAGCAGTTAGGAGCCGTGCTATCTGGCCAGTTGGCAGCAGTCGTCAAATTAACCATGCTAGTTGCGGTCAACAAGTCACCGCAGGTATTGGCCGCGCCACCGGTGGCGGTTGTGCCGTACTTGCTACCATCATAAACGAGCTCGGCGCCAGCACGAATGTTCGCCATCTGGGCTCTTACTCTAGCATCGCCTGCCTTGTTTCGCGCCGTGCCCAACGAGGTCAGCACGATGGCAGACAGGATACCGATGATGGCGATGACCACCAAGAGCTCAATCAGGGTGAAACCCTGCCTGCCGGCAGGCAGGCTTTTCTTAATATTCAATTTCATTATAATAATTAACTTTTAATAAAACTTTTCGACTTTTTTAATAATAACAAACAAGTAGACCAATGGTCAAGCAAGAATCCCCGTCTTTTTCTCCAATCGAGTAATCCGCCGCCCATGATCGGCGACAGTATCCAGCCGATTGTCAATGTGGGTCAGGCGAGCTTTGACACCGTCAAATTCATCGTCCATCTTCTTGTAGACTTCGGCAAAGCCTTTATCCATTTTGTCATGGACCTCGGCAAAACCTTTGGCCGTCATGCGGGCCAGATTACCAATCTCCTTGGTGTTAGACCGAACTAGCCTAGACAAACTCTTAATCTCAAGCGAATTGGTTTGCACCAGCTCGGCCACAGTCTCCAAGGTTACTTTCTTCTCGACCATTATGCCCTCTATTATAATCCGATGGCAGAAAAGGGCAAAGAGGGGTGTGGATAAACTAAAAGGCCTAAATCCCGCCGGCGATGTTGTAAATCGGGACTAAAACGGCGGTCAGGAGGACGCCGACGCCCAAACCGAGGATGACTATCATCGCCGGCTCGATCAAATCAACCAGGGTTTCCACGGCGTTATAAACCTCGCGCTCGTAGAAACGTGACAGGGTTTGCAAAATATAGCCCAATTTGCCCGCCTCCTCGCCCACCTTGATCATTTGAATCATCACGCCGGGAATCTCCGGGTGCCTGTAGAACACGGCCGAGACGGCGCCGCCGGCCTTGACCGACTCGCTGGCGTCCAAGAGAATCTTCTTATAAATATCGTTCCCGACCACATCGGCGGTAATTTCGAGCGCCCGGACCATCGAGATGCCGCTCATCAACATCGTGCTTAAATTATCGGAAATCCGGGCTAAGTATAATTTCTGAAATAAATCGCTGACATAGGGAATTGAGAGCTTGAAACTCGATAAGCTGGCCCGGCCGGCCGGCGTCCGGATATAGCGCCCCACGAAAAAGCCGAGAATCGCCAAGAAAATAAGCAAGCCGAACCAATAATTAACGAAAAAGTTGCTGACGGTTAAAATGGCCTGGGTATAGAACGGCACCTCTTGGCCGGTTTCTTTGATAATTTCGCCCAATTTCGGAATCACCAAAGTAACCATCAAAATCATCACGCCGATAAACGAGGCGATGACGAACGCCGGGTAAATCAGCGAGTTGCGGGCTTTGGAAATTAGAGCGTGCGAGCGCTCCAGATAAGCGGCCAAATAAGTGAAGCCCTCGGAAAGTTTACCCGATTCCTCCCCCGCTTTAACCATATTAACGTAGAAATCGGAGAAAACTTCCGGATGTTTGGCGAGCGCCGCCGAAATCTGCACGCCGCCATTGACATCATCGGTAATCTCGACGAGCGCCCGGCGCAAGATCAGGTGCTCGGCTTCGGACGCCAAGAGCCGGAACGAGGCCAGGGCCGAAACTTTGGCCTCAAACAAGGTCGCGAGCTGGCGAGAAAGGAAAACCACATCCTTCAGTTTGGCTTGCCGCGAGAAAGAGAGATGCCGCGACCAGAATGAGCCCTGATCGGCCGGATTGATGTCAAGAATAATCAAACCCCGCCGTTGGAGCGAAGCGATGGCGAGATCAATGCCGGGCGCGTCAATATTGCCGTCTTGGAGATGATTCTCTTTATCGGTCGCTTTATAGAGGAAAAGCATATTAAAGCATTCGTTCCAAACCCCTGGGATCAAGCGAGTGGCGCGTGGCGGTCTCGACCGCGATTTCGCTTTGACGCACCAGGTCGGCGAGCGAATTATTGAGATTGATCATGCCGCTCTCGGAGCCGGTCTCGATCACCACGTCAATCTCGGCCGTCCGAGCCTCGCGGATCAAATTGGAAACGGCGCTATTGTTGATCAGCAGTTCATAGGCCGGAATCAGGCCGCCGGAAACGCGCGGCAGAAGCCGTTGCGAGAAAATGCCGATCAAACTGCCGGCCAACTGAACCCGGATTTGATTCTGCTGATTGCCGGGGAAGGAGTCAATGATGCGATCAATCGTTTGTGAGGCGCTGTTGGTATGAAGAGTGGAGAAAACCAAATGGCCGGTTTCGGCGGCGGTCACCGCGGTCGCGATCGTCTCCGGATTGCGCATCTCGCCCAGCATCACCACATTAACATCCTCGCGGAACATTGATTTCATCGCTTCGGTGAAACCCCTGGTGTCAAAACGCACCTCGCGCTGGTCAATAATTGATTTGTCGTTGGCAAAAAGATATTCCACCGGATCCTCAATGGTGATGATGTGCTCGGCGCGCTCCAGGTTGATCGCTTGGATCATCGAAGCCAATGTGGTGGATTTGCCCTGACCGACCGGGCCAACGACCAGAAAGAAGCCCTGCTCGTGGCGCGCAAAATCAATCAGCCGCTCCGGCAAATTAAGCTCGGCCAAGGTGCGAATCTTATTGGGAATGAGGCGGAAGGCGGCGCCCACCACCCCGCGTTGGAAGAAGGCATTGCCGCGGAAGCGCACGCCTTCGGCGGCTTGATAGGAAAAGTCGAGCTCCTTGGTCTGCCAAAACTGTTCTTTGTTCTCGGCGGTAAGCACCTGCGTGATAAGACCAACAACATCTTCGGCGCTAAGACGCGGCTTCTTGACCAGCGGAATCAGATCGCCCGAAACCCGAATGGTCGGGTGACCGCCGACCGTCAAGTGGAGATCGGAAGCGCCTTCCTTGGTAACGGTTACGATTAATTCCTCGAGCTCTTTTTGATAATCAGTCATGATTACAATAGGTGTTAGGTTATAGCTGTTAGATTTTAGCTTTGGACTTCTTGGTGTTGATAATGTCAATCGTCTTCTGGACGACTTCTGACGGCGTGGCGGCCGCCTTCACAATATAGCCGTCCACCCCCAAGCTTAAACCTTTATTGATGTCATCCTGCTGGCCTAAGTTGGATAAGATAATAACCGCCGACTCGTTGTTAATGCCCTTTTCTTTCAACTTCTCAATCAGTTGGAAGCCGTCGAGCTTCGGCATCAGCACATCGATCAAATAAACGTCCGACCGCGCGCCGGCATTGACTTTCTCAAGCGCGTCTTCCCCATCCACCGCCGTGACCACTTCAAACTTTTGCTCGGAAAACTTGATCGAATACATATCGAGCAGAAACTTATCATCGTCCACAATCATAATTTTGTAATTCATATAGATTATTATATTACAACTTGGCTACTTCTTCAAAGGGAATCTGCCCCGCCAGCGCTTTCTGCAGGGCATCTTCCTTCATGGTCAGGAAGCCCTTCTGGCGCGCCAGATTGAAAATGGCTTCTTCCGACGGCTCTTTCAGCAAGAGGGCTTCCAAATCTTTATCCATCGTCAACACCTCAAAAACCGCTATCCGCCCCCGCGTGCCGGAGGGGCAAGTCGGCGAGCTCTTGGCCCGATAAACCGCCGCCGGCAATTTCATCTTCTCCCTTTGCGCCGGCGGCACATCGGTCAAATACTTATCCACCATCGCCTTGGTACTGCCCTCAAGCGGCAAGGCCTCCTTGGAATCTTCGCACAACATCGGCACTAAACGTTGAGCGATGGCCATAATCAATGTGGCCGGAATCAGGAAGGGATCGACGCCCATATCAATCAAGCGCGGGATGACGCCAGCGGTGTTGTTGGTGTGAAGCGTCGAGAGCACCAGGTGGCCGGTGAGCGCCGCTTGAACCGCCAACTTAGCCGTCTCGCCGTCGCGGATTTCTCCGACCATGATAATATCCGGATCTTGGCGCAAGATGCTGCGCAAACCGTTGGCAAAGGTGTAATCAATTTCCGGTCGCACTTGCGATTGGCTGACGCCAGTAATGCTGTACTCGACCGGATCTTCAAGACTGATAACATTGTTCTTGTCGCGATCAAGCTCCGAGAGCAGGGCGTAGAGCGTTGTCGTTTTACCCGAACCGGTCGGGCCGGTAAGCAAAATCATGCCATAGGGCCGGCGCGCGCCGGCGCGCAAGGCCTCGACATTCTCCGGCGAGAGGCCAAGATGCTCCAAGGTCAGCAGCTGGCGCTCCGGATCAAGAATCCGGATCACCACCTTCTCGCCGTAATAAGTCGGCATGGTTGAGACCCGAAAATCAATCTTGCGCCCTTCAATCCGGGCCGAGAAGCGGCCGTCTTGCGGTTTGCGCTTCTCGTCCAACTTCATATTGGTCAGAATTTTGATCCGAGCGACGACGGCATCGTGCACCGAGAGCGGCAAAAATAAGCTGGAGTAAAGCACGCCGTCAACCCGAAAGCGCACTTTGACATTGTCGGCGGTCGGTTCAATGTGGATGTCGGACGCGGCGCCGGAAGAAGCGTGCTGGAGAATCACCGCCACAATTTTGGTCACCGGCGCGTCCTCGACAATCTTCACATCCTCGGGCCGGGTTAAGCGCTTGGCCAGGCCGCCTTCGGTTTGTTCTTCGGCCTGAATTTCCAAATCCAAATCGCTTAAGGCCTTGGTCACTTGGCTCGTCAAACCTTCATAATTTTTTACCACCTGATCAAAATCGGCCTGGCTAATCGAGAAGACCTTAAACGGCAAATCGATTTTCGAGGCAATAAACTGCAGGGCGTCGCGAGCCTCAATGTTGCCCGGATCAAGCATGCCCACTTCCAAAACACCATCCCGGACACGAAGCGGCACGAAATGATAATAAGCGGCCGAACTTTTCGGAATATACTTGAGAATTTCCGGCGGGATTTTTTGCCCGTCTTCCAAATTGGCTACGGGAATAGTGATGGATTCATCCATAAGAGCTAGCAAGTGATGCCGAGCGAACGGCAGAGGGCTTCTCGAGCGGCGTCATTGCCGGAGGGGGCCGGAGGCGGAGCCGTCGCCTGCCGCCTGGCCGCCGGCGCCGGTGACGTGGAACTGGCGCGGACGGCGCCGAACCCAAGCGGCGCGAACGGATTAGGCCGACCCGGCGTAATCTCCGGTAAGATGATGGGAATATCATTCAAGCTCTGGAAAAAATCCGTGCTAAATAAATCTCCCTTAAGCTCGACGCCCTGCAAACTATTGAGAATGCGGAGAAATTCATCCGTGACTTCTTGCTGACCGCCGGCGCCGGACAAGTAACCGGCGGCGACCAAACCGGGTGGCTCGGTCTCCGCTGCCGGCTTGGGGAAAAAGAGTCGGTAACCAAACCAAAGCGCCACGAGAACGACCGCGGCGATGACAATTTTAAAAATGACTTTTTGATTCAACATAAATTTATTGCAACCAGTAGGTCCGCACCTCGACGTTGTAATCGTAAGCTTCCTTGTCGTTCGAACTGAAGGAAAATCCCTCAACATCAAGCAAGCGCCGGCTCTTGGCCACATCATTCATAAACGACTGAAAATTGAGGTAGGGGCCGGAGACGGTGAACGACAGAACGACCGAGCCCTTTTTCATCTTCTCGTTCCCTTCAATCACATCGCTCTCCTGCTTGCCTTCTTCGGTCTTAATCCTGATATTGCGGACATTCATATTGTGCGGCCGAGCGATATTGGAGAGATCAATGATTAACCGGACATTATCCACATTATCGGGCAACATCCGATGGAGTTTCTCCAAATCGGTATCGGAGAATGAGTTGCGCGCGGCGAGAAGTTCGTCCTTGACTTGATCGAGTTTGTCGGCGTTGGCCAAACCGGCCAGCAGCACCACCTTGCGCGCTTCCAATTCTTTAATCTGTTTCAACACCGGATCGGTGAAATGGAAAAAAATCACGCCGGCCGCCGCCACAATCACTAATGGTAGGAGAAAACGCGTCATGGTGTGAGATTATTGAGCGACAAATTATTAAGATACGAGATCAGGTTGGGATTGGGCACGATCGTGAGCTTGAACACCACTTCCCCCTTTGAATCCAGATCCAAATCGGAGAAAAGGAAGCTGTCAATCCGACCTTTATCGTCGGAAAAAACCTGCGTCTGCACGGCAATGTCTTCATAACTTCCGGCGCCGCCTTGAATGCTGATGGCTTTGGGCGTGTAAGAAAAACTGTTGTAATGAACCGTCGGCAGAGTCAGTTCCTCAAGCAACTTAAAAATGGGAATGGCGGTCGCATGAGAATCCTTCAGGTCGCCAACGATGCGCAATTTCTTATCCAACCGTTCGAGATCCAAGATCGTGGCCCGATCAAGATTATTCTCTTTATCGAGCACCGCCGCTTCCAGACCGCACTTCTTCTCGCTGGTGTCGCCGGAGACGGTCTCGTCGCACTTTTGACTAATTTCTTGCTCGAGGTAATTCTGATAAAAACGCGCGCCGCCGTAGAAGAGCGCCGCCAAGATAAGAATCGCCACCGCGATGACCATGAGCAGATTCATCGGCCGCGCCGCCGGCCGATCGGGCAAGGTCAAAGAGCGTTTGGGAATAAAAGATGTTTGTTCGCGCTCCATCATACCTCTATAATTAAATCACATTACTCCAAATTTTGTAAATGGCGCAAGCAAAGGCCAATCGAAACGGCGAAGCCGGGACCCGCTTCGGCCAAAACATTCTGCAAAAAGGGCGGCGTCTCGACCTTATCAAACGGTTTACCGAGACTAACCGGCACCTCGAAGCTCTTGGTCGCCAAGTCCAGTATACCGCGAAGCAGGGCGCCGCCGCCAATCAAGATGATCCGACTGGCCGCGCGGCGCTGTTTGGCTTGATAAGTCGCCAACACTTTGTTGACCTCGGCGAAAATGTACTCAATGATTCCGCTGACCGAGGCCGACACATTTTCTCCCTCCAACCGTTCGACCAGACCGACTTGGCGCTTTATCTCCTCCGCTTTGGCGAAGTCCACCCCCAGATCGCGCGAAATCGCCAACGTAATATCCTGCGAGCCCTTGCCTATCGTGTGCGACAGGCGAACGATGCCGTAATCCACAATCGCCATTTTGGTCGAACCGCCGCCGATATCGAGAATCACGGTCGGCGCCATGTCACCGGCGAAAACCGAGCGAATGGCGCTAAAGGTCTCGATTTCAAAGAACGCCGGTTCCATCAAGGCGGCCACGGCCAAGTCTCGATATTGACTGATCACTTCATTATGAATCGCCACCAATAACACCTCGAGTTTCGGCTCCTCGGACTCCGGATTAATCTGTTGATTGGGAATTACCCACCAATCAAGCGCCACTTCGGAAATTGGCACCGGAATATATTTGCGCGCTTCAATCGGAATCACTTTGGCGAGCAGGTCTTTGCCCACTTTGGGAATTTCAATGATTACCACCAAACTGGCGGAGAGCGGAATGGCGATTGAACCAAGATTGGTGGTGATGTTGGCCTCGCGGAACAAATCGCGCAAGAGTTCCGCCTGCTTGTCCGGCGTCAGCACGGCGGTTTGGCCGACCGCCAACTCACGATAGGGACCGGTGGCGATCTCGCCGTAAGTCTCCAAGATCGCCCGACCCTTCTCCTTGCGCAATTGAATCACCTTGACCGACGAGGCGCCGAAGTCAACGCCAATGACGTGGTTGTTTTTCTTCTTCCAAAAACCAAACCGCTTGAAGTTTAAAAA
>CAZJJW010000005.1:0-7294 GCA_964546425.1 uncultured Candidatus Saccharibacteria bacterium | reverse complement strand
TGGGCCAATTTTAACCGGGCTAATTCCTCCTCATAAGCCACGCGAAACTTTTTCGATTTTAAATCACGCTTCAAGATATTTTCAAATTTATAGAATTTGAGCCCATTGATGCTGACTGACTTCATTGTTTGTTTTTTCATGTTGCTTGTTTATAAATGTTTTCAACCCTATCTATTTCTCGTCTGGGTGTTTTCTGACTCTTTTTAACAAAGGCACTGGCGAAATACAAGGTGTGGTGGGCGGTAAAGAAGATAAGCCGGTACTGTTTTATGATCAACTCCCTAATTGGACCCCTTAAAGTTTTAACATGGACTGATCGCGAATCTCCCGTTTGCAGAGTTGTGATGGCCGCAAAGATTTTTCCTCGATCGGATTTACTTAATGACTTGGTAAAAGCCTGGACTTCATCAAAGAGAAAGGCTTGAAACATTTGGTCCATGACTAGTATATCAAAACTGCTATATTGCTGTCAACCACTCGGATATTATATCATAGAGAGATCAAACTTTTATCCACAATCCTCGACTGGCTCTTTTCCGCTCGCTGCGTCGGCTGCCGGGCGCGCGGCGCGTATCTCTGCGATCATTGTATCGAGCGGGCGCCGGCGGCCGAAGCGGTGCCGCTACCCGACACTTTGGCTTTGTTTAGTTATGATTATGAGCCGGTTAAACGGGCCATCTGGCTTTTGAAATATCGCGGTGTGCGCCACTTGGGCCAAATTTTCGGCCCGGCTGTTTATGAACGGTTGCTCGAGCCCTTGGCCGAAGTGGCGGCGCTTTATCCGGGCGATCCGCCGGGTGGCGGATGGCTTGCAGTGCCGATTCCCCTCTCGTCCGCCCGCCTCCGGAAGCGCGGCTTCAACCAAGCCGAGATTTTGGCCCGGGCTTTGGTCGCTTGTGATCCGATAACCTTCACCTTGGCGCCGATGTTGCTCGCCAAAATTACTCACACACCGACTCAAGTTTCAATCAAAGATCGACGGACGCGACTCGCCAACCTCGCCGGCGCGTTCACCGTTCACGATGTCAGTAAGGTCGCCGGACGCAATATAATTTTAATAGATGACGTCATCACCACCGGCGCCACCATGAGCGAAGCGCGCCGCGTTCTGAAACAAGCCGGCGCCCGCCGCATCCTCGGTGTGGCTCTGGCGCATGGATGAAAATTATTTCGGATGTTTCTTGATATCTAAAAGAATGTAGGTATCATCTTCGATTAAAAAGTAGAAACGAATATCTTGGTCCACCCTGGCTTGCCAAGTACCTTTACCTTCCTCATACTTTTTAGCCCGGAGTGATGGGTGGCGCAAATTCCCCACGAGCAAACCGAGCTGTTTATAAAAAACCCTTTGAACCGTCGGCGAGAATTTCTCCAGCTGCCGCACAAACCGATGGGAGAAAATCGGTCTCATTGCTTGGGTGACCGTCGATGCTTGCGGAGAAACGAAACGGCCGATTTGGCATCAGCGAACGGACCGTAATATTTGCCCGCGCGATATTCTTGAATGGCCTGCCGCAAATCGTGGTTTAGTTGAAGTTCCTCATACTCTTTCCGAGGGATAAGGACTAGATCCCCTTTTTGGGCCAAAGTTTTTGGAATGGTGACAGTGGTCATCTTCATCAGTCTAGCATGCAATCTTAACACCAGCAACTAACGACAACCCGCCGCGTCCTCTGTATCGCTCTGGCGCATGGATGAAAAAAATGTTAGTTTAACGGAGAATAATAATGGAGCCGTGGCTTCGGCCCAAGGCCGACCAGCCTAGGGCTGGGAGAATAAATTATGCACTATGTATATATCCTAAAAAGTGGTAAAAATGGTAAATTATACAAAGGTTGCACCAATGATTTAAAAAGGCGCGTGAGAGAACATAATTCCGGTCAATCAACCTTTACGGGCAATAACGGCCCATGGAAACTAATATATTATGAAGCATTCGCCGATAAATCAGAGGCAATCCGCGAAGAAAGGTTTTTAAAATCGGGAAAGGGCAAAGAAAGAATAAAATACCTTCTCCGCGACAATCAATGGAGACGTGGCTGAGTGGTCGAAAGCGCCTCACTGCTAACGAGGTAGGGTCTAAAAACCCTCGACGGTTCGAATCCGTCCGTCTCCGCCTTGTGTTCTTACCCTTTTCTCATAAAGTCTGATATAATCAAAGCATGTATATAGTACGAGAAACATTTATTGCCAAGCCGGGTCACGCCGGCGAATTGGCCCAGCTGATGAAGAAAGAAATGGCGAGTTGGAAGGACTTCAAGGGTCATGTCCTGCTCGACCTGGTGACTGACTATAACAAGATCGTGGTCGAGTATGAGATCGAGAGCTTGGCGGAGTTTGAAAAGATGATGGGAGATTGGAAGAAGCAACAAGCCAAACAGAAAACCAAAAAGCCGGCCAAGTATACCGAACTCTACCTGACCGGCAAGCGCGAGATCTATCGGATCGTCTAAGGTTGCTTAAATAGGCTGGCCTGGTACACTATACGGGACAGGCTTTTATTAATAATTAAAATAAACATATGCCAAAAGCGAATTCCGCGTTTATGAAGCCGAAGAATGTTAGTGAAGAACTCGCCGCCGTGGTGGGTAAGGGCCCGATGCCGACGACCGAAGTGGTTAAAGCGCTCTGGATCTACATCAAGAAGCACGATCTCCAAGACCCGAGCAATAAGCGCAATATCAAACCCGATGAGAACTTGGCCAAAGTCTTCGGCGGCGACAAGACCATCTCAATGTTTGAGATGACCAAACTCGTCTCGAAGCACTTGTCGTAGCCGTCAAAGCAATTTTTGGTTGACGCGCTTAGTGGCGTCAGTGTCATAGTATTCAATCGTGTTTTCATCGAGCCAGCGAGGTTCAAAGGGGTGACTGTGGGAAACGGCGACGATTTCCTGTTTCTGGCTCCGCAGATCGTAACGATAAAGGACGACTGTCCGAGCGGTCGCCAGTAATTCCTCGGCCTGATCGGCGGTATGGACCGGCGGATAATCACTGAAAACAAGTATTTCCCTCGCGGGGTTGAAGGCAAATTCCGTCATGTGGATCGGCAGGTGAGCAAGATCGAAGTGACGGATCTCAAAAGTGATCGGATCAAGTTTGGAAAGATTTTCCACGTTGTCGGTGAAGCCGGACCAGAGCCAAAGTTTGTCGTCGGCTGACCAGTCGAGCGGGGTGACGTACGGCCCGTATTTTTCTAAACCCAATTCCACCGCTCTAAAAACTTTAATCGGGTCGCCGGTGTTTTTTATCAGCGCGATATTCATAGTCTCATCGGCGTCGTCCGGGCTGTCATGAACGACGGCCACAAACTTTTCATCAGCCGAAACGCGGAAATCCAGATCGGGCGCGACGTACAATCTGGTTTCTCGCCCTTGGCGATCGTATTTCCACAACTCCTGGTAACCATCGACGACTCTAATGACATAGACATTGCCGTGGTGAGACTCAAAGTAGTGGTAATGATCGCGATAAACATCATTGGGCAAACTGATGGTTGTTGGCCTGAAATAAAGTCCAAGGGCCGCCACCACAACTCCACCGACAATTAATAGCGACCAGCCGCGATATTTCATGGAATTAGCTTAGCATAAGCGGCCAACTTGAAACCAATCAGGCGTGTGCTATAATCAATCCAGTCGAGTTTTATCAATTTAAGTCAACAATATGTCAAATCAAAAGAATTACCAGCGCGGTATCGCGCCAATCGCGATTGTCATTATCGCCCTGATTATCTTGGGCGGTGGTTATGTTTTGTTGCAGAGCCGCGGCCCGGCGGGACCGGCTAGCGCTCCGGAGGACAACCAAGTCGTCACGACCACATTGCCCGAGCCGGCACCCGTGGAACCGACCGCCACACCCATTCTTAGTATCACGATGAAGCAAGTGGCGAAATCCGGCCAGCACGGCACGACCACGATCAGTAGCTTGTCGAATGGCAAAACCAAAGTGGAGATCGCGCTTGACGGCGAACCGGCCGACGCGGCCGAACCGGCTCACATTCATGTCAAATCTTGCAAGGACAAGGGTGAAGTCAAATATGCATTGACCGATGTCGTCGGTGGCCTGTCGGAAACTATTTTGGACGCTTCAGCCGAGGAGGTTCTGAAGGATGCGCCATTGTCGATCAATGTTCATCAATCAGCCGACAAGTTGAATGTTTTTATGGCTTGCGGCGACATCGGACCAGCCGAGAAGAAAATGGGGATGGAGATGTTGGATAGCATGGAAAGCGCCATGGCTAATCCCCGCTCCGAAATGAGATTGGTTCATTACACGGCCGCCGGTTTCGTTCCGCCGAGCGTGGATATCCAGAACGGTGAGAGCGTCACCTTCGTTAACGAAAGCGATCAGCCGATGTGGGTCGCTTCCACTCCGCACCCGACGCATAGCGATCTCGCGGGTTTTGATCAAAAAGTTCCAGTGGGCAAAGGCGGCCGTTACGGCTTCAGCTTCACCAAAGGCGGCAGTTTCGGTTTCCACAACCACTTAAAGCCGGCCGATGTCGGCACGGTAGTGGTTAAATAAGTTATAATGGGCGGATGAACGCCCAAACGTTGATTACCGAACATTTCCGTCTCGATCATCGGCAGCTGAAAGGTTTAGAAAAGCTAGGTCTGGCGACGATTGCCGACCTGCTTTTTTATTTGCCGGCGCGCTATGGCGCGCCGGCACCGGAGAAGCCGGTCAGTGAACTCGTGGCCGGCGAATCCGCCACCGTCTATGGTCAAGTGACGGCGAGCAAGGTGAGCAAGGCTTGGAGGAAGAAGATCCCGCTGGGTGAGATTACGCTCAAGGATCAGAGCGGCGCCATCAAAGCGGTTTGGTTCCATCAACCCTACTTGGCCAAGAGAGTTGCGGTTGGTCAGTTTGCCCGACTCCAAGGCAAAGTAGCGCTTCGGGCGGGCAAACCTTACTTGGCTAATCCGGAAATTGGGCCAGCCGAGCTGTTTGGCGACGATGAGGGGGCCGGCTTTTTAACCCCAGTTTATCCGGAGACGCGGGGCTTATCGAGCAATTGGTTTCATCACGCGATCAAAAAGTTGTTAAACACCGAGTGTTTAACAAGACTGGTTGATCCGCTACCGGCTGATATTTTGAAAAAGTATAATTTACCAACACTAGCCACGGCGCTGGTTTGGATCCACTCGCCGAGACAACAAAATGACGCCGATGCGGCGCGTAAACGGTTTGCCTTCCAAGAAATATTTTTCATCCAACTGGAGCGGCTCAAAACCAAGCAAGAATACGTCAAAGAAAGCGCCTTCAGGGTATCAGCGGATAAAAAAGCGATTGAGAATTTCTCCAAACGTTTCCCTTTCGCCCTAACCGGTGCTCAAGAGCGCGCGATTACTCAAATTATGTTTGATCTCGGGGCCGACAAACCCATGACTCGCTTGCTTGAAGGCGATGTCGGTTCGGGCAAAACGGCGGTGGCCGCCATCACCGCTTCGGCCGTTGTCGGCGCCGGTTTGGAAGTGGCTTACATGGCGCCGACCGAGATTTTGGCCCGCCAGCATTTTGACTCATTTATTAACTATTTCAAGCATCTGCCGGGCATTCAAGTCGGTTTAATCACCGGCTCGGGTTGTTACAAATTCCCGTCGAAAATTCCCGCCAGAGGCGGGTCCGCCTTTGGCGGAAGTAATTACACCAATATCTCTCGCTCCCAACTTTTGAAATGGGTGGCAAATGGCGAGATTCCGATCTTGGTCGGCACTCACGCCCTAATTCAAAAAACGGTTAAATTCAAAAATTTGGCTTATGTGATAATTGACGAACAGCATCGCTTCGGCGTCATGCAACGGGCGAAGTTGGCGCGCAAATCGGCCGAACGAGCCCCGCATCTTTTGTCCATGACCGCTACGCCGATCCCTCGGACTTTAGCTTTGACGATTTACGGCGATTTGGATCTCACGCTACTTGATGAGTTGCCGGCCGGCCGCCGGCCAATTATTACTGAAATCGTAACCGAGAATAAACGAGCAGCCGCTTACGAAAAAATCCGAGCCGAACTGGCGACCGGCCGGCAGGCCTTTGTTATCTGCCCGCGGATTGACGAACCCGATCCGACAAAGGAATTGGCGCTGCAAGCTAAATCAGCCAAGGCCGAAGCCAAACGGTTGCAAGAAAAAGTTTTCCCGGAATTTACCGTCGGTCTAGTCCACAGTAAATTGCCCGCCAAAGGCGGGTCCGCCTCTGGCGGAAAAGAAGCGGTGATGGCCAACTTCGCGCGAGGCGCCGTCCAGGTTTTAGTCGCCACCTCGGTGGTCGAAGTTGGCGTCAATGTGCCGAATGCGACGGTGATTGTGATTGAAGGCGCCGAGCGCTTCGGCTTGGCGCAGTTACACCAACTGCGCGGCCGGGTGTTGCGTTCCAGCCATCAGGCTTATTGTTATCTTTTTAGTGAGGGCAAAACAAACACCACCCTACAACGTTTGAAGGCGCTCGGGCAAGCCAAAAACGGTTTCGAGCTCGCCGAACTCGACTTAAATTTGCGCGGCGCGGGCGCCCTTGCCGGCGGCAAACAGTGGGGCCTGTCCGACATCGGCATGGAAGCGATCAAAAATCTTAAAATGGTCGAGGCCGCCCGCGCCGAAGCCCAAGCGCTCCTCAAATCTGATCCGGACCTAAAAAATCATCCTCTCATCCGCGCCAAATTATCCCAACCCAAACCAGAAATTCACTTTGAGTAAATTTACAAGTACCTTAGACCAGACAGGGCGACAGCGAAAAGAATTATGATGGTCACAGACATAATCATTGTTAGAAGGGATAAAGCTAAACCTGGTTTTTTTCTGACTAGTGAGTCAATTATACCCACCAAAGCAAACAATACTCCTAAAGCTAATCCTAATGGAAACAGGATTCCTAAGATAGGAATAAAGAATAGCGAGCCGCCAATAATCGCTAAGGTAGTACTGGCAAAAGCAATGATGCCAAACACGGAGTAGTTTCTTAATCTGGCGTATTTAATCACTTCCCATGCCACAACGACTAAACCCACACTTACGACAACCAGATATAAAACATCGGTTAGGGCACTTACTCCAGGAATTAAATTGAGCAACCATGACCTAACTCAAAGAAGAACGAGGAGCAAAATATAGGCAAGGAGATATGTCTTATTCATTTTCTACATTATGATTATAACAAATAACGATGACCTGTTTATCGTTTCGTGTGGATAAACCTCTAAATTTGCGGTATATTCAAACTGCGCGTGTAGCTCAGTTGGTAGAGCAGGCGTCTTATACACGCCCGGTCCTAGGTTCGAATCCTAGCACGCGCACCAG
>CAZJJW010000004.1:7048-38104 GCA_964546425.1 uncultured Candidatus Saccharibacteria bacterium | reverse complement strand
AAGGGGGGTTGCAATTAGCCTGCAAACCAAGTTGCAGTTAGCGTGCGAATTCACCTGCTGGCGCTTGACTTTTATTGTAGGGTTTGCCATACTTGGAGCTGGTGTAGAACCAAGACATTTACAGTGGTCATTCTGATGATGGAGGAGTAACCATGACAGAATCGGCACCCGATCGACTGAGGGAGCTGGAGAAACTGGCGAGACAGTTTGGTTTCTCGGGCGCCATTGGCGAGCTTCTAGGCGCCAAAATTATGTTTTTCGGCGACGGGGACGATGCGGAGTTGACGGTAGCCGGCATAGTCACCGGTTTTACCTTGAATGGAGACGAGCTGTGGCTTTCGATCCAAGCGCCACCGTTCCGCATTACATTCGAGGATGAAAACATGATTGAGGTAATTCCTGGAGAATTGGGTTGGTCTTACTCGCGGTGGATACTTTGGGTTACTGGCGACAATTACTCCGATGAGATCAGGGGCACAGCCGTTTTCCTTGATTGACTGCTCTGACGAGCGGAATTTAACGGGCGTACATCTTCGGATGGCACGCCCGTTCTTTTCGTCCATTTTACTTTTTGACCCAACTCTTATTTTGCGCTAAGCTAGGAGGATATGCGGCAATCGGAACTGTTTACGAAAACGCGGCGCGAAGCGCCGAAGGATGAAGTGGCGAAGAATGCCCAACTGCTCGTTCGGGCCGGTTTCGTCCACAAGGAGCTGGCCGGTGCCTATTCTTATTTGCCGCTCGGTCTGCGCGTTTTAAACAAAATTATCGGCATCATCCGCGAGGAAATGAACGCGATCGGGGGGCAAGAAGTTCTCCTCACAGCACTCCAAGATCCGGAGCCGTGGCAGAAGACCGGCCGGTTTGACGACAAAGTAATTGACGTTTGGTTTAAAACTAAATTGGCCAGCGGCACCGAAGTTGGTCTCGGCAACACGCACGAGGAGGCAATGGCCGCAATGATGGCGGCATTTACCCAATCGTACCAAGATCTGCCGCGCTACGTTTATCAATTCCAAACCAAATTTCGCAACGAAAAGCGGGTAAAATCCGGTATTATGCGGACGCGCGAGTTTATCATGAAAGATCTTTACTCTTTTACTCGCACCGCCAAAGAACTTGACCAATTTTATGAATGTTGCATCGAAGCGTATAAAAAGATTTTCCAGCGCGTCGGGATTGGCGACCGGACTTATCTCACTTTTGCCTCCGGCGGCGCCTTCAGTAAATATAGCCACGAGTTCCAAACTATTTGCGACGCCGGCGAGGACACGATTTATTTGTCCACCGACCGTAATTTGGCGGTGAATATCGAAGTTTGCACCCCGGAAGCCCTGGCCGATTTAAGTTTGGTTAAGGATGAATTGGTACCGCACAAAACGATTGAGGTTGGCAATATCTTCAAGCTCGGCACGCGCTTTTCCGAGCCGTTGGGCCTCTTTTATACCGATGAAGCCGGGGAGCGTCAACCGGTAGTAATGGGTAGTTATGGGATTGGACCGGGCCGGGTCTTGGGCACGGTGGCGGAAACCTTGTCGGATGAAAAGGGTTTGGTTTGGCCCGCGGCCATCGCGCCGTTTGACCTTCATTTAATCGAAATTTCCTCGAAAAACGAAGCGGTTAGACAAGCGGCGGTAAATCTCTATAATCAATTAACCATGGCGGGTAAAACGGTGCTTTATGATGATCGCGCGGTGAGTGCCGGCGAGAAGTTTGCCGACAGCGATTTGATTGGTATCCCCGAGCGTTTGGTGGTGAGCGAGAAGACGCTCGCGACGGGCAAGTGGGAGCAAACCCAGCGCCAAAGTACTTATGTTTAAAAGACTTTATCAAATGTTCTCCGATGATGTCGGGATCGATCTTGGCACAGCTAATACCTTGGTTTATGTTAAGGGCAAAGGGATTGTCATTAACGAGCCGTCAATCGTCGCGATCAACGAGAAGACCGGCCGAGTCGTGGCAATCGGCAACGACGCCAAACAGATGATCGGCCGGACGCCAACGCACATTAACGTTGTCCGGCCGCTGGTTGATGGCGTCATCTCTAATTTCGAGGTGGCGGAGGAAATGTTGACTTATTTTATTCGCAAAGTGAACCAGGGTTCGACCAAAAAGTGGTTTCGGCCGCGAGTGGTGATTGGCGTGCCGTCGGGAATTACTAACGTCGAGATCCGCGCCGTCCGCGATGCGACCAAGAATGCCGGCGCCCGGCAAGTCCATATTATTGAAGAACCGATGGCCGCGGCCATCGGGATTCGCTTGCCGGTCCACGATCCGGTGGGTCACTTGATCATTGATGTCGGCGGCGGTACCACCGACATCGCGATTATTTCACTCGGCGGGATTGTTCGGTCCAAAAATTTGAGAGTCGCCGGCAATCGCTTGAACGCCGATATCATTTCTTATGTGCGCGATGAGTTTAAAATTTTGATGGGTGAAAAAACCGCCGAGGATGTCAAGGTGGCGATTGGCGCGGTGATTAAAATGCCCCAAGCCCTCGAGGCGACCATCCGCGGCCGCGACTTGGTAACCGGTTTGCCAAAAGAAGTGGTGATTACGGCCGACGATATTCGTGAAGCGATTGCCGCCTCAATGGAAATGTTTATTGACGCGGTGCGCGAGGTGCTCGAACTGACGCCGCCGGAAGTGATTTCTGATATTATGCACCAGGGCGCCATTTTGGCCGGCGGCGGCGCGCTCATTCAAGGGCTGAGAGAATTTCTCGAGGTCAAGTTGGGCATTCCCGTGACCTTGACGGATGATCCGCTCACGGCCGTGGTTCGTGGCACCGGCGTGGTGCTCGAAGATCCGACACGTTATCAAGATATTTTATTGAGAGACGAAGATGATTTACCGCCGAAATAAACCGACGCGGTCATTGGTGGTTCTGGTGGTCCTAGGCGGACTGTGGCTCGGCGGTTTTTTCTGGTACGACCAGTTGTCTGCCCTAGCGCTTTTTGTCGCTCGGCCAATCTGGCGAGTGGGCGCCAGATTGGACAATCAATCACTCGACCAGCAACTCACGGAATTGCGTTTGCGTCTCATGGATCGTGATGCTTTAGCCGCTGATAATGCCGCGCTTCGCGCGCTCTTGGGTTATTATCCCGCGCCGCCGTTGGTGGTGGTGGCCCGGATTTTGGCGCACCCGTGGACCAGTCCCTACGACATTCTGGTCGTTGATAGCGGTTCTAATTTCACCAAACAAATTATTGCCCCCGGCGCCGAGGTTTTGCTTTACAATACTATTGCGCTTGGGCGAGTGGCCGAAGTAACCGGTGAGACCGCCAAAATCAAACTGTTTTCGGCCGGCGGCAATGAGTTGCCGGTGCTGGTTGGTCCAGAACGTTTGCCGGTCGTGGCCGAGGGGCGCGGCGGCGGCAACTTTCTCGTTGAATTGCCGCGCGAGGCCAAGGTCGGGGTTGGTGATACCATTTACACCGAGTGGCGCGGTCGAAGTCTGGTGGTCGGCAATGTCGGCGACGTGGAGAAGGTTTCCGGCGCTTCATTGCAAAAGATTTATTTTCGTTACCCGATCAATCTCAATGACCTTACCTTGGTGGAAATCCAAATACCTTAGATTGACTTGGCTTTTGCTTTTGCTGGCCAGCGTGTTTTATCTGCCGTGGTGGCTTTCGGCCATATTGACGGTTGGCGGGGTAATGATGTTCGATCAGTTTTATGAAGTGGCGCTGGCGGCCCTACTCTTTGACTTATTATACGGCCTCTCGCCCGGTTTGCCCCTGACCTTACTCTCGGTGGTTTTAGTTTTTTCGATCACGGCGCTTAAGAAAAATTTGTTAATCTTCGTTCGTTTATGAAGTGGCGCTGGCGCAAGCAAAACGGCCGCGAACTCGATCCGGAAGAAATTTTTCTGGATTCCAGCAATTTGCCTCGATTTGATGTCAACCAGTTTGAGGGACGGATTGAGCAGCCAATCAAGAAATCGGCTTTTTACATCCTTGGCGGCGCGGCGTTCTTGGCGGCGCTTGTTTTTATCGGCCGCTTGGCGGAACTGCAAATTATCCGCGGCACCGCTCTCGCCGCGCGGAGCGCCAGCAACATTCTTCGCCAAATCCCAATTTTTGCCGAGCGGGGAATTATCACCGATCGGAACGCTGTCGAACTCGCTTGGAATGACCAGAAGGGGCGCGTGTACATAGATAAACCCGGCTTCGGCCACTTGCTTGGTTATATTAGTTACCCGAATGAGAAGGAGTTGGCCGGCGAGAAATTTTATCCCGAAGAATTGGTCGGTCGCGACGGAGTGGAGAAGCTTTTCAATGATCGTCTCCAAGGTGAGAGCGGGATTAAAATTGAAGAGCATAATGCTAAGGGGGAAATTGAGTCAGACCACGTTCTTAAACCGCCGTTGCCGGGCCACGATCTAGTACTGGCGATTGACGGGCGAGTCCAAGAACCGCTCAATCGGGCCATTAATGAGCTGGTGGCGGAAGGTCGCTTTGTCGCCGGGGCTGGCGTTATTATGGATGTCCACACCGGCGAGTTGGTCGCGCTCTCCAGTGTGCCGGAATATGATCCGAATGTGCTGGCGCGCGGTGATGATGTCGCCAAGATCAATTCTTATTTAACCGATTCTCGGCAACTGTTTTTAAACCGAGCCGTGGCCGGCGTCTACACGCCGGGTTCGATTGTTAAGCCGATTATGGCGCTCGCGGCGCTAAGTGAAGGCATCATCAATCCGGAGAAAAAGATTTTAAGCACCGGCGCGCTCGTTTTGCCCAACCCCTTTTTCCCCGACCAGCCGACGGTGTTTAAAGATTGGAAGGCGCACGGCTGGGTCGATTTGCGTCAGGCCCTCGCCGCGTCTTCCAACGTTTATTTTTATACGGTCGGGGGCGGTTTTGGCGATCAAGCGGGCCTCGGGATTGCCAACATCGCCAAATACGCCGAGAAATTTGGTCTGGGGCGGCCAACCGGTATTGAGTTTAGCAATGAAGAATCTGGCCTCGTACCGACGCCGGCGTGGAAAGCAAAAACTTTTGACGGCGAAGCCTGGCGGCTCGGCGATACTTATCACACGGCGATTGGTCAGTATGGTTTCCAGGTGACGGCGGTGCAGATGGCGCGAGCCGTGGCGGCGCTGGCCACCGGCGGCAAACTAGTTCGCCCGACCGTGTTGGCGAAAAAAGATGTTGAACCGGTGGCCGCGGAGATGATTGAGGGGATCAAACCGGAGCATTTCCAAATTGTGCGAGAAGGCATGCGGTTGTCGGTCACCAATGGCGTCGCGGCGGGTCTTAACGCGCCTTATGTGGAAGTGGCGGCCAAAACCGGCACCGCCGAGCTTGGTCTTACCCGCGAGGAGGTGAACTCCTGGGTGACCGGGTTTTTTCCCTACCAAGCGCCGCAATATGCTTTCGCGGTGGTGCTGGAACGGGCCAAGCGCAATAATCAGGTCGGCGCCATTTTTGCCATGCGCCAGGCGCTTGATGTTATCCACCAAACCGCGCCGGAATACTTCGATTGACGTTTGAGAGAAAATAACTATAATCATCCACATGGACAGCAAAGATTATTTGAGTCAGGAGAAGTATCAAGAGTTGCTTAACGAACTTAACGAACTTAAAACAACGCGCCGGCGCGAGGTGGCCGAACGACTCGACTTCGCCAAGTCACTCGGCGATTTGTCGGAGAACGCCGAATATCACGCGGCGCGCGAGGAGCAATCCGAGATCGAAGACCGCATTGTCCAAGTGGAGAATCTTTTAAAAAATTCTAAGATCGTGATGCAACATCATAGTCTTGAAGTCGAGGTCGGCAGCATGCTTAAGGTGCGCAAGGCAGGTGGCGGTGGCGACGTCAAATATATTATTGTGGGGAGTGAAGAGGCGGATCTGGCCACCGGCAAAATTTCTTATCAATCACCGCTCGGCTCAAGTTTGCTCGGCCGGAAGAAAGGGGAGATCGTTGCCGTCCAGACACCGCGCGGTGAAATGAAGTACCTCATCGTTAGTATTGAATAAATGGCCTCACTGGATGAAATTCGCCAGGAGCGAATCGGCAAACTCCAAAAGCTCAAAGCGGCTGGGCTCGACCCTTATCCGATTGAATCGCGGCGGGATCATGAACTGGCCGAGGTGGCCAGAAAATTTGCGATTCTTAGCAAACGTCAGAAGCCGATTCACCTAGTTGGTCGTGTCCGCGCCATTCGCGGACAAGGGGCAATCTCGTTTGTTGATCTCGACGACGGCACAGGCAAGCTCCAGGCGCTTTTCAAGTCGGGCCCCTCGAACAAGCTCAGGGCAAACGATTTGGACGAAGCGCAGTTTAAGCTTTTTAGCGAGACGGTTGATATCGGTGACTTCATTGAGGTGGCCGGGACGCTTTTTGTGACTAAAAGGAAAGAGAAAACAATTTTGGTAAGCGGTTGGCGGATGCTCGCCAAGAGTTTGAGACCGCTTCCAGACAAGTGGCACGGCCTGCAAGATGTCGAGGAACGTTTCCGTCGTCGTTATTTGGATACCTTGATGGCGCCGGAGGTCAAAGAGCGATTCGTCTTACGCTCGCGGCTGATTTCGGCGATCCGTGAGTTCCTTGATCAGGCCGATTTTCTTGAAGTCGAGACGCCGATGCTCCAGCCGCTGGCCGGTGGCGCGACGGCTAAACCATTTGTGACGCATCACCAGGCGCTTGACATTGATTTGTATCTGCGCGTCGCGCCGGAACTTTATCTTAAAGAGATGTTGATTGGCGGTTTCTCCAAAGTTTATGAGCTTGGCCGGAGTTTCCGGAACGAGGGGATTGACGCGACTCATAATCCCGAGTTCACCTCGATTGAAGCGTATGCGGCGTATTCGACGCCGGTCGAGCAACGAGCGCTGGTGGAGAAATTATTTAAAACCGTAGTTAAAAAAGTTTTTGGCCAGACCTTGCCTAAGTTTGTCGTCGTCACTTTCGCTGATCTGCTTAAGAAACACACTTTGATTGCTGATCTCGGCGCGATTAGTGATAAAGACCTACAACTGAAGGCCAACCAATTTGGCATTAAAGTCGAGCCGCATGAAGACCGCGAGAAAATCCTCGATAATATTTATAAGAAACTGTGCCGACCCAAATTGATCGAACCGACTTTCATTATTGATTATCCGGCCGCTTGCTCGCCACTCGCCAAACATCGGGCCAATAAGCCGGAGCTGATTGATCGCTTCCAACTGGTGATGAGCGGCGTGGAATTGGTCAATGGCTTTGCCGAACTTAACGATCCGCTCGATCAGCGCGAGCGTTTCAGCGAGCAAGAAAAAAAGCGCCAAGGCGGCGACGAAGAAGCCCAGCCCAAGGATGAGGCCTATCTGGAAGCGATGGAATACGGCCTGCCACCGGCCTGCGGCTGGGGCCTGGGCATTGATCGGCTCCTGATGCTTCTCACGGGCACCCGCAACATCAAAGAAGTCATCTTCTTCCCGACCTTGAAGCCGCGGGAGTAAGTCTCGTGGATGATTTTTAAACATTATACCAATTAACGACGATCGTCTGATTTCGGTATAACATTTTTTGGAGTCCGCGCGGCTAGCAACCTCATCCCTTGGGCTTGATGACGGAGTAGTTGCTGGATTCGGATATGTTATCTTCCCAACCCCCAACTTTGAATCCGAGGTAATAATGATGTAGAATGATGAGAGAAAAGGACGCTCTCTAACTGAAAGGAATCAAAGATGTTGGTGTTATCAAGACAGCGGGATCAAACCATCATGATCGGCGATGAGATCGAGATCACGGTGGTGGATATTCGGGGCGATAAAGTCCGGCTTGGGATCAACGCGCCGACGGCCATACCGGTCCATCGCAAGGAGGTGTATGAGGCCATCAAGCGCAAAGAGCGCGCCGCGGCCCGCGTTAAGCCGGAAGACATTGCCAATCTTCCGAAAGGCAAACCTTGATCGCTAGGAGGTGAGAACTAGTGGCCTCGCAGTAATGCGGGGCTTTTTTATGCCTGTGGATAACTGGGTGTTGACAGTGGGGGAGAGTGGAATAGAATGTGAGTACGGTGGGGAAAAGTGGGTAATTATTAAAAATGCTTATCGGCGAATATAAACACAGCTTGGATCCGAAGAAACGGATTGCGATTCCGGCCAAGTGGCGCAAGGAGCTCGGTAAGCAGGTGGTGATTACTTACGGTTTGGATAAGTGTCTCTCGGTTTATCCGCTGAAGCAATGGGCGAAAGTGATGGATAAGGTTGGACAGATGAATGCCGGTCAGGCCGACACGCGCAGTTTCAATCGGTTCTTGCTCGGCGGCGCGGTCGAGAGCGGCGTGGACAGCATCGGACGCGTGCTCATTCCCGATTTCCTGAAAGAGTACGCCGGCCTCGGCAGTCACGTTGTCTTGGCCGGCATCCACAATCGGCTCGAAATTTGGGACGAGGAACGTTGGGGCGAGTACAAGGGCCGAGTGGCGAAGCGGGCCGAGGCGTTGGCCGAGAAGTTGGGTGAGGCGGGCCTGTTTTAGCGATGGCCGCGACCGTCCATCAAGCAGTTCTTTTACAAGAAGTAATTAGCGGTTTAAACCCGAAGCCGGGCGAAGTGGCGCTTGACGCGACCCTCGGCGGCGGCGGTCACGCCCGGGCGATTGCCGAGAAGTTGGGCCCGAATGGTTTGCTGATTGGCTTGGATCAAGATAGCGCCGCGTTGGCGCGAGCTCGCGAAGCCCTTAAAGATTGCCCAGGTCGCGTGGAATTGATGCAAGGCAACTTCAGAGACCTAGACAAATTATTGGCGACGATTGAGGTGACGGAGATTGATCTGACGTTGTTTGATCTTGGTCTAAGTTCTGACCAACTAGAGCAATCGGGTCGCGGTTTCTCGTTCCAGCAAGACGAGCCACTCTTGATGACTTTCGCTGATAATCCGGCACCTGATACGTTAACGGCCCAAGAAATTGTGAACACTTGGGAGGAAGATAATCTGGCCGACATCATCTACGGTTATGGCGCAGAAACTTTTTCCCGCCGCATCGCTCGCGCGATCGCGTTCGCTCGAGTCGAATCTCAAATCACTCGCACCGGCCAATTAGTGGAGATCATTCGCCAAGCAGTGCCGGCTTGGTACACCCACCGGCGTTTGCACTTTGCCACTAAAACTTTCCAAGCCCTGCGGCTCGCCACCAATGATGAACTGGGAGCGCTTAAAGACGGATTGAATCTGGCTTGGCAGTTGCTCCGACCGGGCGGCCGGCTTGCCGTAATTACTTTCCACAGTTTAGAAGCTCGACTGGTTAAGCGCTGGTCGCCGGAGAAAGTCAAAGTCACTAAACCGACTCGTGAAGAAATTTTGAAGAATCCCCGCGCGCGGAGCGCGCAGTTAAGAATTATAAAAAAGTCATGACGTTAAAAAATTTTAATCTGACGATGCTCACTCTAACGGCGCTCTTTTTCTGCGGTTATTTAACGTTGATCATGATTTTGGTGACGAGCGCCGTGGCGCGCCAGCAGGCGGTGGAGCGGCTAGCGGAGCTAACCCCCGCCGTGACTTCGCTCGAATCCGAATACGTGGTTCTCTCCGGCAAGATTACGCTCGATTTGGCTTACCAGCTGGGCTTCAAAGACGCCGCTGAAAGCACCTACGCTCTGCTGACAAAATCTAGTGTATACTAGGGCATGGCCGAGAGTCCGACGCGGAGAATTCATCTGCTTTATTTGGCGGTTTTTTTGGCTTCGGCGGTCCTGTTGACGCGCCTGTTTTTTATTCAAATTGTCCAGGGCGCTTATTATGCCGATAAGGCCGATCGTCAATATCAACGACCAGTCGCCAATGTTTACGATCGCGGTTCGGTGTTCTTCCAGAAGAAAGATGGTCAGCTGGTCTCGGCCGCCACGATGCAGAACGGTTTCTTGGTGGCGATTAATCCGCAAATTCTTGCCGAACCGGCGGCGGCGTATGCCAAGTTAAATATAATTACGCCAATTGACGAGGTAAGCTTTATGGCCAAAGCGGCTAAAACGGCTGATCCGTATGAAGAGGTCGCCACCAAGCTCGATGAGGCCGCGGCCGATAAAGTCGAACGGTTAAAAATTCCCGGTGTGATCGTAGGAAAAATGCGTTGGCGGGTTTATCCAGCGGCGCGCTTGGCCTCTCATGTCGTCGGTTTTATGGGTTATGTCGGCAACGATTTCTCCGGTCGTTATGGTTTGGAAAAATATTATAATGAGCAGTTAAAGCGCGAGAACAGTCCTTCATTTGTCAGCTTTTTGTCCACGATTTTCAGCGAACTCGGCCGTTCCGTGTCCGGTAAGCCCACCGACAATGAGGCCGACCTCGTGACCACGATAGAACCGACGGTCGAGCAGACCCTCGAGGCCACACTCGAGAAGGTGAAGACGGATTACGTCGCCGATCTGGCCGGCGGTATCATTCTTGATCCCCAAACCGGCGCCGTGGTGGCGATGGCCGCGCTCCCAGATTTTGACCCGGGCGAGAAGCAGAGCGATGTGACGGTTTTGACCAATCCGATCGTCGAACGGGTTTACGAGATGGGTTCGATCATGAAGCCGCTCACCATGGCCGCCGCCCTCGATGTTGGCGCCGTGACGGCGAGCACCACTTATTATGACGAAGGAGCGCTGACATTTAATAATAAAACAATCAGGAATTTTGATCGCAAAGGGCATGGCACGGTCTCAATGCAAGAAGTCCTCAATCAATCAATAAACACCGGCGCGGTTTTCGCGATGCAGCAACTTGGCATCCCGCGCTTTAAGAAATATTTGGCGGCGTACGGTTTGGGCCGCAAAACCGGGATTGACTTGCCGGACGAAGCGACCGGTTTGATTAAAAACGTGCTTGATAGTCCGCGCGAAATCGAGCCGGCCACCGCGGCGTTCGGTCAGGGAATTTCGGTTTCGCCGATTGAGATGGCAACGGCCTTGGCCTCGCTGGCCAATGGCGGCCAATTGATCAAGCCGCACGTCGTGGCGCGCTTCGCGCGCCGCGGGGCCAACCTATCGTCCGAGATCAAACCGGAAGTAATTGGCACCACCATTACTCCGGCCGCGAGCCGGAAAATTACTGAAATGTTGGTTCGGGTGGTGGACGAAGCGCTCGCTGACGGTAAGATTAAACAAGAGCATTACAACGTCGCGGCCAAAACCGGCACCGCCCAGATTCCGGCGCCCGGCGGCGGCTATTACGAGGATCGTTTTCTCCACTCTTTTTTCGGCTACTTCCCGGCTTATCAAGCGCGATTTCTGATTTTCCTTTACCTTGTTAATCCGCACGGTGTTCGTTTTGCTTCCGAAACTTTGACCAGACCCTTTAGCGATCTGACCAAATTTCTAATAAATTATTATAATGTTCCACCAGATCGTTAAAAAAGTCATCGTCGACATTTTGCGGGCCGAAGCGGGTGCCGTGCTCCGCAAGTATCGGCCGAAAATCATCGGCATTACCGGCAGTGTCGGTAAAACCGGCACCAAGGACGCGGTCTATCAAGTATTAAGTAAAGTGGCGCGGGTCCGCAAAAGCGAGAAAAGTTATAACAGCGAAATTGGTTTGCCACTCACGGTGCTTGGAGCGGCGAACGCCTGGTCCAGCCCGATCGGTTGGTTGAAAAATATTTTGGAAGGTTTGAGTCTGATTATTTTTAGCGCCGATTATCCCGAATGGTTGGTTTTAGAAATCGGCGTCGATCGTCCGGGCAACATGCGGCGCGTCACCGAATGGGTCAATTTTGATCTCGTGGTTATTACCAGACTGCCGGAGGTGCCGGTGCATGTGGAATTTTTTACCTCCCCGGCGCAATTGGCGACTGAAAAGTTGTTACTGGCCAAAGCCGTGAGAGAAAGCGGCTTGGTCATTCTTAATCATGATGATCCGCAAATTATGGCGGCGGTAGAGAAGCTGAAGGCTCAGGTGTTCACTTATGGTTTTGACAGTGGCGCCAATCTGCGAGGCAGTAACGAACGTTTGATCTACGAAAATCATTTGCCGGTCGGCTTAACTTTGAAGTTGGATTACGATGGCAACACCGTGCCGCTCCGCGTTCGGGGAATGATCGGCCACCATCAACTCTATGGCGTTTTAGCGGCGGTGGCGGTTGGCTTGTCACAAGGGATGAATTTTGTCGCGGTGACCGAGGCACTGGAAGAGTTGGCCACGCCACCGGGACGATTAAGACTGTTGCCGGGCCTTAAAGAGACGCTCATTCTCGATGACACTTATAATTCATCGCCGGCGGCGCTCGACGAAGCTCTCGGCACGCTCGAGCGGCTGGAGACCAAGGGGCGCAAAATTGCCGTCCTCGGCGATATGCTGGAACTTGGCGAGCACACACTCGAAGCGCATCGCAGTGCCGGCCTCCAAGCGGCCAAGATTTGTGATTTATTGATTACCATCGGCCTGCGCGCCAAGTTTATCCACGAGGAGGCCGAGCGCCAAAAAATGGGGAAAAAGAAATTGCTCCATTTTACTGACGCGCGAGAGGCGGGGCGAGCGGTGGCGGATCTATTGAAGCCGGGCGATATCGTGTTGGTTAAGGGCTCGCAAGCCGACCGCCTCGAGCGGGTGGTGGAACAAATTATGCTTAATCCGGAAGACAAAGAGAACTTACTGGTGCGCCAAGAACCGGAGTGGTTGGCGCGGGAATAAAAAAAGCCCAGTGTCCGCGATTAAGCGAAACACGGGGCTTTGGATTGATAATCGCCGACACTTACAGAATGTCGGCCGGTCTTTCGGCCGGCAGAACTTTCCGCTTGAGTCGCTCGACCTCCGTCTCGAGGTCACGCTCGGCACGCTTTTCGAGCACGTCGCGAATGGCTGTGGCGATGGCCTCATTCTGAAGATGTCGTCTTCCCGCCAACACCGCGAATTTCTTGAGCTTTTCGCGATTCGCGCCGATGACATCATCGATGATGCTCTCGGCGAGGCTCTCGCGCAGAACCGGCTCATTGTGGAAAATCGAACCCACTACTCGCGCTATGACCTCTTTCTTTAGTTTTCTAAGCCACCACAGGTTGACGAGATTGGTCCCGCCACCCATCGTTTGCCAGATCACTCCGATTTTCTCAAGTGTTTCCTTGAGCTCTCCCCATGGCCGGTTCGAGAGCTCCTCGAAGAGGCGATTCAGGGTCTTCTTCTTGGACGGCCCGAGAAGGATTTTAATCTCGATGGCAACCAAAACCATAACGATGGCGGCGAACACTGACAGCACTACTATTTGGGTTGTACTCATCTGGTTCTCCTTTGCGCCCTGGGGCGCGGTTGGTCTGCTTGTCCGGTCGGGCCGGACGATAGGGAACGGATCCCCAAGCAAACGGGTTTAAGGTTCTTCCGCTGCTAAGTATAGCAAATCTAACCCTCATTGTCAAGGGGTGAAAAATGGCCTGAAGTAAGGGCAAAAAAACAGCCCTGATTCCGCTAGTGGCGGAATCAGGGCTTTGAATTCGATTCAAAAATGTTCAGTCAGACTCTGACCGGCACACGTTGGCCGTTGCGGCGCTGGATCGGCTCGTGGCGCCGTTGATAGCCGGCCAGCTCGCGGGCATGACGCACCTCGGCCTCGAACAGGCGAGCGGTTTTGGGCAGATGTTTGCTCATTGCCGCCATTCCTTCCTCGATCTCTAGATCATTGTGGACCCTGACGGCCCAGGCTGCGGTGTTGTAAGTGAACACCTGACCGTGTTGGTGGAAACCGTGGATGAGGATGCCGAGAATGGCGAAGGCCCGATCGCGGGCAATTAACCATTCACCCTTGTGCTTCTGGCCCAACAGGCGGTAGTTGATCTCCACCTGTTGAATGCCCGCGACGGAGCGAGCAATGTTCACCAGCTTGAGTTTCTCAAGCTGATTCACCACCCTGTCGCCGCCGGTGGTCGGTAAAACTTCCAACTCTTTTTCCAGCTGAACTTGACGGACGGCGAACCGTTCGTCGGTTTGCCGCTCGGCTTCCGCCTCACGTTCTCGCCGGCATTGCTCGCGCCGGAATTTGTGGAGCGCCAGGCCAGCCAACACCAAGAAGACGATTGTGCAAAGAGCCCAAAATATTCCGATCCCAATCCAAATCATTTTCCACTCTACCTTTCTGCACCAAATCGGTGCGGTTTGATCAAGATCTTCTGTTGTTAGGTATAGCAAATTACTGCCTGCTTGTCAAGGGGTGAAAAATGGCCAAGTTTGGTACTATAACGGCATTGGCCTCATCGTCTAGCGGCTAGGACACAAGCTTCTCAAGCTTGGAACCGGGGTCCGATTCCCCGTGAGGTCACTATATTTAAAAAATGAAATCTCCCGTTACCATTATTCGATATGTCTTTTGGATCCTCGCCGCCGTTGGCCTTGGCGGCGGCCTTAGTTTTTGGATGTTGAAGTTTAGCGCTCGCGCTTCAGACGCTGTCGCCAGTGTGTTGTGGACCAATGAGGTTTTGCCCGAAGCCACAATCGAACCAGTCATCAGACCGGTCAGCAAACCGATGGTGCCGCCACCACCGAACGGCCTGCTGATGTTCCGGGGCAATGAAGCTCGCACTTTCTATGGCACCGGACCGTTGCCGGCCAATCCGCAAATCGTCTGGCGCTATCCCAATCAGCCGATGTGCGGCGCTTCAACCGCCTCGGCCGAAACCAAAATCTGGTGCGGTAACGGCTGGACGGGTCAGCCGGTCGTCTGGGAGCGACCAAACGGCCTAACCGAGGTAATTTTCGGCGCTTATGACCACCAAGTCCATTTTGTGAATGCGGTCACCGGCGCGGCGACGCGCCCACCGTTCGTAACCGGCGACATTATCAAAGGCTCGGTGACCCTTGATCCCGACGGCTACCCGCTTCTCTACTTTGGCTCGCGCGACAATCAGTATCGGATTATTGCCCTGGATCGAGAAGCGCCGACCGAACTCTGGGCGATGAACGCCACCGTCGCCCAAGGGCTCTGGAATGACGATTGGGACGGCAATGGCGCTATCGTCGACGGCGTCTTGTACGAGGGGAGCGAAAACGGCTTGTTTTATGTTGTCGAATTAAACCGCTCTTATGGTTCGGACGGCAAAGTGATTGTGGCGCCCAGAGAACTTTTTCGTGTCACCACCTTTACGGAGGCCTTAGTGCGGGCGATCGGGGATCGGAATGTTAGTATTGAAAATTCGCCGGTTTTCTCCAACGGTCGGGTCTACATCGCCAATTCCGGCGGCCGGATTATGGGTTTTGACATCTCTCACGTACGTGAGGGTGTAATGCCGGTGGTGTTTGATTTTTGGGCGGGCGACGACATCGACGCGACGCTTATTGTTGATGATGAAGGAATGCTCTATGCGGCGCTGGAGGAAGAACGTCTGAATCCGCGATCAAAGTCCGTTGGACAGTTGATAAAATTAAATCCGTATCATGAGCAAATGCCGCTCGTCTGGAGCCTTCGGGTGCCGGCTCGGGGGAAAGTTTTGGGCGGCATCTGGGCGACGCCGGCGCTAAAGGACGGTCGGCTCTATGTCGTGACAAACCCGGGTGAGCTTTTGGTGATTGATGCGGCCACCGGCCGGGTTGAGTCGCGACTTGATCTCTCGCCGCACGGCTGGTCATCGCCAGCCGTGATTGATAACGTGCTTCTGGTCGGTACTTGCGCCGGCCACTTACTCAACTATTCGCTTGAGAATCCGGCCGAGCCGGCTTTATTGTGGTCGCTGGCGCTTCCGTCGAAAGGTTGTATCGAATCGACGCCGGCCGTCTGGAACGGCGAGATCTTTTTCGGCAGCCGCGACGGATATTTGTATAAAGTGAAGTAGCGGTTATCCTGTGCTAAAATAGGCCCATGAACATTTATTTGGGCTTGGCCATACTGGCGACGTTGGCAATCGGCTTCGGCCTAGCTTGGTTTATTGCTAAGCGCCGCGAGTCTGGCACTGGCGCGCCAACTCCACCGCCGCTGCCGCCGGATAATCCGGCCTTTCTGCTGCTCCAGAACCAAGTCAGTGAGCTAGCGCGGGTGATTACCGAGAAGGTGACGCGGGTGGAAGAAACGGGCAAACAGATGCTCGGCTTCACCGCTCAATTACAGAATCTCCAAGATATTCTCAAGAATCCCAAACAGCGCGGGGTGCTGGGCGAATATTATTTGGAGACGCTGTTGAAAAATGTTTTGCCGACCGGCAGCTATCAAATGCAATATGAGTTTAAAGACGGTACGATCGTGGACGCGGTCGTTTTCGTCAAAGACAAAATTATCCCGATTGACTCCAAATTTTCGCTCGAGAATTACAATCGCTTGGCCGAAGAACGCGATCCGGTCGAGCGCGAGCGCTTGGAGAAAGCGTTTAAGTCTGATCTTAAAATGCGAATCGATGAAACCGCGAAGTATGTCAAGCCCTCCGAAAACACGATGGACTTCGCCTTCATGTTCATTCCGCATGAGGCGATTTATTACGATCTCTTGGTGGCCCAAGTCGGTTCGGTTAAGATTAACACCCGCGACTTGATTGAGTATGCCTTTAAAGAACGGCATGTTATCATCGTCTCGCCGACTTCTTTTTTGGCTTACTTGCAAACGGTTTTGCAAGGCTTAAAAGCGCTCCAAATTGAAGAGTCGGCCAAAGAAATCCGTCAAAGAGTCGAGGAGCTTGGCAAACATTTGGGCGCCTACGAACAATTCATGGGCTCGCTCGGCGGCGCGCTCGGCACCACCGTCAATCATTACAACAAGGCCTACAAAGAATTGAAAAAGATTGACAAAGACGTCGTCCGCATCACCGGCACCGGGGTTGGCATTGATCCGCAATTAATCGAGGGGCCAAATCGGGAAGAATAATTTTAGACAAAAAGATCCCCACCTGCAACAAAAATTACGCGGTCTGCAGATGGGGATTGCGTGGACAAAAGGCGTGCGGCACGCCGTCAATCAAATAAATGATTGGCTTGGCGCGGTCAAGCGTGCCGCAGCGGGTGGAAGCAAGGTAAACAAGACCAGCACTGGAGACAGTCTATATTTTTGCTGTTCTGGTGTCAAGCTCTAGTCTAATTTGACCATTTGGGCGGACAAATCGGACTTTCTGATCGTCGCCTGCTCGCCGGCGCTCACTGTGATTAATTTGGCTTGGTTGTCGGCGTAAATGATCGCCGGTCCACGTCTGATCGTGGTTGTGATTAGACTGTTTTCGGCCACGACGAGATGATCTGACGGTTCGGTGCTGTTGTTGAAGGCGACGCCGAGACCGACTTCGAATATGCTATCAGTGATACTGCGATAATAACCGGTCGCGCCAAAAGGTGTCGCGACGACGAAGCCGTCGCCGATGATTTCTTCGCCAATTTGCGCGCCATTTATTACGAGGTGGTAACGGATGGCGTGGCGCGGATCATAATTGTGGACGACAATGTCGTTAAGGGCAATCAACTGTTCACCGCTGGCGTTAACCTGCAGTTTGTGGTGTTTAACCAAACGATATTTGCCAGCCTTAATTTTTTTGAGGACGGTTTCGTTGTCAAAGGGTGGGCAAACCTTACAGACGCGGCTGTGGCGCAAGGGCATCTTCGGAATTCCCGGGTAGGCGTGTTCGGCTTGCATCAGCGCACCGTCGCCGCCGTAACTGAACACCAGTTCCGGATGCTCGCTTACGACAGTGAAGCCGTGTTTCGCAATTAGGGGTTTAATGACTTCGACGGCTTTGCCAAAAACGGCGACTTTTGTGGGTGCTTGCATAAAAAATGATTTTGGATATAATCATAGCTTATCATGTCATTCGCCATAATTAAAACCGGCGGCAAACAGTACAAGGTGGCCGTCGGTGAAGTGCTAAAAATTGAGAAGTTGGCTAAACCCGTCACAGGCGACGAGCTGGTTTTCAATGAGGTGCTTTTAACCGACGATGGCGAGAAAACCGTGATCGGCGCGCCGTTGGTAACCGGTGCCGCCGTGACAGCCAAATTTCTGGAAGAGGGGAGAGCCAAGAAGATTACGGTGGTCAAATTCAAGAGCAAAGTTAATTATCGCAACAAACGCGGCCACCGCCAACCCTACACAAAAGTTCAAATTTCTCATCTCTAACTTTTAACCTCTATTCTTCAACGCGTTTTTAATCGTGTCGGCGTCGGAGTATTCGAGTTCGGTGCCGGTCGAGAGGCCGCGGCCGAGGACCGAAATTTGGGTCTTAAGACCAGATAATAATTCTTTAAGCAATTCGAGCGCGTGATCGCCGGCGGCGGTGGCGGAGAGGGCGAGGATGATTTCTTTTGGCGCTTGCTCTTTGACGCGCGCCAACAACTCCTGGCTCCGCCGAATGATCGGCGCTTGCTCGGTCATCGAGGGCAACGAGCCGAGGACGAAGAAGTGGCCGTTGTAAGTGCCAGACTTTTTAACATTTTCTAAATCAATGTCTTTTTCTATTACCATGAGGAGCGACTGGTCGCGAGTCTCGTCCCCGCAAAGTTCGCAGACCGTTTTGCTTTTCGCGTTTGGATTAAGGGTATAGAAACGTTGACACTGGGAACAGCGCCCCGCGGCTTTTTTAAGAGTTTTAATATCGTCAAGAAATGAGTTGAGGGTGGCGGTGTCCTGGCGGATTAAGTGATAGACAAAGCGCCGCGCCTGGCGCGGTCCGATGCCGGGGAACTTCAAGAACGTCTCAACCAATCGCTCAAAATTGTCCGAAGTCATGTTTCTCGATGCCGGTGAAGCTGACACGCGCCTCGTCGAAGTAGAGTTGAACTTCGCCGACCGGCCCGTTGCGGTGTTTGGCAATGATAATGTCGGCAATATTTGTCTTGTCGCTCTGCTCGTTGTACTTGTCGTCGCGGTGGATGAAGAGGACGACATCGGCGTCTTGCTCGATCGAGCCCGAGTCGCGCAGGTCCGACAAGCGCGGCTTGCCGCCACGGGTTTCCACGGCGCGGTTAAGTTGCGAGAGCGCCAGCACCGGCACCTCAAGCTCGCGCGCCAGCGCCTTAAGCGAGCGGGAGATCTCGGTCACTTGCTGGACCAGCGAGTCGCCGTCCTTCTTGGGAACCATCAATTGGAGATAATCAACGATAATCAAATCGAGACCGTGTTCGGCCTTGAGCCGCCGCGCCACCGCTTTCATCTTAGTGATATTGTTGGACGGCTCGTCGTCAATCCAGAGCGGCGCCGCCGAGAGCCGATCCAGCGCGTCGCGGATCTTGGAGAATTCGTCATCGGCCCGGAGCTTCCCGGTCCGCAGCTTCCAGGCGTCAACGCGGCTCTCGGCGGCGATCAAACGGTCAACCAACTGCTGACAGCTCATCTCGAGCGAGAAGATTCCGACCGACTTTTTGGCCCCGCAAGCGACATTGCGAGCGATATCAAGCGCCAGCGAGGTTTTACCCATTGATGGTCGTGCGGCGAGAATAATCAAATCAGACTTCTGCAAGCCGGCGAGTTTGTGGTCCAAGTCCTTGAAGCCGGTCGGCACGCCGCGCAGCTGGCCGTCGGATTTGTGAAGATGATCGAAGCGCTCCCAAGCGTCCACCAACGTATCCTTAAGCGCCACAAAAGTTTTCTTCGAGAAGTGGCCGATGTTCAGAATCACTTTCTCCGCCCGTTCGAAAATGGAATCCAAATCGTCTTGTTCGTTATAACCGAGCTCGGAGATGTTATCGGCAGAATAAATTAATTTGCGCAAAGCCGATTTGCGCCCGACGACTTCAGCATAATATTTCAAATTGCCGGCCGAAGGGACGAGATTAATCAATTCGGTCAGATAAGCGGCGCCACCAATTTGCTCCAATTGTTTGCTCGACTTGAGCGTCGTGGTGAGCGAAACGAGGTCAATCGGCTCGCCCTTCTCCTGGAGCGCGAGCATGGCGCGGAAGATTTTGCGATGCTTCTCGGCGTAGCAGTCTTCAGCCCGGACCGCGTCCACGATCTCATACAAACCCTCCGGTTTCAACATCAGCGAGCCAAGCAAAGCTTGCTCGGCGCCCAGATCCTGCGGCGGCATCCGAAGCGAGCCCAGCGGATTTTTCATATTTATTGTCTCGGTTCTAGTCGCCATCTCGCCTATTGTACCAGGCTTCCGCCAAACTTTAAAAACTCCCCAAAAGTGGAGAGAAAGGGGATAAGTTTGACCTAGTTTGTCTCACATCCGATGTGATACACTTAGGTTTATGCCAACGAGAAAGATCAGTTTTGTGCCTGATGAGTATTATCACTTATATAATCGCGGGACCCTAAAGCGACTTATCTTTTTAGACGATAGAGATTACGCGCGCTTTATTTTCTTGCTGATTTATTTCCAAACCGATAACTCAAGGAGCAAAGAGGGTGACAATCTCAGTCGCCGAGCGTCTTTGTTTGTTAGAAACCGAATGTCCGACATCGTGCCGGAGGAGGTTATGGAAATTAGTAGAAATAGGATAGTTGAACTGGTCGCTTTTTGTTTAATGCCAAATCATTTCCACTTGATTATTAAGGAAGCGAAAGAAGGTGGAATTTCTCACTACATGCAAAGGATTCTTAACTCATACACTAAATACTTTAACACAAAATACCAGCTCTCTGGGCACTTATTCCAAGGTCCGTTCAAGTCGGTACATATTTCTGACAATAATCAATTGCTTCATCTGTCAGCTTATATTCATCGCAACCCACGAGAGCTTAAAGATTGGCGTGGGAGCGAGAGTGAATATCGCTGGTCAAGCTATCAAGATTATGTAAAGAGTAACCGATGGGACACACTACTCGTCCGCGAGATTATTCTCGGGCAATTTAAAAACGGAGAGGATTATCACAAGTTTTTAGGTTCAAGTAGCGCCAAGTCGCTTGAGGAGGAGCATCTTGATGCTGATTTGTAGCACATCCGATGTGATACATATGTGATACATATGAATTTGAGTTTAATTCAGGCCTTAGAGGTTAGTGTCAACCTTCCATCCCTTAGCCGTCTCGGATGAATAAACCATAATAGAGTCGTTGGGGGGAGGAAACACGCGACCGAATGTATTATTGCCACTCTGGTAGTTAAAGGAAGCCGGAATGTTATTGTTATTCTCCACGGTGCCGACGATAGCGACTACATAGTCTTGGCCGTTACTTTTATACCAGTAACCCTTACCAGTAGAGCCGGGAAATCCAGGTAGCGCCCCAGTGGTCGGTTTTAGCGGGTCTGAAGGCAAGATTCTTAGATAAGGAGCCAGTATGGTTAATTTGTTGGTCTCATACCAGCTACCAAGCTGTTCTTTACAATCCCAACAACTAACCCTAATTGGGTCATTGTGAGGATTAAAGGGATCATTTATGCTCGGGAGAGGATATCGTCCATTATTGTCGGCCGCATAGAGTTCCAGCGCCTTCTGGACCTCGAGCAAATCTTGGATCCGCTTGGAATCTCGGGCTTTGGCCCTGGCTTGATTTAACGACCCAAACACAATACTCGACAAGAGAGCGATGATCGAGATGACCACTAGGAGTTCGATCAAAGTAAAACCCTCTGTTTTGGCGGTGCGCATGGTTCGTATTATAACACCTTAATCTCCGGGCCAAAATTGGTGTCATTGACATGAAAACCAAACTTTTCGATTTCTTGACGGAACGTATCGGCCTCGGGCCAGTTTTGGTTTTGGCGGGCGGTTTCGCGTTTGTTTACTAAAACCTGAACCTCGGGTGGGATTTTGAGCGGTTTGATGGCGGCCAGACCGAGATCAAACACGCGGTCAAAGTCAAACAGAATAGCGAGCGAGGTGCTAGGTTTTAGGTTATCGTCGTTTAGTAATTCCCAAGTGACAGCAAGAGCTTCAGGCAGATTCAGGTCATTGTTAATCGCGCTTAAGAATTTGTCGCGATAAGTTTGGTCCACTTCGCCTTCGCCGGCTTCAGTCTCGAGCGCGCGAACCCGATTATAAATTTTATTCAACGTTGTTTGCGCGCCGGCGACCGCTTCCCAGGTGAAGTTGACCAGCGTCCGGTAGTGCGCCGTCAATAACCAGTAACGATAAGCGAGGGGAGTGATGTTTTTCTTTTCTAAATCTTGAAGAGTGTAAATATTATTTAAAGACTTCGACATTTTCTCGCCCCCAACATTTAAAAAATTGTTGTGGATCCAGTATTTGGCCAGGACTTTGCCACTGGCCGCTTCCGATTGGGCCAGCTCGTTCTCGTGATGGGGGAACATTAAATCGCCGCCGCCGGTGTGGATGTCAAAGGTCTCGCCCAACTCTTTCATACTCATCGCCGAACACTCGATATGCCAACCCGGCCGGCCGCCGCCGAACGGCGCCGGCCACTTAATCGGACCGTCTTCCGGCTTCCAGAATTTCCAAAGGGCGAAATTATTATCTTCTTCCGGTATCACCTCGCGAAAACGACCATAGTTTGGAAATTTTTTAATATCAAAATAAATGCTGTCAGCGGTTTTGTAAGCGATGTTTTTCTTAAGTAACTCTTCCACCAATTTAATCATCTCCGGAATATAATCTGTGGCCTTGACTAATTTGGGCTGACTGATATTTAATTTCTCCAGATCGGCGCGGAAAGCTTGCTCATAAAACTTGGTGAAGTTGACGAGTGTCTGGCCAGTCTTCTGGCTCGCCGCGATGGTTTTGTCGTCCACATCAGTAATGTTCATCACCCAATCGGTTTGCAAATTGTTATAATCGAGCACCCGGCGGAGCAGATCGGCCGTAACGAAAGCCCGCCAGTTCCCAAGATGCGCGTAATCATAGACGGTTGGGCCGCAGGAATACATTTTTACCCGTGGCGCGTTAAGCGGCGTGAAGGTTTCCAGCCGCCGGCTAAGCGAGTTGTAAAGCCTTAAATCCATTTCTTAAAGCGCGCCACCAGATAAGTCAGAATGCTCGAAAGAATCATCAGCCCGACCACCGTTTCGAAGCCGTTCACGGAATGCACCACTGGCACGTCGTTGCTGGCAATGCCGAAGAGTTGGGCGATGATGGTCATGGGGAGAAGCACAAAAGCGGCGATCGTCAGAGTTTTGATAGTTTCGTTAGTCTTAATCGTGAGCAACGAGTCGTTGGTCTCGCGCAGGTCGAGGAACATCGTGCGGTTGCTCTCAAGCGTGTTCCAAATCTTGATTTGCTCGCTGCTGATCGCTTTCAAATAATAAACAAAAGTTCGGCCAAACAAATCTTCGCCGGCCACTTCAACTGTTGTCAAAATCTCGCCGTGCGTTTTCAAGGTCCAGCGCAAATCCATCAGCTCATGACTTATCTCTGACAACTTCTTGACCATGGCGCGTTCCTCGCCGTGGAAAACTTTCTCTTCGGCCGTCCGCAGACGGTCATTTAAATTATTCAAGCGAGTTTCCAGGGTGGCGTAAATTTCTTTAATAATGTAGTAGAAAATAAAACCGGCGTGGAGCTGGCCGTGGTTTTTCTTCAAACTCAAATCGGTCTCCAAAATTTTGGCGAAATCGTTTAAGGAATTAACGGTTTCATAATGGGTGGTGATAATAAAGTGTTTACCGATGATGAAGTCGATTTCTTGGGGGAAGTGGAGAATCAGATAGATAAAGTCGCTATAGACATCAACTCGCGGCCGCTCCGAGGGGTGAGTTAATTCTTCTAAGACCAGTGGATAGATATCATATTTTTGCCCCAGCTCTTTGACCTCATCAGCCGTGGGTGATTCGAGGTCAAGCCAAACGATATCCTTGTAGCGAAATTGCTTGATCATGGGGTGAAATTTATGATAATATATTACCACATGAGACAATTTGGTATCAAGCAAATCTTAACGGCCTTGGCCGCGGTCCTGGCCGTCCTGACGGCCTTCGGCGGCGGTCTCTTGCTCGGCACCAATCAAACATCGGCCGTGAGCCAGCCGACGGCGGTTGACTTCGCCCCATTTTGGAAAGCCTGGCAGATTATTGACGAGAAGTACGTGCCCGGGGCCAACAGTACCACGACGAAAACAGTTACCGATCAAGATCGGGTTTGGGGCGCGATCAGTGGCATGGTGGAGGCGCTCGATGACCCTTACTCCAACTTCCTGCCGCCGTCGGCCAAGAAACTCTTTGAACAAGAAATCCGCGGCAACTTCGGCGGCGTCGGGATGGAGGTCGGGATTCGCGATGGCGTTTTGACGGTGATCGCGCCGCTCACTGGTTCGCCCGCCAAGCGCGCCGGGATCAAGGCGGGGGATAAAATTGTGGTAATTGATGAGACGCCAGCCGGCAAGCTTTCGGTCTCGGAAGCGATCGAGCTCATTCGGGGCAAAATTGGCACGACGGTAAATTTGAAAGTATCGCGTGACGGCAAACAGTTTGACTTCAAGGTGGTTCGTGAAAACATTAATATTCCGACGCTCGACACGCAAATGCTGCCCCAGGGCATTTTCCTTATCCGTTTGTACAATTTCAGCGCGCCGGCGGCAAATTTGTTTCGGAACGCCCTGCGGCAATTTGTCGAAGCTAAGACCGACAAATTGATTATTGATCTGCGGGGCAACCCGGGCGGTTATTTGGACGGGGCGGTAGATATTGCGAGCTGGTTTTTACCGACGGGCCAGCCGGTGGCCATTGAAGATTATGGTGGTAATGAGACGCAAAAAATTTATCGCAGTCGCGGCTACGACATTTTCAACGACCGACTTAAACTTGTGATTTTGGTAGATGGCGGCAGTGCGTCAGCTTCAGAAATTCTGGCGGGCGCCTTATTAGAGCCCGGCCTGGCAACGTTAGTCGGGGAGCAGACCTTTGGCAAAGGCTCGGTTCAGGAGCTTGTGCCGGTCACTGATGATTCTTCTCTTAAGATTACGGTGGCGCGCTGGTTGACGCCTAAAGGTATCTCAATTTCTCACAACGGCTTGACGCCGGATGTGGTGGTGAAAAGTAAGGAGGGAACGAATCATAACAGCGAGTTGGAGGTGGCGACCGATCCGCAATTAGCCAAAGCGGTCGAGATTTTGCTTAAGAAATAATGAAAATAATTCTCACTCAAGATGTGCCCAAGCTCGGCCGCAAGCACGAGGTCAAAAATGTGGCCGACGGCTTCGGACGGAACTTTATTCTGGCGCGTGGTTTGGGGCTGGTGGCGACGACTGAAAATTTAAAAAAACTCGAAGCCAGGCGACAGCAACAATTGCTGGCGCAAAAAGCCAGGGAAGAATTTTTGGAACAGAGCTTGGATGAGCTCAAGGGCACGGCTATCAAATTGACAGCCAAGGCCAGCCCTGAAGGCCACCTTTTCGCCGGTATTCATCCGGCCGAAATTGTGGCCGCGTTAAAACAGCAAAAAAATATTGACCTTGATTCGACCCTCGTTGATTTAGACAAACCGATCAAACAAATAGGGGAGTACGACATCGCCGTCCGAGTCGGCGACCGCACCGGCCACTTCCATCTGGCGGTTGACAGATTAGAGTAAATTGGATAGCTTAATTGAGGTTTGAAAAACCTACCAGCTCCTTCAGCGGGGTCCAAGAGCCTGTCTAGCTTTATCCGCGAACTCCTCCTTCGTGGCGGCCCCGATTTATCAAACTGGTAATTGACACTTGGCTTGCGGTTAGGCAAAGTTAGTGACGTGGTCTCCGGGCCTCTCATTTCTTGGAGCCCCGGCGGGAGCAGTTCACTCTGCTACCGCCGGTTTTTTGTGATAATAAAATGTTAGTGTAATCCTACGATCGTGAAATTGTGCCAACATTATTTCAGACAAACAGTTGACAGTTTGAGGTAGGGTGATAAACTAGACCATAAGTCCTCTCACGAGGGACTCTTGGCGTAGGTGGTGTCTCGTTGCGACACCACCTCTTATTTTTTATTTGCAAGTTGGAGCAAGGGAGTTATAATTTTAATATGAAAATAGCAATCTGTGGCAGTATGGCCTGTTCGCAACCATGCAGCCGGTGATTTTGCATGGTGATGTAAACAAGATAGGCTAGGGGAGACGGTACTATTTAACACTCACCACCTTGAGTTTTTTGACTCGGTTGTTGAAGCCGGTTTTGCGGCGGTGGCTGATGGTAACGATGCCTGATTTGAGGGCAAAGAGGGTGTGGTCCACGCCAGTGCCAACATTGGTGCCGGCGACAAAGCGCGTGCCGCGCTGGCGGATGATGACCGAGCCGGGCTTGGCTAGCTCTCCGACATAGAGCTTAACCCCAAGATACTTGGGGTTCGAGTCTCGCAGATTTTTGGCGGTGCCGCCAGCTTTCCGATGGGCCATAATTATTATAAAATGATATGGATGACTCTACCTGATTGGGCCGAAAAGATCAAGCTTTTGGTTCTCGTCGCGCTGACGGTAAGTTTAATTGTGGGTTTGGTTCGTTTGTATCAACTTGAACAAGCGCGGCCGCCGATTACCATCGAAAACGCGCTTGAAGTAGGGGAGAGCGCGTCCGTTTTATTGGCCGCCAGCCGAACCTCTTCAGTCCCGACTGGCGTCTTCGTCGCGTCTAAGAACGGTCAGAAATATTACCCCGTCGCTTGCGCCGGCGCCAAGCGAATTAAAGCGGCGAATCGCATTTATTTTGTCACCGCGGCCGAGGCCGAGCGAGTAGGGTACAGTGCCGCCGCCAATTGCGGCTTAAAGTGAAGCCCAGTAAAGGACTGTCGCACAATATATCTTTGACGACCCGACAGCTCTTTCCTACCCCAGCCAACAATTTTTGCTCGAGCGCCAGTGACGACTACCCTCGTGCTTGAGGAGCCACATGGCGTAGTCGATATTCCCCTCCGTCGTCCGGATATCGAAGCCCAATTCACGACTTTTCTCCAAGTGATACTTTTGGTTAATCTGAAAGAGGCCTAAGTCATTAGGGTTCTTTTTACCGCGCAAAACGTCTCCATCCCTAGCGAACTGTCGGCTGGTACTCTCACAGAAAGCGATATCTTGAGCTAAGGCGCTATCGACGCCCATTTCAGTGGCTTTTTGCTCAATCATGTCGTTTAGACTCAAGACTTGGGCCGGTGGCGCCACGACTGGCGCGGCGATCACCGGATTGATGGCTATGAAGCTTGCCAGACTTATTTGTAGTAATGTAAGAATAAGGTTAAATAAAATATGGCCTAGTTAAGCCATATGTTCCTATTCTAGCATATTGGGGTTTGATTGTCAATAGAAGACAATAGCAAACCCATCTCGTCAAGTTTTTGGCAAATAAAGCATGGGGTCAAGATAAGCGTTGATTGGGGCTAGCGGCTGGGTCAAAATCGCGCCCCGACAGCTGACGCTCGGTTTGGTCGCGACCGCCACGGCGGCGCTGGCATAGACGGTAATATGGAGATGCGGCCCGGTGGTACGCCCGGTGTTGCCGCTATAACCGATGGTGGAATTTGGGCCAACCGTTTCCCCCACCCGCGCCTTGATAAGTGACAGGTGGGCAAAGGTGGCGGCCAGGCCATTATTATATTTAACGAGAACCCATTTGCCGAACGAGGCGCGCGGACAAGCGGTGTCGGTGTCACCCGTGCCCAAGACTGTGCCGTCAGCCATCGCGAAGACCGGTGTGCCGACGCTGGCCCGGAAATCAACGCCGCTGTGACTGCCGGAAGCGTAGAGCCGCGCCGAGTCAATCGTTTTGCCGAAGAGTTGGGTGATGAAAATGTCGGTAAGCGGCCAGCCCAAGGGTCCGGAACCAGACGCGGGCAAACTCTTCGGATCTAGCGTAAATTTGAGTTGGGACTCGTAATCGCGCAGTTCGGCCTCAAGGTCGTCAGCCAGTTTTTGGCGGTTGGCGATTAAAACTTTGTAATTCGCCTCTTGATTCTTGGTTTGAGCGAGCAAAGTTGATTTCGTAGTCTTGTTTTGGTCCACAATCTTTTGCTGGTCGGCCAGTTCGGCTTTAAGTTTGGCCAAGGTGGCCAAGATGGCGGTCCGGTCTTTATGTTTAGTCTCCAAATCGGTTTTTAACGAGCGCAAATTGGTCACATAATTCACAATTTTGCCGCCGAGATCCGCTAAGCGGTCATGTTGGCGCCAAAAGTCAGCCAAGTTGCCCGCGGTCAAAACCATTTCAATCGCGCCGTCACTTTCATTCTGCCGGAGCTGGCGCATCGTTTCCCTGATAATTTCTTGATTCTGTTCAATGCTCGATTGCTTATCACCGATGTCTTCTTTTATTTGTTCAAGATCGAGATTGGTTTTAGCAATCTTCACGCTCGTCAGCGCGACCTTGGAATTCAACGTTTTTAAGGTGGCGTTTAGTTGTGCCACCTCATTCTTCAAAGTGTTCGATTGTTTGGCGGTTTTGTCGAGCTCTTGCTGATAACTGGCGATTTCTTGCTCCAGTTTCTTGATTTCGGTGTTGCGATCATTAATCTGATTGCGCAAAGTTTCAACATCCGGCGCGGCTAGAATGACTGATGGCAGCGCCAGGGCCAAAATTATAACGCTATAACTTGCTCGCATATGTCAAGCGGGCCAAAGTTTCCTCCTTCCCCAAGATCGCCGCGACGGTGAAGGGGTCGGGCGAGTGCTCGCGCCCGGTTAAGGCCACGCGCGTGGGCCACAGCACTTTGGCGCGGCCGACTTGCGTGGCGTAATCCCACAGCGCGGACTTAATCTTGTCGGCGGTGAAATCAGATTCGGTCAAAACCGACAAAAGTTCGATGACTTTCATCAGGTGTTCAGTGGTTTTCAATGGTTCTTTCGTGGGTTTGGGTGGCGCGAAAAAGTAACTCCACTCCCCTGCTTCAGCCATTTTTTTTATCTCGCCGAAAGTGTTAATGCGGTTGATAATTTCTGGAATCAATTTTTCCGTCGCCTGGGGCAAATACTTTCTAATTTCGGCGAGCAAAACATCCGCCGGTAACCTTTTCAGATATTCTTTATTAAACCAATTCAATTTCTCGACATCGAACACGGCGCCGGCCTTCTGTACCCGCTCGAGATCAAACTTAGCCATCAATTCATCGAGACTGAAGACTTCTTGATTATCAGTCGGATGCCAGCCTAATAATGCCAAATAGTTAAGCATCGCTTCGGGAAGGTAACCTTGCTCGCGGTATTCTCGCAGACTGACCGCCCCATGACGACTCGACAACTTAGAGCGATCAGCCGCCAAAATGAGTGGAACGTGGGCGTAGATTGGTCGCGGCGCCGCGATTGCCTCCTGAAGCAAGATTTGCCGCGGCGTGTTGGCGATGCCATCGTCACCCCGAATTACATGAGTGATGCCCATTTCTAAATCGTCAACCACGACGGTGAGATGGTATAACGGATCGCTGATATTCCGAGCGATAATGAAATCCTCCAGCTCGGTAGTGTCGAAGCTAATCTCGCCACGGATCAAATCATTAAAAGTGACGACCTTGCTGGGATTCTTCAAGCGGACCACCTTCTCGTCGACATAAGCCTTGCCCTCGCTAACCAACTTTTCCAAATACTTTTTGTAAATTTCGGTGCGCTCGGATTGACGTGGAATCGCCTCATTGTCCCACTCAATCCCCAACCACTTGAGACCCTCAATGATATCGTCTTCGTACTTCTTTTTCGAACGCTCGGGGTCGGTGTCCTCCAACCGAAAAATCATCTCTCCCCCATTTTGGCGAGCATACAAATAATTAAACAACGCCGTCCGCGCCCGCCCGATATGGAAGTAGCCCGTCGGGCTCGGTGGAAACCTGGTTACAACCTTCGCCATAATTCCCCCAATTATACAGTGTTTGGTCCTACTTCGCTAAAACTTAGCAAGGGTAACCCTTGATATTTGAGCCGACGCGCTTTACTCAAAAAGCTTGAGCATCAAATCGCTAAAATTTTGCGCGAACCAATTTTTGGTAAGCCGTTACGGAATGTGATGCGAAATTACCGCCGTGTACACATAAATTCCTTCGTGCTAGTATATGAGATAGTCGGTCAGGTTATCCGTTTGCTCGATTTTGATCACCACGACCGGATTTATAAAAAGTTTAGCTAAAAATATGCAAACCAGCAAAGGCTTCTCGCTAATTTTAGCTCTCGTGATCATCGTAGCTGTCTTAGCTGGCGGTGCTTATCTATACACCAAAAACAAAACTGTAGTCCCAGCCAGCAACTTGGAGGCTAAGCCTCCAAGTGCGGCGACGAGTACCGCCGTTGATACTTCCGATTGGAAAACCTATCGGAATAATGAGTATGGATTCGAGTTTAAGTATCCACCAAATTTGGTACAGCAGATTATCGATGATAAAGACACCGATCCTTCAGAGAGGGGGACATGCCTCTTGCTTGGAAATTATGACACGCAGACTAATCTAGACTTTCTGTCCCATGGGGGCGGCGATGCAACGGGGGTCATGGATTTTTGTGTTGCAGATAGCAAGGAATTAAACAAAAACAATTCGAGTTCTGTTGGTGAAGTAATAATACCGTTGCGGGGTTACTATTCAGTTAAGTTCAACGATGGCACTTATGGTATTGGTATATCCCCTTTTCCGTTGGTAATTAGGTCGTTTAGAGCCTATAAGTAAGTTAGAGGGCCAGCTGAATTCAATAAGTAATTGCAACACCAGTACGCTCTGGATAATACCTCGAGTGGAGTTTTCCCGCCATGCCGTTTTCTCGGTCTGGTGTTGAGCAAATATTCTACCCGCCTGATTTCTCCATCCGACACCTTGGCAAAGTCGGTCTTCTTGGGGAAAAAGCGGCGGATCAATCCGTTCAAGTTTTCATTGGAGCCGCGATCTTGGGAGCAATAGGCTCAAGCAAAGTAGCAAGTGAGGTCCAGCTTCTGCTCTAATTCTCGGTAGCCAAGGTTTTCCAGCCCTCGATCCCGGGTGAGCGTCTTCCTGGTCTGCTTCGGGATTTGTCCGAGCCGTTTGGTCACTGCTCGATTAGATTCGACCGTTGTTCCGTTCTGCATTTTTTCAATCAGCACGATTCCCGATACCCGTTCGTTGATGGTCTTCAGGCGGTTGGCGCTTTGCCGCGATATCATCGTGTCATCCTCCCAGTCGCCGATGCGTTCCCGCCGACTGACAATCATTGGTCGGTTCTCAATTGAGGGCAAGACTGGTCGGTCGGCTTTTTGGGCTTGCCGGAAGCCCTTTTTCTGCCGCCGCTGGTGTCGGTGGGGCAGGTATGGCCTCAGATCTTCGCCGCCCTTTCTCACTTGCCCGTTGCCGTCCCGCTGGACCTGGGCGTAAACAAACTGGTACACCGCTTCTGGTGAGATCCGCTGGCCGGCATGGTCGATCGGCAGGCGAAGGGAAATTTGTTCCGGCGACCAGCCTA
>CAZJJW010000004.1:0-6948 GCA_964546425.1 uncultured Candidatus Saccharibacteria bacterium | reverse complement strand
TTTCAGGCGCTTCGGTTTCTTGCCAAAGCGTCGGTCAAGCGCCCGCTCATGGTTTGGCTGGGCTTGATACTTGCCGATTCCTTTCCTGGGTTTCCTGTCCACCTCGCGCCAGATTGTTCCGGGGGTGCGCCCAGGACCTAGATAGGTGGCAATGTCCCGAAAGCTCCAGCCCTCTCGGTATTTGATCTCAATCTTGATTCGATCTTCCAGGGTGAGCTGGAAAAATTCGCGTTTTCGCTTTTGTCTCCGGCTCGATTTGATTCTGGTCATGGCGCTTGTATTCTAGTACAAGCGTTGCAATTGATTATTGAACTGGGGCCAAGTGCTTGACAGGAACCGGACGACATGCTAGGTTCAAGACAGGGCTGTTCTTTGACGTAATCTTGTTGGTTACAAGAATGGCTCAACCTAGGCCTTTGGCGGGATGCCAAGGACCAAAAAGTGGCGGGATGCCACAAGGAGCAAGCAATGTCGGCGTTGAATCAAGATCGAATTGAGGCGTTTTTTGACGAGTTTCCATTCCTCCAAGCTTGTATCGAAAGAAATCGGGTGTCATCAGTGAAAGTTGCCAGGATAGACTTGAAACTCCTGGCATTCCGTCCGGAATATATGACGACACCAGGGGAATACAGTGGCATACGCTTCATAAAAGATCAGAGGATGCTACTTTTGGACAAGGATGGGCACTTGGTACAAGAAGTTCGCCCGGACCGTCGGCGACCCACCAACTATCGTTGGTGGAAACCCTCGACTTGGTTATTGAGCAAGGGCGAGACAGTCGAAGAGTGTCTGAAGTCGCTGGGTGAGGTCATCAGTACAATTGAGTTCGCGGTCTTAGACCACATCCCTATTCTGTGGGTAGCCACGGATCGTGACAATGAGCGTGAGGTCATTGTCTATAAAAAGCCAAGAGATGTCCGGGATCTTGGTCAGTGGCTTCGAGATCAGATTGAAACGGTTCGACAGGAAACCAAAACATCATCGTAAAGGTAACCAGTTAGAAATCAAAAGCGCCTGACCAGCGCTTTTTTTGTTTGAAACTTAAATTTCCAACGATCGTAGACAATTTAAGTCTTTCTAGGATTCGTGGCCTAGGGCGATCGCGATGATTTGCTCGGCGATCAGGCGGCCGGCCTCCGGCCGGGCGAAACTTTTGGAGCCTTTTTTCATTTGTTCCAGCAAGGTTGGGTTGCCGAGCAAGCGGTTGATCTCTGACATTAAGATTGAGGGTGTCAGATTCCCCTGCTCGATCACCACCGCGCCGCCGGCGCGGGCGTAGGTGAAGGCGTTCTGGAGTTGATCGTGACTGGTCGGCTCGGGAATCGGAATAATAATTGAGGGAATACCCCAAGCGGCAAACTCGAAAACCGCCCCGGACCCACCGCGCGAGATGATCAATGCCACTATTCCCGCGGCCATGCGCAAGGCATCCTTATTTAGCAAAGCAAAGGGTTTGTAACGCGCTTTGTGATCCGCCGGCACTTGCTCCAAGATGAAGCTGGCGCGCTTTTCCACATCAGCGAGATTGTTTGGTCCAACCTGGTGGATAATTTGATAACGCTCCAAAAGTTTCGGCAGAATGTCAAGTACACTGTCGTTAATCGTCATCGCGCCTTGCGAACCGCCCAAGATTAAAATGGTCGGGACGCCGGCGGTCAGGTGGAGAAATTCGTAAGCGCCGTGAGACACCGGACTCAACAACTCGCGGCGGATTGGATTGCCAACCACGGCCGTTTTCTCCGGCGGGAAGCGGCTCGCCGCTTCCGGATATGAGAGTGCGATCCGTTTGGCAAATTTGGCTGACCACAAACTGACGCGGCCCGGCGCCGAATCAGAGTCGTGGATAATCACCGGTAAGCGCAAGAAGCGCGCCGCCCACAAGACCGGGAAGCTGACATACCCGCCCTTGCTGAAAACGACATCGGGATAAATAAAATAGAGTTGCCAAATTGAAGTCAAAATTCCCAAAATAATTTTCGGGGCGCCGAGAAAATTAGACCGGCCGGCAGTGATGCGCCGGAACTCAATGCTGTTTTCATATAAAGCGCGCGGGTCGTAAGGTCGGTCGGCCAGATAAAAAAGTTTGGCTTCAACCAACCGTTTGGCTTTCACCAACTCGTTGATTTCTTCAGCGACGGCAATGAGCGGGTAAAAGTGTCCGCCCGTGCCGCCGCCGGCAAAAACTATTTTCATCCCGTTACAAAATTAACATGATTAATAATAGTGAAATAATATAGAATGGTGGATTTTGTAACGGGATTCATGCGTGACGCGAAATGTTGATAATAATTCCCGCTTCCACCAAAGTAAAGAAGAGCGCCGTGCCGCCGTGACTGATAAATAAGAGCGGCGTGCCGGTGAGCGGAATCAAGGCCAGCATGGAAGCGATGTTGATGAAGGCCTCGGTCATCACCATTATAACAATTCCCACGACGACCAGTCTACTCCACTGATTGGGCGCCCCGTTAGCAATGCGCAGGCCAGCGAAACAGAAAGCCAGAAAGAATAAAATAATCAGCGAGCTCCCGATGAAGCCGAACTCCTCGGCCGCGACTGAGAAAATCGAATCCCCGATCGGTTCGGGCAGATATTTGAATTTTTGAATGCTTTGACCGAAACCGCGACCGGTTAAACCGCCCGAGCCAATGGCGATCAGTGATTGATTAACCTGATAAGAGCTACTCTGGATGTTTTGGGTCGGGTCTAAAAAAGTGGTAATGCGGGCGCGGATGTATGGTTTGAAGACCGCCACCATCGCGATGCTGGCCAAAACGATCAGACAAATGAGAATAATTTGTCGCCACTTTGCCCCGCTGACATAGAACATGGCCAAGCCGGCGACGCAGATAATTACCAAAGTATCAATGTCCGGTTGCGCCACCAGTTCGATTCCGACGATAAGCAAAAGCAGCAAAAACGGCGCCAGTCCCCGCTTGTAAGTTCGAATGTGATTTTTAATTTCCGATAGCCACTGGGCGGTGTAAAGAATAAAGCCGAGCTTGAGGAATTCTGACGGTTGAAAAGTGAACCCGCCGAAGGTAATCCAGCGTTTGGCGCCGCCGAGTTCACCCAGACTGATTCCCGGCACGAAGACGAGCAAAGTCGCGAGCACCGAGACGATGAAAATCCAGAGGCTGGCGCGGCGCCAATGTTTGTAATTAATTTTCGAAATGAGGAAAAAGGCGCCGAGACTAATGCCGAGCGCGACCAGTTGTTTGAGCGCCACGGTGCCAAAACGCGCCCCCTCGCGGCTTAAAAGTCCGAGCGATGCCGACGAGAAAATAAAAAATCCGAATCCGGAAATTAGAAGCACGATGAAGAAAAAAGCGCGATTTACTTTCTTCGTCATGTTAGCGGCTGATCAAAACCATAATCAGGCCGATAATGGCGGCGATGGAGCTGATCACCCAATAACGCATCGCCACTTTGTAAGTCGGCCAGCCCATCGCCTCGAAATGGTGATGAAGCGGCGCGACCAAAAATACTTTCCGACCGTGGCGCCACTTCTTCGACGCAATTTGGATGATGACTGATAAGGAAGTGGCCACGAGCGGTAAGGCAATAATCGGCAAAAGCAAAACCGAATCGGTCAAAAAAGCGATTACCGTCAAAGTGACCGTGAGCGCCAGCATCCCGGTTTCACCCATATAAAACCGCGCCGGTGGAATGTTAAACCAGAGAAAGACCAAAATGGCTCCGGTCAGGGCGGCCGAAAAGGCGGCCAGATCAATTTGGTTGTTGAAGAAGGCCACCGTCGTATAAGCCGCGAAAATTGACGCCATCACCCCGCCGGCCAGTCCGTCAATGCCGTCAATCACACTGCTCGAAAAAACCCCGAGCAAGACCAAAATGAAAAAGGGAACGAAGAGCCAACCCAATTCTAACCGGCCGCCGAAAGGGATTTCGATACTGGTGACGCCGAGCGCCGAGAAAAACCACCAACCGATCAGCAGGCCGATAATGACAATGGCGGCCACCTTAATCCAGCGATACTTCAAATGATCTTCGGCATAGCTTCCTCGCCCAGAAATTTGGAGTAGATCATCAACCAAGCCGATTAGCGCCGCCGCCAGTAGACTGGCTAAAGGAATCAACGTTTGATTGCGGCTCAAGAAGTTAAGTTTGACAGACAAATAATTTGAGGGGAAGAGCCGAGCGACCCAAAACAAGAGCGCCATGGTTAAAGCGACGCTGATCCAGATCACCAGGCCGCCCACTCGCGGCGTGTTTAATTCCCCCTTTTCGTTGTGGATTTTTTTGAATTCCTCCGACTTGACTTGTTCGCTCCGCGAGCGCTTTTTCCACATCCGATGTTTGTAGAAGTAGTGCGTCAGAATCGGCGTGATGCCAAGACCGATAAAGAAAGTCAGGGCGGTTGGCAGGAAGACTTTAACGACGTTTAGCATCATAAATATAAGTTTTCACTATAGCATAATCGTCGAACGGCTGCTTGACGCCTTTGCTTTCTTGATATTTCTCATGGCCCTTGCCGGCGATCAAGATAATGTCATTGGGCCTCGCGACCTCGACCGCTCGTTTAATGGCGGCGCGGCGATCAACGATGGTTTCTACCTCGGCTTCTTTTTTCTCCGTTAAACCGGCTTGCATCTCGGCAATAATTGCCAGTGGCGCTTCGGAACGTGGATTGTCTGAAGTAAGAATGGTCAGATTGCTGCCGGCCGCGGCGATTTGGGCCATCATCGGTCGCTTGGCGCGATCACGGTCGCCGCCACAGCCAATGACGGTAATTATTTTTGATTCGGGAGTTTTAATATCATGAATGGTCGCCAGAACATTTTGCACGGCATCGGGCGTGTGAGCATAATCCACAATCGCCGTCAGTCCCGTTTCGGTTCGGAAATATTGGAAGCGGCCTTCAACCGGTTCCAAAGTCGGTAAGATTTTAATGATTTTTGCCCGATCGACGCCAAGCAATCTCGCGGCGGCGTAGACCGCCAACAAATTGTAACCGTTGAAGGCGCCAATAAATTTAGTTTGGACCACTTGACCGTCGAACTCAAGTCGCAAGCCGCGGAAATCATTACTGATGATCTTGGCTTGGAAGTCGGCTGACTTTTCTATCGCATAATATTTTTTCTGGGCTTTAGTGGTCGCGAGCATCGCTTTGCCATTGAGATCGTCAAGATTGCTTAGGGCGAAGACGGTTTTTGGTAGCAAGGTGAAGAAATCTTGCTTGGCTTGCCGATAGGCTTCAAAGGTTTGATGATAGTCCAAATGATCATGCGTGAGGTTGGTGAAGATGCCGCCAGCGAAGTCGAGGCCGGCGATTCGTTTTTGAACCACGGCATGCGAGCTGACTTCCATAAAAGCATACCGGCAACTGGCCGCCGCCATCTGGCTTAACAAACGATTCAATTCAATCACATCGGGCGTGGTGTGACTGGCTGGCAGAATTTGGTCGCCAATCTCATTTCGGACGGTCGAGAGCAAGCCGGTCCGGTAACCTAACTTGGTAAATAAGCGAGCGAGTAAAGTGGCCGTCGTCGTTTTGCCGTTAGTGCCGGTTATTCCCACTAACCTCAATTTGGTTGATGGATGATCGTAAAAATTAGCCGCCAGTTCAGCCAACGCCACATGGCTGTCGGCGACTTGGAGATAATGTACCCTCGGGGTCAATTGATTAGGCAACCGTTCGGCTACGATCGCTTTGGCTCCCGCTTTGATTGCTGTCTCGATATAATCATGGCCGTCAAACTTATCGCCTTTAACCGCGACAAAGAGCGAGCCCGGCCCCACGGCGCGGGAATCGGCGGTGATGGCCTCAATGCCCGACAAAATGTTCTTCAGATTTGACATCCAAATTTTCTAATTGGCTGATTAATTCGCCGTACTCCGGCAACTCCTCGATTTTGGACAGGCCCAAATGCTGGAACAAGTCAAAAGTTGGCCGGTATAAGAAACTGCGCGCGTCCTTGGGATTAGGAATTCTTTCAACCAGGCCACGGATTGATAAGTGACGCAAAATAAAGCTTGAGTTGACGCCGCGAATGTAATCAATTTCCGCCCGGGTGAGCGGCCCTTTGTACAAAACGATAGTTAATGTCTCGAGACTGGCCTTGCCCAAATCGCGCGAGAATTCTTCCGTGGTCAATTGTTTAATCAAGTCGGCGGCCTCCGGCGCCGTGCCCAGCATCGCCTCGTCGTCTTTGAAAATTAAGCGCACGCCCCGGTCTCGCAACTTAAGCTCCAGTTCGTTAAGAGTCTGCTTAATCTCGTCTTCCGGCCGGTCAAGGGTTTGCGCCAACTTCTTAATTGCCACCGGCTCGGCGCGCCAAAACAACACCGCCTCAATCTGGGCCTCGAGCGTCATCGTGCCAAACAGTATAACCCGTTTTGCTCTGGAAAGCAAAAAATCCTATACTGTACGGATGCAGCCCAAGCGGTCAAGTCCAACTGGTTTTACCCTGATCGAACTTTTGGTGGTCATCTCCATTATCTCCCTGCTTTTTTCAATAACTCTGGCCAGCTTGCAGACAGCGCGGCGCAAGGGCCAAGCCGCCAAAACGATCCAAGACCTGAAGCAAACCGAGTTGGCTCTGCGCTTCTCGGCCGACGATCTGGGGAGAGATACTTGGTGGCTAACCTCGGATACGGGTAACAATCCCTTCCATAACTATACTGTGCCGATCTCCGATCTGGTCGCTTCAACCACTTTCCCCCTTAGAAAATACTATTCTGCCCCCCCGTTGCCTTTGCCCGGCACTAGCGCTAAGTATTTTTACCGTAATGCCTCCCCTTACGCTTGCAATACCGATCCTCGAGGTAATTATTCTGGAGTTACCCTTCACATAGAAAGTCCTAATTCTGGTGACGATAGCAAGATGTTAGATTTCGCTAAACTTTTGGATCTGATGATTGACGGTAAAGATGATAAAAATTGCGGTCGGTTGATATATACGGTGCGGCCTTTGAGCATGTCCATCTATT
>CAZJJW010000003.1:0-43831 GCA_964546425.1 uncultured Candidatus Saccharibacteria bacterium | reverse complement strand
GAAATTGGTAATGGGTTAAGTTTAGCAAAGGGTGGGAGCAGGGGTCAAGGGGAAACTGGGGACAAGAGAGGTTATCAACAGTTTGGGCAATCGAGGAGACTTGATTTTGCTATAATGTTTTAATGGAAGAACGGATGAATCACACCAGGCGCTGGTTAGTTTTAGTGTTTATGATTATCGCGCTGGCGGCCTTGGGCTGGGTTTATTTCGTCCAATATGCCAAACGGCTCCAGTCTCTACCCCGCGCGCCGCTATCGAGTGAAGAGAAGATTAAACTGATGCAAGCCCTGAAGCCGCGGCCCGACAGTGCTACGCCGCTTACCAACCAAGAGAAATTAGAGCTGATGCAATCGCTCAAGGCTGGCCCGGCGGCCGTAAGATCATTTAATAATAATTAGTAACAAATTTTTATGTTCAAATCCAAGTTTGCCAAGTTCCTCGGCATCGCCAGCGTTCTCTTAACTCTTCTCGCCCTCGCCCCGGCGGCCCAGGCGGCGATCAGTACCATGTCGGCTTCCAACGGCACTTTTACCGATCGGGTGGAAATATCCTTTACTCGCACGTCTAACTGGTTTCTAGTCTACTATGGGGTATATGCCGAAAAGTTTGCTGGTGATACGGTGGCTTGTGACTCGACCCATTTAGTAAAAGAGGTTGCCAGCAACACCATTTCCCAAGATGCCCAAGGCATTTTCCGTATCGGGGTAACGTCAATCAATCCCGGCGTGATGTTGAGATTTTTGGTGGCCGAGCTGGGTTCATCCCACAACGTTTTGAGTTGCGGTCCGGCCAATCCCGATTATGGCTGGCGCGGCCCGGCGGCGCCTCCGACTAATCTAAGTGCTTCCGACACTCTCACCAACAAGGTTCAGATTACCTGGACCCGTTCGACCACCGGCGATTCGGGCATCACTTATTTGGTTCAACGTCGCACGCCAGCCGGTAGCGGCACTTGGCAAACTCAAGGTATTACCTCCTCCAACACCACCTTTTATGACGACGCCTCGGCCAGTCCGGGCGTCACTTACGAATATCGGGCTCAAGCCAAGTCGCCCGGCGCCGAGATCTACAGCAGTTGGAGTAATACCGACACTGGAATAGTTCCTGTGGCGCCGCTACCAGCTTTTGATTTTTCTTTGACCACCGGTGGCAACAAGGCGGTGGTTCTTTACGGTCAAGTGACCAACACCATCACGGCCAATCTTATTTCTGGGACCAGTCAATCCGTCGGCAGTTATTCAGTCACCGGCTTGCCCACCGGCGCTTTTTACAGTGTTTCGCCAACGACATGCAATCCTACCTGCACCAGCACCATGACCATTTACACCGCCGCTTCCACGCCGCCGGGTCAATCTAGCGTGACCGTGAGAGCTACTGGTGGTGGCATTACCCGAGCGGCATCACCCTTTACTCTAACGGTTACGGCTCCGTCGGCCGGCCCCTACACCATCAGTGGTAGTATGGGAAGCGGTGGTACGATGGGTATCACGGGTGCTCAAGGGGCCAGTTGCACCAGAAGCAGCAGTAATTACACCTGTTCTAATATCCCGGCCGGCAGTTCGCCCACAATTACGCCGAGCCGCTCCGGCTACACCTTCTCACCAACCAGCAGAAATTTTCCAAGTATCTCATCCGATAAAACTGGCCAAAATTTCACCGCCACGGCTTCTGGCGGCACCGGCTCGATTGACAGCTTCATCGCCAATCCGTCCTCACCGACAGTCAATCAGTCGTTCCTACTGGACTGGGCGACCACCGGTTGCGCGTCGGTGACTGTTGGCCGGATGACCCCGACCCAGACGATCTATCTTACCCGTAGCACCAACGTGGATGGTTCGACTAGCGTGACGGAGACCACAACCGGGACGAAGACCTATGAAATAGATTGTCTGAGCAGTACCGCCAGCACCGCGACGGTGCTTGACCAGCGGACGATATCAGTGACTGTCGTCGGTGGCGGTGGCGGCCCCATCATAATACCCGAAGCGGATTGCACCGCGCCCGCAACGGTGGGTAATTGGACCGAACCGGTCGGGACACCTCCCGCCAACAATACTTTTCCGCCAGTCACGGTCTCTGCCGTCAGCCAAATAAAAGCCGGTTGCGTCAGTCTGAAAGCGCTTGGCATTGGTCTCCTGGGTGGCGTGGCGCCGCTCTACTCGCTCGACATTTTCGGTGGCGCATTTATTGACGGCGTGATGAATGTGACCGGCGACCTCGGCGTCCAAGGGACGATTTTCGGCACCGTTGCGCCGCCAGTATCTGATGCTAGTCTCAAAACTAATATCTCCACGCTCGGCGGTGCGCTGGCTAAAATTTTGAATCTCCGCGGCGTCTCGTTTGACTGGATTGATGGTCGTCAGCCCGGCCGACAAATTGGCGTGGTGGCGCAAGAAGTGGAAAAAGTTTATCCCGAAGTCGTTTCCACCAACAATGCGGGAATGAAATCGGTCAATTATTCGGCTTTAATCGCGCCGCTGATTGAAGCGGTTAAAGAGCAACAGATTCTAATTAACAACCTCCAATCTGAAGTCAAACAACTCAAACTCGAAGTCTCGGCGCTCCGGAAGCAGTAAGAAAATTAATGAAGCAATGCCTCCTCGCTCTGCCAGCTCACAAAGAATCATCTGGCTCATCGTCGGCCTGTTGGCGCTCGCTCTGCTCTACTTTCTGATGAGGCAGGGAGTCATCACGTCAATTTCGGTCGTTCCCGCCGGCAAAAGCGCCGCCGAGTTAAAGCAAGAGCAGCGCGCCAAAATTCTTAAAGCGCTTGAGACGCCGGTAATTTCAAGCGAGGAGGTCGCCAGGTTGCGTCAGCGGGCCATTGATTCATTGCGTTAATTATGACTAATCGCCGTCAATTTATTTTCGTTACCAGCTTGCTTTTGTTGGCGGTTTCATCAGCCCAAGCCGACTGGCTGCCGCCAGCTCGCGGTTCGCCGCCCTGCGAGGTCAATCAATTTTTGAGTGACGGCATTACCGCCAATCCCAACTACCGCGCCGGTTGCATCCCGCCGATCAATGCCGGACTCACCGGCCAGTTGAAGGAAGGCAGTCTCTCGCTTGACTCGGCTTTGTATGTTCGCGGCCTGCTAGAAAACTTTGATGGAATAATTGTCGCCACCAGCAGTTTGGGGGCGGCCCAAACGCTTGAACCGGGGGTGAAACTAGAAGTAGCCGGACCGGTGAGAATTCTCGGCTGGGACCTTTCATCGGCCGGTTCTTGTGACACCCACTCCTGTCTTGGTCAGGTGTTAGTGGCCACCGGCGCTGACGGCCTAGCCGACTGGAGCGATGTCGCTACCATTTCAGCCCCCGCCCCCGCCCCGACCGCGACCTTGGCGGCTGTTTATGATTCAGCGACTCGTTCACTGACGGTTGATTGGTCTTCAACCGACGCGGTGGCCTGTTTTGCCAGCGGCTCCTGGCCGACGCGCGGTCCAGTCGCCACGGATGGGAACTTAGGCTTGACTTTACCAGCCGCCGCCGTGCCGACCACTTATACTTACAGTTTAATCTGCGCCGGCTTGGGCGGCACGGCGGCGACCGGCCGTTCAATAACGGTGGCGCCAATAACTAGTGATAAATTGTTGTTTTGCTCGCCAGCCAGCCAGAGTGGTCGGCCCGGCGATCTATTTACCTTCGCCGCCTCCAATTCGAGCGGTATCCCCTTAGATTACAGCTGGACGGCCGGCGCCGGCACGCCGTCTGGCGGCACGGGTGACTCCTTTGCTACGAGTTACTCCGCCACCGGCAATTATGATGTTAGATTATCCAGCCCGGGTTGGGTGAGCGCCTCATGTAATGTTGATGTTACCGTGCCTCAACCGTCAGTTGATTTAAAAGTTAGCTTAAACAACGGTGTGCCTCAAGATGGCCCGGTGACCGCCTACGATGTAGATGATCTGGAACTTTCTTGGACTTCCAGCAATGTAACCAGTTGCACCGCCTCCGGCGACTGGAGCGGTTCGCGTTCCCCGAATGGCCCGCCGGAGGCAGTTAGCAACCCCTCCAATCCGGGAAGTTATTCTTATACGCTTACTTGCTCTGATGGGCAGAGTACCGCCAGCGACACGGTTGTAATAAACCTGGTTGAATTTGATATGAATACCTTCATCACTTTCACCGTCGATGGCGTTAAGACCTTGTCATCAATTGATCCAGGGACTAACGGCACTGACGTAAACCTTTATTGGAAGACCCAGCCGGAGGCCACCGTGTGCCAGGCTTGGACGAGTAGCTCCCCTGGTGGCTATACCATTGATTGGGCGGATGATGTTTCTCCGTCAGAACCGAAAGATCCCAATGGTACCATATCCTTACACCTGCCTCCCATCACCCCGAGAGATCAACGTGATCTTGGGTTATTATTGGATTGTCGGCGGGGGGGGAGCCAATGGGTCCAAAGCGGTGTCTTGATCAGGATGTATAATTACAGTGTCTCGCCGCCAGGTCCGCCAGATCGGTATGATCCATATCGGCATCATACCGATCTCAAGGCGAAACGAGCCTCGGAGTCCATTTACTCGGATGACGCGCTGATTGTCGCTCCCGGAGAGGCTATCGATTTCCGCTGGACGGATTGCGCCCCGGCTGACTATCCCGATCCGTATGGGCGTGGCTGTGGCCTACAAATCCCAGCGGAAGGTCCACCTAATCCCGCGCCAGACCCTGATTGCGGTTTTGGATCATTCGGCTATTGTTTTCTTTCAGCGGACGGTACTCAGCGTGTCACTATGCCTTCCGCTACGGGCCGCTATGTTTTCAACGCATGGTGGAATTCTTTGGGTGATGGTGCGCTGGATTCCATCAACATCACGGTTAGATCGTCTCCGACTAGCCAGAGAGAAGGCGAGAATAATCTGGCTCAAGTTTTGCAACGGCCGCAGATTCAAACCGCCTCAATTTGGCAGGGGATGGCAGAGTTGTTGCGAAACTTTTTGAGAATCGAGCCGGTGGGAGCGCAAGAAGAAAGTGGTTGGCAGGCGCCAAAATTTGCACCGCCACAATGCGAAACCAATTCGGAAATTGGCGAAGGTTACTCCTCCGCCTGTTTCGGGTCGATTAATACGGGCGGTGGCTTGCAGGTGAAGGATGGCGGCTTGGGTCTGGCGCCGGGCGCCAACTTAACCGTGGCCGGTCTCACCGAAGTGGTGGAAGCGGCGTTGGCGGGCAACCTAGATGAAGATTTTAATCCTCTCGCGACCGGCTATTCCGACATCCGGCTCGATGTCTATGGACAGGCCAGAATCAAATCTGGCAATTCGGGTGTCGGCAAAGTGCTGACGGCGGTTGATGCCAACGGTTTGGCTGACTGGCTGCCATTAACAGGCAATGCCGCCCGCCCCGTCGTTGATATCACGGCGAATTCCAGCGACGGCCCGCTTCTGGTCAGTTCCGGCACCGCGGTTTCTTTGCATTGGGAGGCCAGTGAGGCTGATACCTGTACCTCGTCGGGGACTTGGGGCGATGCTTCGGTCAATCCGAACGACGACGCCGTCGGTCTGATTAATCCGCCAGCCGAAGGTTTAGCGGTTTATAATATCACTTGCGCCAACGTTGGTGGCTCGACGGCCGACAGCGTCGAAGTAATTTTTCAACAATGAAACCAGGCCTAAAAATTTGTTTAGCGGTCGTCCTCGGTTTGCTGCCGCTCATCAGTTTGGCGGACTGGACTGCACCGCCAGGCACTTTCCCTTCCGGCCAAGTGGCGCCACCGATCCATACCGGTCTGGAAAATCAAACCAAAGCCGGTCCGCTGGGGATTGCCGTAGGTAATTTCCCGGTGGGCGGATTAATCAGAGCCTTCGGCGGTTTATTTATCAGCGCCGACAGGGGGTCCCTCGATCCGCGGGCGGCGCTTAATGTGATGGGCCAAGTCCGCATCCGCGGCGGCTGCACGACCGATGAGACGCCACTTAACCCTTCTTGCGCCGGCAAGATTTTGACCAGTGATGACACCGGTTTGGCCAGCTGGGTTGATCCCGCCGCCGCGCCGCAGATTAATTATTTTCAGGTTAAAAAATCAAATGACCCAAATGCTCCGTACACCAGCAATCCGATTACCATCGCTCGCAATGAGCGCGCCGACCTCAATTGGTCGGCGTCGGGCGCCATCGCTTGTCGCGCCTCGGTCTCATGGTCCGGCCCGCGCGAGTTGGCGGGGACCGAGCTCGTAACGCCACAAGCCTCGACGATTTATCTCTTAACTTGCCATGGTCTCTTCTCCTCGGTCACGGCGGGCGTAACCATCAATGTCAGCGGCGAGGTCGAGCCCCAGCCGACGACAACCCTCAAAGTTTATCGCGTCAACGTTAATACTGTGCCTTTTGACAACCCTCCAACCACGGCGACGGTTGACGGCATCACCCCGTCCCCCAATCCTAATCCGGCCCCCTTCAGTCTGGCGGCTGGCGGGCATCAAGTGTCGGTTACCAAGCTCGCCGGTTACACCGTAACGGCTCGGGTCTGCACTTACACCACCAGCGAGTGCTTTACCTCAAGCCAGGGCACCGATCTGGCCGTGAATTGCGGTGGTTCATCATGTTTGTCGAACGTTGTGCTCACCGCCAACGCAACGACCAAAGCGGTCTTCAAATATATCCAGACCCAGTCCACGGTCGGCAACATCATCGTTGATCGAATTGGCGGACCAAGCACCGTGACCGCCACCGTTGATTGTACCAACGTCAACCAGGGTTTGTGTTCCGGCGCCCAGCAGCAATATCCCGCCACCTTCACTTCGCTGGCCGTCGGCTCGTCTCATACCGTGAGAGTGACCGATGGCAGTGGTTATAGTGAATCGGTCGGCACTTGCAGTTTTGCTTCGGGCCAACCGGAATGTTCGGTCAGCACCTTTAACATCAATCCGACTTGCGACGGCAGTACTTGCGCGGTGAATGTGTCAATCGCGGCGGTCGGCTACACCACCAAAGTCGTGGTCAAGTATGTTGCCCTCCCCTTTGACTTCACTCTAACCAATGGCGGCAACAAGCAGGTGGTGGCCGGGAGTTCAGTCACTAACTCCGTTTCCGCGACCCTCTCCAGTGGCGCCAGTCAGCCGGTTCAGTTTCAAGTTGATAACCAAGCGGCGCTGAATGCCGCCGGTATTACCGTCATAATTACTCCGACGACTTGCTCGCCGTTTTGCCAGCCGTCAGTTACTATCCAAACCTCACCAACTACGCCATAATAATTAATCCATGATCTCACCCAAGAAATTATTTTATCTGCTGAAAAAATTAACCGTCATTATTTCCGTTTTGCTTGCGGTGGCATTCTTCGGCCGGGCGGTTTGGGCTAATGACTACCAGATCACCGCCAGCGATGGTCGTTATAACGACCAAGTTAGTCTGGCTTGGGTTGATGACATTTTGAGTAATCGAATTTATTATATCTTTCGCTCCAGCACCGGTTCTGTCAATTGTACCGCCTCCTACAATATCGGAATCAAACGTGAGGCCCAAGGCTCGACGGGAACTTTCCACGACAGTTCGACTTGGCCCCAATCAACCTCCTTTGGCGGTCAGACGAATCCGCCGGCCACGGCGGCGGCATCAGGCGTAAGATATCTCTATGCCATCGGCCGTTTGGACAATTCATTTTGGGCGGCCGCAGATCCTTTCAACCATTTGGATTGCGGTACTAGCGTTGACTACGGCTGGCGCGCCCCGGCGGCTTTGCCGACCAATGTTATGGCTTCCGACGGCGCCGCCGGCGGCGGTGTCCAGATTGACTGGACCGCGTCAGTAACCGATCCCAGCCAGGTCTACTACGACATCCACCGCTTTACCAGCCAAAGCAATGCCTTGAATAATGTTGGAGCGACTAATCTTACTACGACCGCGGTTGGAGCGACCACTTACACCGATACCCCGCCTGTCGCCGGCACGACTTATTGGTACAAGGTGTTTAGTAGTAATGTATCAAGCGCTTCTGCCAGCGGTTACTGGTCTACTTGGCCAAACGGCGGCATCGATTCCGGTTACATGACGGCCGCCGCTTCATTTGACTACACCATCGCCAACGGCGGGAATCCAGCAGTAATGAGAGGTAATTCTGTTGACAACACCATCACCTTGACCAGAACTGCCGGCACGGCGGTTCCGCTCGCTTTCTCTTACACTAGCAATGCGCCGGCCGGAGCGATCACCAATGTTGCTTTTACTCCCACTTCCTGTACCGCTAGCTGTAGCACGACCATACGTATAACTACCTCATCCACGGCCACCCCTGGAATCTACGGCATTACGGTCTGGGCCAGCGCCAGCGGCGCGCCGGCTAAAAGCACCCAGTTTAGTTTGACGATTAACAGCTCGGCCACCGCCGCCCCCACCAATCTCACTGCCAGCGATGGCACCTACACCCACAAGGTTGCTTTAAGCTGGACCGGCGTGAGTGGTTCAGTTACTTCCTACCCCGTTTATCGTTCAACGACCAATCAAGCTTGTTCGGGAACGGCCATCACCCAAGGTTCGGCTGGCACCACCTACGATGATTCCCCGCCGCTCACCGGTACGACCTATTATTATTCGGTTAAGGCCAAGTACACTGATGGTACCTTAAGTGCTTGCAGTAATGTAGATGGTGGTTATATGGCTTCTAGCGGCGGCATCGACTACTGGCTCTCGCCCTACTGTTCTCCCTCTACCGCCTGCAATCCTATGGCTTTCTCGCCTGCCCCCAAAGCTAACGGCAAGTACGACTCGGGCACCACCGTGTCAATTACCGCCAATCCCAAATCTGGCTCCACCTTCACCGGCTGGTGTCTCGGTGTTGGGAATACGTGCAGCCCGAACTTTGCCGCCACCAACAATCCCACCACCATCACGATGAACAGCGACAAGAATGTGACGGCGGTTTTCATTCAACCCCCCACCAATGTCCAGGCCTCGGACGGCGCTTATACCGATAAAGTGCGGGTAACTTGGACGGCGGCGGTGAATGCCGGCGGTTACGTTGTCTTTCGCGCCACCGGTGTGAACGGGACTTACTTCACTCTTAATTCCGGCAATCCCACCGCCAATACTTACTTTGATGACACCACCGCTGTCGCCGGCACGACTTATTGGTATAAGGTCGCCAGCACCCCGCCTGGTAGTTTGATGATCAGCGATTTAAGCGCCGCCGACAGTGGCTGGCGCAGTTCACCGATCCTTCAACCCCCCACCAATGTCCAGGCCTCGGACGGCACTTACACCGACAAGGTGCGGGTAACATGGAGTGCGGCTTCTAGCGCCACCGGTTACATTGTCTTTCGCGCCACCAACGTGAACGGGGCTTACTTGAATCTTAATCCCGGCAATCCCACCGCCAATACTTACTTTGATGACACCACCGCTGTCGCCGGCACGACTTATTGGTACAAGGTCGCTAGCATCGTCTCCAACTCCAATGGCACGGTGATGAGCGATTTAAGCGCCGCCGACAGTGGCTGGCGCAGTTCTGTTCCGCCAACCACTTACCCGATAATCATTCGCGGCACCAGTGGCAGCCTATCCAAGACGACCAGTTTTACTCTGACGGTGACGCACTAGTTCTGCTATACTTAACCCAGGTGGATTGATCCGGAACAGTTGTATTTATCCCGCCGACGGTGTATACTATATTTGTGAATACCCTTGCCCTAAACATCAAAACAAGACAGCCTATCCGACAAAGAAAGGTTGTTGTGGAAGTTGACGCGGATCGGCTGGAACGACTCGCCGCAAATTTCGGCTTGTTCAACCCCGACTTTCTCGCTAGTGTGACGCGAGCGGAGGGTGATTACCGAGCTGGCCGAGTGCGGAAAATCCGCTCTCTGCGTGAACTCATTCGCTAGTCACGCGCCGCATGATCACACTTCTTGTCGCTGAAGAGTTTGAACGGCGCTTCTCAAAGTTGTCGAAGTTGGTACAAAAGAAAGCAGCAAAACAACAGGCGATATTTTCTCGCAACCCATTTCACCCCTCGCTCAATACCGAGAAACTGGTACCGAAAGAAAAGGCGGTATGGACATTCCGCGTGGATCGAAAGTATCGTGTCGCCTTCCGCTTTATTGATGGTAAGACGGTATTTCTCCTCACGGTTGGGCCGCATGACTGGATTTACAAATTGCGGTTTTAAAACCTGCTATACTTAACCCAGGTGGATTGATCCGGAACAGTATGCTAATATTTAAATATGTCAAGAAATACCCATTTTACTATTGAATTTGAGCGGGAAACGGACGGCCGCTGGATTGCCGAAGTCCAGGAATTACCCGGAGTTCTTTGCTATGGCCAGAGTCGCGGTGACGCCTTGGCTAAAGCTGAAGCTCTCGCTCTGCGCGTTGTTGCTGATCAACTGGAGACCGGAGAAAAAACTTCAGAGTTTGCCTCGGTCGCTTTTGGCCTCTCGTGAGTAATTGGCCGGCCAGCAAAAGCAAACGCGTTCTGTCTGCCCTGTTTCGCGTCGGCTGGCAGATTAAGCGTCAGCATGGGTCGCACCTAGTAATTGAACGGGCTGACTGGCCAGATTATGTTTGGGCCTTCCATGACGACGAAGAAATCGGCCCCCGGATGTTGGCGAGAATCGCCAAGAAAACTGGCCTACAACCAGCTGACCTTTAGCCGTGACGCGAGTTATCCTGGTTTGCTATACTTAACCCATGTGGATTGATCCGGAACAGTTGAAAAGTTTTTTACTTGACGCCGGTTTGGTGACCAAAGAGGCGCTCGCCAAGGCGAGCGCCGAAGCCGAGGAGAAAAAAACGACGCTTGAAGCCATTTTAGTTAAGAACGGCGTTATCAGCGAGGATGATTTTCGGCGCGCCAAGGCCTACATTCTTGGGATACCGTTTGTTGATTTGAAAAAAGAGAAAATCTCGCGCGAGATTCTTTTTCTGATTCCCGAACCGATCGCCCGCAAGCACAATATTGTCGCTTTTCAAAAAAACGAGAAAGGTTTGGAGGTGGCGATGCTCGATCCGGAAGACCTGGAGGCGATTGATTTCATCAAAAAGGGAGTCGGCCTCAAAATTTTACCTCGCCTAACCGATGTCGGCTCGATTAAAAATCTTTTGCTCCAATACCAGAAAAGTCTCAAGGCCGAGTTTGGCGATATTGTAGAGCAGGAGGCGCTCAAATTGAAGGCGAGCGCCGAGGAAAGCGCCGAGGAGCCCGATGCCGGTAAGTTGCAGAAGCTGGCCGCGGACTTGCCGGTGGTGCGGATTGTGGACGCCCTGCTCTCGCACGCCATCTTGCAGCGCGCCTCCGACATCCACATCGAATCTTTTGAAACCGAAGTGGTCGTACGTTATCGGATTGACGGCATTTTGCACGACGCCATGATGTTGCCGAAGAACGTCGCCGCCGGCATCGTCGCCCGGATTAAAGTGCTGTCGAATTTGCGCCTCGACGAGAAGCGCTTGCCGCAAGACGGGCGCTTTAAGACTGAAACGGCCGACCAAAAAGTTTCTTTCCGCGTCTCGATTCTCCCGACTTATTACGGCGAGAAGGTGGTGATGCGGCTTTTACCCGAAACCTCTCACGGCCTGACGCTTGAGCAAAGCGGCTTGCACGGTGAAAATTTGGAGCGGATCCAAAGCGCGATGCATCAAGCCACCGGCATGATCTTGGTCACCGGCCCGACCGGGTCGGGCAAAACGACCACGCTTTATACCTTGATGGCAATTCTCAATACGCCGAATGTCAACATCTCGACGATTGAAGATCCGATTGAATATCAAATGCCGCGGATCAACCAAACCCAAGTGAAGCCGGAGATCGGTCTGACCTTTGCCAACGGTTTGCGCGCCCTTGTTCGTCAAGATCCGGATATTGTGATGGTGGGAGAAATTCGCGACAAAGAAACGGCCAGTCTCGCGATTAACGCGGCTCTCACTGGCCACTTGGTGCTCTCAACCCTCCATACCAATTCGGCCGCCGGCGCCGTGCCGCGCTTGCTTGATATGGGCGCCGAATCGTTCCTGCTCGTCTCGACCATTAATGTGATTGTGGCCCAACGTTTAGTGCGCCAGCTCGATCAAGCGAAAGAGAAATATTTTTTATCACCGGCTGAAACCAAAAAACTCGAAGCTTTAGTGGACTTGGAGCGAATTTTAGATTGGCTTAAGCAAGAGAAAATTGTCGAGCCTAAAACGACTTGGAAAGAAATTCCGTTTTATAAACCGAAGCCGTCGCTCGAGTCGGAGGATGGCTATCACGGGCGGATTGGAATCCACGAGGTGTTGCCCATTTCGCTCGCGATTAAGGAACTGATCATGAAAGGCGCGACCTCCGGAGCGATTGAGCGGCAGGCCAAAAGTGAGGGTATGATGACCATGCTCGAAGACGGCGTTTTCAAGGCCGTTCAAGGCATCACCACGCTCGAAGAAGTCCTGCGCGTGGTGACGGAGTAGATATGTTTAATTGCCTTAATTATTTTAAACCAAATGCCCGAATTCATAAAATTAAGTAAATCCGAAATTAAAAAAACTTACGAATTGGTTAAGGGTTTTCACGGGAAATATTTAAAAGCTTTTGGTGTCAAATTGCCGAAACTGAAAGACAATGAAGGGAATTTTACCAAAGATGCCCTAGTTTTAGTCTATCTGGCTTACGATTATCCTAAAACAAGAAAAATTAGCAAGGAGGAATTAACTAAATTTGTAAGAAGTTTTTACCCGGCCACAAATGATGTGCAGCAAGCTCGCCATTTGGGTGCGCAGGCCGGTTGGTGGATTGTTGCTGGTGGAAGGGATAATATTGTTCTCAATATAAAACGAGGCTTTTATGCACTATACACCCTCGAGCAACCTTACCCCGCTTTTAAACGTGGTCATCGTGTTACTGAAACCGATAATTGGGGTAAAATAAAAGAGCAATATGGTTTTCGTTGCGCCACTTGCGGATCCCAAGAGGGTCAACCACAGCTTCATTGGCCAGCCACCAAAACCGTGTTACAAAAATCACACAAAGATCCCAACAAACCACTGGTGGCTGGCAACATCATACCGCAATGCCAAAAGTGTAATCGTGGCGATCGTAACCGCTGGGTTTATGATAACAAAGGTCGAGTAATCGGGGTTGCCAATCCATCAGTCATTAAAAAATGTGATCCGGCTGTCAGAAAGTCGGTTTACCGTATTTTGTGGAACGAATTTGATGGTATAAATCCCAACGAATCAAGTTAAATTATGGGAAACAAGAATTTATTAAATAAAATATTTTGTGCGGATACGTTAAACTTTTTGAGTCAGAGGGTTGAGAGCAACTCAATTGATGTTGTTTTAACTGACCCGCCCTACTTCCTTGATAAACTTGATAACAATTGGGACAGTGATGAGGTGTCTCGCCAAGACAATCACTATGTCATCAAATCTTTACCGGCTGGAATGAAGTTTGAAAGAGAACAAGGCAAAAGATTTTATAATTGGTATTTCCCGGTTTCTAAAGAAATTTTTCGGGTTTTAAAACCGGGCGGCTTCTTCTTTTCTTTTTCCAGTCCGCGACTTTATCACCGCATGACTTCGGCGATTGATGATGCGGGTTTTGAGATTAGAGACTCATTTATTTGGCTTTATACCCAAAATCAAGCTAAGGCCATGAGCTTGGACCACTTTATTGACAAAAGATTCAAGAATGAGAGGGAAAAAATCGAGATCAAGGAACGTTTGGCTGGTTGGAAAACTCCACAAATTAAATCTTGCTTTGAACCGATTGCTGTGGCTCAAAAGCCGGCCGGGCAAACTTATTTAGACAATATGTTGAGACACAATGTTGGTCTGATGAATACTAAAGTTAGAATCGGTGATGATATGTATCCAGCGAACGTTTTTTCTACCGACCAAATAAATGACTTGGTTGATCGGGCCTTTCTTATCTCGAAACCAACCAAACAAGAGAAAGGTGATTACAATGATCATAAAACCGTCAAGCCATTAGCCATTTGCGAGTATTTGATTGGGCTGTCAGCTTTTGCCGACAACGCGGTCGTACTGGATCCTTTTGTCGGTAGTGGTACAACGGCTGTGGCCGCTAAAAAATTAAAGAAAAATTATATCGGAATAGATCTAAATCAGAAATATGTTGATATCGCCGAACGAAGATTGCGAGACACTGGATTTGAAAAAGTTGATAACTTATTCCAAATTGTCAACAAGGCAGACATCGTCAAAACCCTCGATTTAAATTACTAAAACCTAAATTAGATATGCGGTTTAATTTCAAAGCGTTGAAGGTGGAGAGCGGGGAGGAAGTGGTTGGCCAGCGCGAGGCGGCCGATCGGTTCGCGCTGGCGCGCGAATTGCGGGCGGAAGGTTTGATGGTGACCAGCGCCAAAGAAACGGCGGCGGTCAAGTCGAAAATAAAGTTTTCTCTGCCGCTCTTTGGCAAAGTTAAGACGAAAGAGAAAATAATTTTTGCCAGCTCGCTCGCCGCCATGATCAGCGCCGGTCTCTCTTTGTCGCGGGCGCTCTCGGTGGCCCTGCGTCAAACGACCAACAAAAAGTTTAAGAAAACCATTGTTGAGGTGTCGCAGAAGATCAGCGCCGGCAGTAGTTTAAGTCAGGCGCTCGGCGCTTCCCCCGACGTTTTCCCGCCGGTTTTTGTCGCCATGGTGGCGGCCGGTGAGGAATCGGGCAATCTGCCCCAGTCGCTCGAAATCGTGCGTCAGCAGATGGCCAAAAGTTATGACCTCCAGCGCAAAGTCAAAGGGGCGATGATTTATCCGGCCGTCATTTTAGGCGCCATCGTGGTCATCGCCATTTTGATGATGATGTTGGTGGTGCCGACGATTACCGCCGTCTTCAAAGATTTCAATGTTACTTTGCCGCTTTCGACTCGGCTGATTATCGGCATCAGTGATTTCATTTCCGGTCAGCCGATTATTTTTGTCGGTTTACTGCTTTTATTAATCGGCTTTTCAATTTGGCTTCTGCGGACCCGCCGCGGCAAACGGGGCGCTACCTATCTCATTATGCATCTGCCGGCCATTTCTAAAATTGTTAAAGATACTAATGCCGCGATCACGATGCGGACGATTTCTTCGCTTCTTTCTTCCGGCGTGAGCTTAATTCAATCAATTACCATCACGGCCCGGGTGGTCCAAAACTCTCATTATCAAACTATTTTGACCGGGGCGGCCGAGGTGGTGCAGAAAGGCCAACCACTGTCTGCCGTGTTCAAGGCGAATGAGAAAATTTACCCGATTTTAGTGGGCGAGCTGACCGAAGTGGGGGAGGAGACTGGCGATTTGGCCGGCATGCTGCAAAAGGGCGCGACCTTTTTCGAAGAAGAAGTTGATCAAGCGACCAAAAATCTCTCGACGATTATCGAGCCGGCCTTGATGATCTTGATCGGCATCGCGGTTGGCTTCTTTGCCGTTTCGATTATTGGTCCGATTTATTCTTTAAGCTCCTCGATGTAAATATGAAGCAATTTGGTTTCAGCTTAATCGAGGTTCTGATCGTGGGCGCCATCTTGGTGATAATACTGAAAATAGTTTTCAATCCTTTTACCGCTTTCCGCAATCAACAAGCGCTTAAGGGTGCGGTTGAAGAAGTTTTGTCAACCCTGCAACAAGCGCGCGGCCAAACCATTGCCTCAACCGGCGACAGTCAATATGGCGTCCATTTGGCAGGAACTCAAGTGGTGCTATTTACTGGCTCGGTCTATAATGCTGGCAGTGCGACGAACTATGTGACCACCCTAAGCTCTCTCGTCAATCTCGGTAACATCAGTTTGGCCGGCGGTGGCAGTGATATCATCTTCCAACGTTTGACTGGCGCCACCTCCCAGACCGGCAGTTTGGTCATTAGTCTGAAGTCAGATGCCAGCCAGACAAAAACGATCTCGATTAATAGCAATGGTGTGAGCGATGTTAATTAAAAAAAGACAGCCAGGTTTCGGATTAGTGGAAGCGCTCGTCGGCGCGGCGATTATCGCCATCAGTACGGCGGCCGTGCTCCTGGCTTTTAGCGGTGGCTTGAAGTTGACGACGCGCAATACTCAAAACACCAGAGCCGGCTTCTTGCTGACCGAAGGGCTGGAGGCGGCGCGGGTGATTCGTGATGACGGTTGGGACAAAGGTTTGGGTTTATGGCCGAGCGGCACCGCCTATCACTTGACTTTTTCGGGCGGCACTTGGGCAACGACAACAAACAATACTTTCATTGACGGCTTGTTCGATCGCACGATTATTGCCACCCAAGTTTATCGCGATGGCAATCAGGATATTGCCAGTTCCGGCGCGGTTGATCCCAATACCAAGAAAGTGACGGTGAACGTGGCTTGGCGGAGCGGTTCGGCTACCACCACGGCGACGCTCGAGGCATACCTCACTAATTTATTTAACGATTGATTATGAAAACGGCGCGTGGTTTCTCCTTGGTGGAAATGTTGGCTTATCTTTTTATTCTGACGCTTCTATCTCTGGTCTTGGTGAATGTCTTGGTGCTGATAATCAATTCTTTCACCGCCGCGCAAGCGGCGCGCAATCTCAATCAGACAGCCACGGTGGCGCTGGGGCGGATGATGCAAGAGATTCGCCAAGCGAAGAGCGCGACCGTGCCGAGCGCCAATCAACTATCTTTAACCACCACCGATTCCGCCGGCGACCCCATCACCGTTTCTTTCTCAGTCGCCGGCGGAGTTTTGAATCTTCAAACCGGCGCCGGCGCCGCCGTCGCCTTAACCACCGGCCACAGTCAGGTTTCGGCTTTAACTTTTACTAAAATCACCACCGCCAACTCCGAAGCCGTGCGCGTCCAATTAACTTTAACCGACGACCGCGGCCAAAGTCCGCCGACAATTAACTTTTACACCACGGCGGTGCTCCGCGGCAGTTATTAATTTAATTATGCAACGAAAAATTAATTCACAATCCGGCCAAGCGCTAATCGTCGCCGCAATCTTATTTGTGATAGGTTCGGTGGCCATTATCGGCGGTTTCGTCTCGCCGATTGTCCGGACCTCGAGAAGTACTCAAGATTTGACTTTGGGCGACCGGAGTTATTTCCTCGCCGAAAGCGGCGCCGAAGATGTGGCCTACCGGGTGCAGAATTATTTGCCCCTTTCTTCAAGCGAGACGCTCACCTTGTCGGGCCAGAGTGTGACGACCAATCTCACCACCGTCTCCGGCGGTAAGGTGATTGACGCCACCGCCGATTGGCAGAATCGGATCCGTAATTTGCAGGTCAAACTGAAGACTGGCACTGGCCTCTCATTCCAGTACGGCCTTCAGGCGGGTAACGGCGGTTTCCAAATGGGCAACAATGACTCTCGGGTGGTTGGCAATGTTTATTCCAACGGCAATATTTCCGGCGGCGAAGTGACCAATACGGCTATTGCCGCCAGCAGTATTTCTTTAACCGCCGACCAAGCCAACGATACGCCAACCACGCCGGCTTATTCGATCGCTTTCGCCACCACCACGGCGAAAGAAGATTTGGCCCAGAGCTTCCAAGTCAGCGCCTCGAATCCGGTCAACAAGGTCGAGTTCTACATTAAAAAAACGAGCACGCCATCGGACGCCACGGTCCGGATTACCACTGACGTCAGCGGTTCGCCGAGCGCCACCACTCTCACCTCCGGTACCTTAAGCGCGGCTTCGGTTACCACCAGCTATGCTTGGGTGCCGGTCGTTTTCAGTACCAATGCGCCGCTGGCCGCGGGCGTCACTTACTGGCTGGTCATCGATGCCGCGGCTAATGCCAGCAAACCTTACACTGTTGGTGCCAACGCGAACGGTTACGCCAGTGGCCAGGCCAAAGTCGGTCGCCAGAGTACTGGCGCTTGGTTGACAACCAGTCCTACCGGTCTCGATGCTTATTTCAAACTCTATGTCGGCGGTTTGACTGCCACGATCAGTGGTGTGACGATTGGCAGTAGCGGCGGTGACGTTTGGGCCCACACGGTTAACAACTCAACCGTGACCGGCAATCTTTATTGTCAGGCCGGCAGTGGCAACAATAAAAGTTGTGATACCTCTCGAGCCGACCCGACCCCGCAAGCCCCGCCGATTTCCGAGGCCCAAATCGCTCAATTTAAGGTCGAGGCCGAGGCCGGGGGCACCATCGCCGGCAATTACACTGCCGGCGCCATGCTGGGGCCGAAAAAAATTACCGGCAACTTGAGTATCGGCAATGATTTGACTATCACCGGCACGGTTTGGGTTCAGGGTAACTTGCTTGTTACCGCCAACAACAAAGTGGTCACGCTCGATCCCTCATACGGGACGAACGGCGGCGTCATCGTGGTGGACGGTTACATTGACTTATCAAACGGCGCCGATTTCGTGGGCACGGGCCAGGCCGGCAGTTACATTATGCTTTTGACCACCAGTGATTGCGATCCGGGTAACGGTTGTGGTCGTTACGCGATCGATTTGCCCAACCATGCCGGCACGGTGATCTTGAACGCTCAAAATGGCACCCTCCATCTCAAGGAACACGCCAGCGCCAAGGAGGTGGTGGCGTATAAGATTGTGATGGATAATCATACCGAGGTTACCTACGAAATCGGTCTGGCGAACATTAACTTTACCAGCGGGCCGTCCGGCGGCTGGAGTTTCACCGGTTGGGGCGAGACGCCATAAAGTATGGTATAATTGAGGGATGAATAAACATTGGTCGGTTGACACCACCGAGCTAGAGAAGAACCCCGAACAGTTGGCCATTTGGAAACTTGAACAGCAGATTAACTGGGGGATTGGCGAAGTCAAGATCAGCAAAAAGAACCTGCTCAAATACTGGGACAAAATTGATATCGACCCTTACAAGCGCCGGGCTTTGGCCCTAGCCCTTTCTTAACGCATGTCCATTTTGTCCGACAACCAGAAGTCGATTTTGACGCTTTTGTCTAACGAGAAAGCAATCGGTGGCAACTTTTACCTTTCTGGTGGTACGGCGCTGGCCGAATTTTATCTCCAACATCGCTGGTCAGAAGACCTCGATTTTTTTTCGGAAAAAGAAGTTGACCCCGAATCAATCTCAGCCACTTTTAAAAAGATTCAGCCCGCGGCTGGCATCGAAACGGTAACTTACGAACAAAGTTTCAATCGGAATCTATTTTTTCTTAAACTGGCTGATGATAGCATTAAGACCGAGTTTACTTACTATCCCTTTCCGCGGATTGAGGTTGGTCAGACGGTTAACCATCTGAAGATCGATAGTTTGTTGGATATTGCGGTCAATAAGCTGTTTACGATCTACCAAAAGCCGCGCTCCCGCGATTTTATTGATCTATATTCGATCTTGAAGTCTAAACCAGAGTGGGATCTTCGCTCACTAACGGAGAAAGCCCAAATTAAATTTGACCACTACCTAGACCCGCTGCAACTTAGTGCTCAATTCGTGAAGTCGGAAACGCTAAAAGATTATCCCAAGATGATCGCGGAAATTCCCGCCACCGAATGGCAAACTTTCTTCTTGCGCGAAGCCGAGTCATTGTCCTCCAGTAAGTTAGAATGAGGTCATATGAAGAAACTCATTGTCGCCAATTGGAAGTTGAATCCGGAGAGCTTGCGCGAAGCGAAGGAGATTTTGGCGCCGGTGAAGCGGGCCGCGGCGCGGTTTGGTAAAGTGGAGACGGTAATTTGTCCACCGGCCGTGTTTTTGCTAGCCCAAGGACAGTTAAAGAAGCCCCAAGGACTGTCCTTGGGCGGCCAAGACGCGTTTTGGGAACCCACCGGCGCCTTCACCGGCCAAATTAGCGCTGTGATGCTTCGGAAAGCCGGCGCCAAGTATGTGATTTTGGGTCATTCGGAGCGGCGCGCCTTTGGTGATTCGGACGAAGTGATTAATTGGAAAGTTAAAGCGGCCTTGCGCGCCGGCCTGAAAATTATTCTCTGTGTCGGAGAGACGGCGCGAGATCACGAGGGCCATTATTTGAAAGTGATTAAGCATCAGTTGGAGCAAAATTTGAAGCAAATTAGCCGCGGTTATTTCCAAGACATCATTATCGCTTACGAGCCGGTCTGGGCGATCGGCGCCGCGGCCAAATCAAGCGACACGCCGGACGCCTTCCATCAGCAATCCATCTATATTCGCAAAGTTTTGAGCGCCATGGCTGGCAAAGAGCAAGCGATGAGGACGTCGATTCTTTACGGCGGCTCGGTGAATGTCAAAAACGCCGAAGCGTTTTTGCGGGAGGGCGCGGCCGACGGTTTGCTCGTCGGCCGCGCCTCGCTCCGCCCCGACCACTTCATTCAAATTTTGAAAATTGCCAATGCTGTCGCTTAAGTCAATCCAAGATTTATCGCCGCAAGAGCTTCAAGGCAAGCAGGTTTTGGTGCGGTTGGATTTGGATGTGCCGATTACTAATGGAAAGGTTACGGAAGAATTTCGCCTGCGGCGCGCCCTGCCAACCGTGCAATATTTGAAAGACGCCGGCGCGAAAATTGTGGTGGTTGGTCATATTGGCGGGGACGGCGAGAAAAGTTTGGCGCCGGTGGCCGAATGGTTGCGGGACAATTTTGATCCCAACCTGCAAGTCGAAGAAAATTTGCGCCGCGACCCGGGGGAGATGGGGAATGATCCGGCGTTTGCGGAAAAGTTGGCGGCGCTGGGAGAAATTTACGTGAACGACGCCTTCGCCACTTGTCATCGCGAGCATGCCTCGATTGTCGGGGTGCCGAAATTGTTGCCGAGTTACGCCGGTTTGAATTTAATTAGAGAAGTGGAGCAACTTTCGGCGGCCTTCGCGCCTGAACACCCATTTCTTTTCATCCTGGGCGGCGCTAAGTTCTCGACCAAGGCGCCGCTCGTTAGTAAATTTTTAAAATCAGCCGATCAAATCTTCATCGGCGGGGCGTTGGCCAACAACTTCTTCAAAGCCCGGGGTGATGAGGTGGGGGAGTCGCTGGTAGATGAGAATTGGGGGCTTGTTAAATCGTTTTTGAACGAGTCTAAAATTATTTTGCCTATTGACACCGTAATTTCTGACAAAAAAATTCTGGATATTGGGTCAAAATCGGTTGAAGAGTTGAAAAAGTTGATTGCCGCCACCAAATTTGTGCTCTGGAACGGCCCGCTCGGCAACTTTGAAGTCGGTTTCGGCCAAGCGACCGAGAAAATTGCCAGAGCGATTGCCCAAAGTGGCATCCGTTCGATTGTCGGCGGCGGCGATACGGTCACGGCGATTGAGAAATTAAATTTACTCGACCGCTTCGGCTTCGTCTCAACTGGCGGCGGCGCCATGCTCGATTTCTTAGCCCGCGGCACCTTGCCCGGGCTGGAAGCGCTTAAGAAATAGAAATAAAGATTCGAAGTTTCCCTGCTATAGCTGGCAAACTTAAAATTCTAATTTATAAAAATGACTTTACGCCAGGGCGGCGCGGAGTTTGGCGGCGTTGGCTTTGATGTCCAGGCGATTGCCGGTCGCTTCGTTTGGGTTAGGGAAGACCCAGATGTGGGCATGGTGGACTTCTTCACCCATCACGCGGCTCCAAATCGCCTCGGTGCCGAAAGCTTTTCTTTGTGCCAGCGCGATTTTCTGCGCCACTTCGAAATATTGGCCCAAATTCGGCACGTCCCAAACCCAGCGATAGTGTGCTTTGGGGATCACTAGCACATGGCCGGGCGCGAGGGCGCGAAGGTCCAAGAAAACAAGAAAGCCATCATCTTCATACACAATTTCCGCCGGAATTTCTTTTTTTGCAATTTTACAAAAAATGCAGTCAGGCATTCGATTATGATAACATAATTAACAATGTCTAAAAATTGGCGGTTGCGGGAACAGCAAGAGTGGCAAGATCGAGGTTTAACCGAACCTGATTACGCCCGCGATCTCCACGACCCGTTTCTATTTAAAGATATGGATAAGGCGGCGGCGCGGATTTTGGCGGCGATTGCTGCTGGTGAGAAAATTGTCATTTTCGGCGACTATGACGCCGACGGCGTGCCGGGGAGCGCGATCCTGGCACTCTTTTTCAACGAAATCGGTTTTACTAATTACGACGTCTATATTCCCGACCGGCACAACGAGGAACACGGCTTGAGTTTGGTGATGGTAGAGAAGTTAATTTCTTTAGGGGCGCGACTCATCATCACTGTTGATTGCGGGATTACGGATGTTAAGGAAGTGAAGCGGGCTAATGAATTGGGAGTGGCTGTAATCATCACCGATCATCACTTGCCCGGCGCCGAATTGCCTCCGGCCCTGGCCGTGATTGACGCCCAACGCGCCGACAATACTTATCCGTTCAAGTGGCTCTGCGGCGCCGGCGTGGCTTTCAAGTTGGTGCAAGCGCTGGTCGCCGTTCCAGCAAGGACCGTCCTTAAAGATGCCCCAAGGACGGTCCTTTTTGAGAAAGTTCCGTCCGGTTGGGAGAAGTGGCTGCTCGATCTGGTCGCCATCGCGACTGTCAGTGACATGGTGCCGCTCGTCGGCGAGAATCGGGCGCTGGTTCACTTCGGTTTAAAAGTTTTGCGCAAAAGTCCGCGTGTTGGGTTGGCTCACTTGTTTCGCGAGCTTAAGTTGAAGCAGGAATTTATTACTGAAGACGACATCGGTTTCATGATCGGGCCGCGGATTAACACGGCCAGCCGGATGTCGCACGCCTCGCAAGCTTTTTTCTTGCTGACGACCGACGACGAGACGCGCGCCGGCGCCATCGCCCGCCATCTGGAAGAGAAGAATCGTGAGCGCCGCGACCAAGTGGATTTAATTTTAGCCGACTTGGATGCCAGACTGTCACTTGGAGGCTTAGCCTCCAAATCGTTGATTGTGGCGGGGAATGAGAATTGGTCGCTCGGCGTGCTGGGGCTCGCCGCCAGCCGGGTGGTGGAGAAGTATGAGCGGCCAGTTTTCCTCTGGGCGCGTAATGGCCACGGTTTGATTAAAGGCTCGTGCCGCTCCGATGGCTCGGTCAATGTGGTGGAACTGATGACGGCGGCGAACACGCGGCGGACATCCGATGTTGGGGCGTCTTTAACATCGAATGTCCGGCCGCTTTTCACTAACTTTGGTGGGCACGCTTACGCGGGCGGCTTCTCAATTTTGCCAGAAATTGCCCCGAGCGGTGTCGGAGGGCTGAACAGTTACCTGCAGGCGTGCTTGCTCGCCGCGCATCCACGAGTGAAAAAGTTGCAGACGGAAAGCGATCTGGTGCTCGATGCGGAGCTCACGCTTGATGATGTGACGGAAGAAACGTCGCGTCTGGTGGAGAAACTGTCGCCCTTCGGCCCGGAGAACCCCAAACCGCTATTTCTTTTTTCCAATCTTGAAATTGCAACGCAAAAAACTTTTGGCACTGGCGGCCCGCATCTCGAATTAGGTTTCAAAAATTCGCGCGGCCAAATCATCCCCGCCATCTCTTTTTTTAATTGCTTTGGTAATTTGCAATTGGGCATTGGCTCCCGCCTCGACCTCGCCGCCACGCTCGAAAAATCTTATTTCAAATCTCGCCCCGAACTCCGCCTCCGAATTGTGGATTTGCGTCTCTAAACCAATCAAGCTAAACTTATTTCATAATGCCAAGACCTCGGCTCGGCTTTACCCTCATTGAGCTTCTAGTGGTGATCTCGATTATCTCCCTGCTTTCTTCTGTCGTTCTGGCATCTCTCCAGCAAGCGCGACAGAAAGCCCTGGCGATCAAAACGGTGTCTGACCTAAAGCAAATCGAACTGGCCCTGCGCCTCTGGGCCGATGATGGAGGCCGAACGACTTGGTGGGAAACGGGCGCGAATTATGCTAAAAGTCATGTTTGTAACGAGACTGATTGGGAAATTTGGTGTGAGTATGCCGTGCCGATATCCAAGCTCATCACTCAAACCAATCTGGGAAACTATCTTACCGCCGCCCCAACTCCGTTGGCCGGGACTAACGCCAAGTACCACTATCGTAATGACGGTGCCTCATTTGCGTGTAGTCAGACAAATCCAGGCCCGTGGTCGGGAGTGACTATTCACATCGCGTCCGCCGACGAGAACGATAGGAGCCGACTTCGCGCCCACGCCAAATTATTGGACCAAATCATTGACGGCAAGATTGATTTCAATTGCGGTCGGTTGAGGTCTTCAGTTGATCTGAATTGCGGGGGTGGTCCTGGCTCCTGCTCGGCCTCAATTTACTACGGTCTGGGGGAAAACTTAAGTGATTTTTAACCAAACGTATTATGCCCGAGAAAATTATTCTCTACACCGACGGCGGGGCGCGGGGCAATCCCGGGCCGGCCGGCGCGGGAGCGGTGATTATTGATCGGCGCGGTGGCGTGATTAAGAAAGCGTCAAAGGCGCTTGGCGTTCTAACTAATAACGAAGCCGAGTATCAAGCGGTGATTTTTGGTTTGGCAACGATTAAAAAACATTTTGGCAAAGAAAAAGTTAAAACACTCGCGATTGAACACCGACTTGATAGCGAGTTGGTCTGCCAACAATTAAACGGCAAATATCAAATTAAAGAGCAACATCTCTGGCCCTTGTTTATGAAAGTTTGGAACGCTAAAGTGGCGGATTTTAAAAATCTAACTCACCATTATATTCCACGGGAGGAGAATCGGGCGGCGGATAGATTAGCCAACGAGGCGATGGCTGGCGCTGCGGCTGGAAGTAATGAATTGTTTTAGCCCGCGATGCAACGGCGGATAATCTTGACCCTGCTGGTCGCCCTCCTGGTTGGCCGCGTTTGGCAAACCTGGCCAGTGGCACCGGCTGATCAGCTCGACGGCGAGACGATGACCTTCACCGGTATCATCACCGCCGAGCCGGACCGGCGCGATGGTCGCACCTTGCTTACTCTCTCGCCGAAAGCGCCGGCGCCGATAAGCGGCAAGGTTCTTCTGACCGTGCCGAGTTATCCGGTTTTCAATTACGGCGACAAAGTGGTGGCGACGGGTAAGCTGGCGCGGCCGGAGAATTTCGAGACCGACTCGGGCAAAACTTTCGATTATCAAAATTACTTAGCCAAAGATAATATTTATTATCAGATGTCGCGGCCCAAGGTGGAGCTGGTCTCGAGCGGTCACGGTTTCTGGATTCTGGGCCAACTCTATCGAATGAAAAACGGTTTTTTGGACAATCTCTCGCGCGCCTTGCCTGAGCCGGCCGCGGCGCTCTTGGGCGGCATTACCATCGGCGCCAAGCGCGGTTTGGATAGCGAGTGGCAAGACAAGTTCCGCGCCGTCGGCCTGTCGCACATCATCGTCCTCTCCGGTTACAACATTACGATTGTCGCCGAAGCGATTGGTCGGGCGCTCGCCTTCGCGCCGCGCGCCGTTAGTCTCGGCCTCGGCGCCTTCGGTATTATTCTTTTCACGCTTATGACCGGCGCCAGTAGCACGGCGGTGCGCGCGGCGCTGATGGCGCTCATTGCCTTACTCGCGCGCGGCAGCGGACGATTGTATCAGAATCTCTCGGCTCTCTTCATTGCCGCTTATCTGATGGTGCTCGTCAATCCGCGAATTTTATTCTTCGACATCAGTTTTCAACTTTCATTCTTGGCGACGGTTGGCGTTATTCTTGGCCCGCCGCTCCTGAAATCAAAACTAAAATTTATTCCCGAGCGGTTCGGTCTGCGTGAGATGACCGCCACCACCATTGCCGCCCAAGTTCTGGTCCTGCCTTGGATTGTTCACAAAATGGGCCAACTTTCACTCGTCGCTTTGCCAGCCAACATTCTGGTCCTCACTTTTGTGCCGCTGACTATGTTTTTGGGTTTCTTGGCGGGGCTGGTCGGCTTTGTCAATTACTGGCTGTCACTGCCGTTTGCGTATTTGAGCTATATTTTCTTAGCCTATGATTTGAAAGTCGTGGCGCTCTTTGCCGCCGTGCCCTTCGCTTCAGTTTCGTTTAATTATTTTCCGCTGATTCTGGTGCTGTTGGTCTACACGGCCTATGCTTATTATTATCGAAGATGGTTGCCTGGCTTAAGAAAAATTTAAAGTGGCTGGTATTGGCAGTTCTTTTCCTGTTGAATTTTTTTATCTGGTATGTTGCCGTCGCTGAAAATCGTCGCGGTTTGCTTAAGATCGCGGTGCTCGATATCGGTCAGGGTGACGCCATTTTTATCGAGGCGCCAAACGGCAATCAAGTTTTGATTGATGGCGGCCCGGGCGAGAAGATTTTGAATCGGCTGACCGAGCAGATGCCTTTCTATGATCGCTCAATTGATCTTCTGATTCTGACTCATCCGCACGTCGATCACTTAGACGGATTGCTCGCGGTTCTCAAACGTTATCAAATCGGCGCCGTGATCGAGAGCGAGGTCGAGTATCCGCTGGCCGCTTACGTCGAGTGGCGGCGATTGCTTAAAGAGCAGGGGGTGAAAGTAATTTTGGCTCGAGCCGGCGAGACCGTGCGCTTAGATAATCATATTTATTTGGAGATTCTCGCGCCGATCGAGAATTTCATCAGCGCGTCACCGACTAATGTTCATGACTCGATGGTGGTGTCGCGCCTCACTTACGCCTCGACCACGGCGCTCTTGACCGGCGATATGGAGATGGGACTGGAGCGCGAGCTTATGGCCTCGGGCATTAATCTTAAGTCCGATTTGCTCAAGGTCGGTCATCACGGTTCCAAAACTTCAACCACTGAAGCTTTTCTCCGGGCGGTGGCGCCGCAGTTTGCCGTCATCTCGGTTGGGGCTCACAATCGCTACGGCCATCCGGCGCAAGCAACGATCGACACTTTAACGGCCGCTGGTGTTAAAATTTTCCGCACCGACGAAGCGGGCACGCTTATTTTTGCCAGTGATGGGCAGCATTTGACAGCCAATCACCGATAGGCTATTATCGCTAACAGAAGGGAGGTGATGGTTAATGCGCGTTGGTTACCAGTCGTTTCCTGGGATGCCAAATGGGGCGGCGTTTGAACTCCTCACTCTAGGTCATTACAGCGAGCTTGGCAGAAGTCCGATTCCTTATCTAACTTACGACGGGGCACTTGAAAAGATGATTCGGCACCAGCCTTTTGGTTGGCCGATCAACCGGGCCAATTGGAAACAGGGGGGTTTGGGTGTCAGCGGCTTTGCCCGAAATCTGTTCTGGCATGTGTCCACCAGTCTCCAGGTCGACGCCGACCGGGACCAGCTGGTGTTCTACAGCGCTTTAGGGGCCCAGCTCGACGTTCTCCACGGCGTAGATTGTTTCTTTCTTTGTCGAAGAACTAGGGTGACGATTGATGTCTCGGCTTATCTCAAGTTCTGGCCGGAATTGGTGGCGGATTTTTGTTTGTATCCCAAGATTGTAGAGCAACCAGCCACGCAGACCAAGAAATTTGGCGACCTGGTTGGTTGGCTTTTAAACGAAAAGCTGGCCGGGAGATTGGCGGACGACTGGCGGGCGTCCCACCTTTACGACCAGAGTGAAGTTGAGGCTGGCCTACCCAACAGGCAGCGCCGACCATTGGTCAGGATTTAATAACGCCTCGGATTCATTGTGGATCCGGGGCATTTTTTTATCTAAATTTTAACCGTCAGATGTTTGCCGCCCTTCAGGCACTTGGCGCAGATTCTAATGCGCGCGCCGCTTGGTAGACGGGCCCACTGGAGATTGGGATACCGCCGCACCTTGCCGGTCGGATTGAACTTGGTGGCGCGGACGCGGTTGGAATAACCACCGCGGATGAGCGACCCCTTTTCGCAAATCGGACAAGTTTTTGTCATAAGCTCCAAGATGGTATCATATCATCACAATAATGCAAATTGCTGTTTTATTTTATATCGCCGTCTTGATAATGTCGGTTGTGATCCATGAAATCTCGCACGGCTGGGTGGCTGATTACTTGGGCGATCCGACGGCGCGCCTGGCCGGTCGCTTGACCCTAAATCCGCTTAAACATCTGGATTGGTTCGGCTCGGTCATTATCCCGGCCCTGCTTATTTGGCTTGGCGGTTTCGTCATCGGCTGGGCCAAACCGGTGCCGTACAATCCGCACAATCTCCGCGGCGGTCGCTGGGGTCCGGCTTATGTCGCGGCCGCCGGGCCGGCTTCTAATTTACTCCTCGCTTTAATTTTCGGTCTGCTTTTCCGTTTCAATATCCTAACCGTCGCCGCCAGTTTAATCAGTGTCATTATTCTCCTCAACATTATGCTCGCCATTTTTAATCTGATCCCGGTGCCGCCGCTTGATGGTTCTAAAATTCTTTTTGCCGCTCTGCCATACCGCCTGCGTCACATTGAAGACTGGTTTATGCGCCATCAACTAATTATAATCGTCGCCTTTCTCTTTCTTATCGCCAACTCGCACCTCCTCGACTCGCTCGTCGCTCGGCTTTTTTATCTTTTTACCGGCTCAATCTTCTAAATTTGCATATTTTCTCACTTTGTATTAAAGTGTAGCGGACTCAATTTATGTCAACGATTAATCAGTTGGTGCGGCGCGGGCGACAACCAGTCCGCCGGAAATCGAAAGCGGTCGCTTTGGCGCGCGGTTTTAATGTGCTCAAAAATCGTCCGGTTTTTTATCCCGCTTCCTTCAAGCGCGGCGTTTGCGTGCAAGTGAAGACGACGACGCCGAAGAAGCCAAACTCGGCGATTCGCAAAATTGCCCGCGTCCGTTTAACCAACGGCATGGAAGTCACGGCCTACATCCCCGGCATCGGTCACAATTTGCAAGAACACTCGGTGGTGGTGATTCGCGGCGGTCGCGTTAAAGACTTGCCCGGCGTTCGTTACCACATTGTCCGCGGCGTACTGGATGCTTCCGGGGTCGAAAATCGGAAGAAGGGCCGCTCGCAGTACGGCGTCAAGAAGCCGAAATAATTTATGCGGCGGAAGCTAAAGTCTAAAAGAATTTTGGCGGCCGATCCGACTTACCAGTCGGTCCAGGTGGCTAAGCTCATCAATTATATTATGGAAAAGGGGCACAAAAATATTGCCCGCGCCATTGTTTATGACGCTTTTGAGATTATTAAAGAGAAAACGAAACAAAATCCGGTCGAAGTTTTCGACGAAGCGCTGAAAAATGTCGGGCCGGTGATGGAAATTAAAACGCGGCGAGTGGGCGGGGCTAACTATCAGATTCCGCACGAGGTCAGTCCGGAACGTCGCCTGACGCTCTCACTTCGTTGGTTGATTGACGCCGCCCGGAATAAACGTGGCAAGCCGATTGCTCCGCGTCTGGCCGACGAACTGATGGCGGCGGCGGGGAATGGAGGCGACGCGGTTAAGAAGCGCGAAACGGTCCACAAAATGGCCGAGGCCAATCGCGCTTTCGCCCACTTCGCCCGCTCTTATACGAAAAAACTCTAAGCCCGAAGCCCGAAATCCTAAACAAATTAAAAATTCTAATGTTTAAAATTTTAAAACTTTTTAATTTAGATATTGTTTCTGATTTTGATATTCTAATTTCGAATTTATAATAAAATGGCGGCTGATTACCCGATTGAGAAGGTGAGGAATATCGGCGTCATTGCCCACATTGACGCCGGCAAAACAACGGTCAGCGAGCGGATTCTTTTTTATACCGGCATTTCGCATAAAATCGGCGAGGTCCACGAGGGTGACACCATTATGGATTGGATGGAACAAGAGCGCGAGCGCGGCATTACCATCACCGCCGCCGCGACGACGGCTTACTGGACGCCGACCGCCGCCGCGACATCCGATGTTGGGGTATCTTTAACATCGGATGTCGCGGCGGCGGACAAGTACAAGTTAAATATCATCGACACGCCCGGCCACATTGACTTTACCATCGAGGTGAAACGTTCCTTGCGCGTGCTTGACGGGGCGGTCGTCGTTTTCGACGGCGTGGCCGGCGTCGAGCCGCAATCAGAGACCAACTGGCGTTACGCCGATGATTACAAAGTGCCGCGGCTTTGCTTCATCAACAAACTGGATCGGATGGGCGCCTCGTTTGACCGTTCGTTCCAATCGATTCTTGAACGTTTGTCGCCGAAGGCGGTTAAACTCCAAATCCCGGACGGACACGAAGACGGGTTTAAGGGCGTGGTGGATTTGTTGACGATGCAGTACATCACATTTGAAGGTGATAAGGGCGAGCAGGTAATCAAGGGCGAGATTCCGGAGCAGTGGCGCGAGGTCGCGGCGCGCGAGCGCGCCGCGGCGATTGAGAAAATCGTCGAGCACGACGACGCGGCGCTGGCTGATTATCTTGAAGGTCGGGAAATTAGTCTGGAGAAATTGCGCCAGATTGTCCGGCGGGCGACGATTACCAACAAAATTTTCCCCGTTTTCTGCGGCTCGGCGCTCAAGAACAAAGGCGTCCAACTTTTGCTCGACGCCGTCGCTTATTATTTGCCGTCGCCGCTTGATATCCCGCCGACCAAAGCCGTGGACCAAAAAACCGGCGGAGATTTGCTGATTGCCCCGAAAGACGATGCGCCGTTCGCGGCGCTGGCTTTCAAAACCGCGGCCGACCCCTTCATTGGCTCACTTACCTTCTTCCGGGTTTACGCCGGCCGACTGGCCGCCGGTTCCTATGTTTTTAATACGCGCAGTGGCACTCAAGAGCGCATCAGTCGGATCATCCGGCTCCACGCCAACGATCGCGAGGAAATTAAAGAAATTTACGCCGGCAACATTGCGGCCGCTGTCGGTTTGAAAGATACCAAAACCGGCGACACGATTTGCGATCCGAATTTCCCGGTTTTGCTCGAGGGGATTAACGCGCCCGAGCCGGTCATTTCGCTCCGGATTGAGCCGAAGACGCGCCCCGATCAAGAGAAGATGGGTTTGGCGCTCAAGAAACTTGCGGACGAAGATCCCACTTTTCGGGTCAAAAGCGATGAAGAAACTGGCGAGATGATTATCTCCGGCATGGGCGAATTGCATTTGGAAATCATTGTTGATCGGATGAAGCGCGAGTTCGGCGTTGAGGCCAATGTCGGCCGGCCGCAGGTGGCGTACAAGGAGACGATTACCGTCGCGAGCGAGGCCGAAGGCAAATACATTAAGCAATCCGGCGGCCGCGGTCAGTACGGCCATGTCCGAATCAGGATTAAACCGCTGGAGCCGCTTAAGCCCAATAAAAAAATTGCCAAAAACATTACCCGCGAGAATCATTTTGAATTTATCAACGCCATTAAAGGCGGCGTCGTGCCGCAGGAGTTCATCAATCCGATCGAGAAGGGGATTCGCGAGGGCATGGAGCGCGGCGTGGTGGCCGGTTTCCAACTGATGGATATTTCATGTGAACTTTATGACGGTTCGTCTCACGATGTTGACTCGTCGGAACTGGCCTTCAAAATCGCCGCTTCAATGGCGCTCCAAGACGCGGCCAAGCGAGCGAGTCCGGTGCTTCTCGAGCCGGTGATGAAAATTGAAATCATCGTGCCGGAGAAATTTGTCGGTGATGTGACCGGCAGTTTGAACGCCAAGCGCGGCCAGATTGAGAGTATTGAGGACCGCAGTCTGGTCAAGGCGGTACGCGGCCGGGTGCCGCTTTCGGAGATGTTCGGTTACATGACCGGTTTGCGTTCGATGACCGAGGGCCGTGGCACTTTCACCATGGAGTTTGATAAATACGAAATTGTGCCACCGGGCGTGGCGCAGAAGATCATTGAGGCTAGGCAGTAATGTGCTATAGTAAGTTTGCTATGCCTAAAATCCATCGAATTACGAGAATCGGCGTCTGGTCGCTGGCCAAATTCCAGGGGATTTTGACCGGCTCGCTCTTCTTCGCTTTTGGCCTGCTCCAACTTATTCTTGGCGCCATTTCCCTGCCCTTTTTTCCTACGCTTCTTGATCCGCAGAAGTTTCAGCTTAGTCTCGCGGCGCTGATCGGGGTTGGTTTGGGCTTTGGCTTGATGGCGCTTGTCGTGGCCTCGGTTCTCCTTGGCCTCATCGGCTTTCTGCTTGGCGGCTTGACCGCCTTGATCTATAACTTCATCGCCGCCCGCATCGGCGGCGTGGAGATTCAACTTGAGGCAGAAGACTAAGCCAGCATTTCTTCAACATCCGATGTTGCAGGATTAGCTTTAGCTTCAGTCTCCTCGACCCAGGCAAAATAATCAGTTGGTGAGTCAAATTGTTCTTGGATCTCATTGGTTAGGAGCAAATCAGGCCAACGGTTTTTCTGAACATAGTCTTGATAACTTGACCAAGGATAATCAGCTGGCCGAGATTCCCACTTTTTAATCTCGCAGCAGTTTCGGTGAATATAAGCGGACGCGTAGAGTAATTGTTCGTTGTCCCTAATATGGATGGCTCGAAATGGGCCTTGAAAAAGATGACCGCTCTCCTCGTATCTGGCATTGAAGTATTTCGTGTAGCTATTTTGGGCCCGCTGAAGGTAAGACGAAACCCCACTGTCGGTGTGGGCTTGAATCAGAAGGTGGAAATGATTAGACATTAAGGTGAAAGCCAAAAGACTGACAAAGCGCCGCTTCACTATTTCCGGCGTGAGAGCTTTATCCTTCAACATCCGATGTTGCAGGAAATAAGGCATTAGCTCGCTGATATTGTCAAAGGTTCGAGGCGACTGGAAGTAAAGCAGAGAAAATAAAAAACGTTGGCGATCCCGATCGTGGCGAAAGATGTCTCGTTTGTGCATGCCGCGGTTAAAGACATGATAGAACTCACCGTCGGCGAAGCTGATTTTTCTCATTGGCATATGCTTTATTATACCAGCTGCAACATCGGATGTTGCAGGAGGCGGGGCGGGCCTGTGGATAAGTTTGTTGTGGGGAGGGCTTACTAGTGCTAGACTATAGACATTATCAGCCGGTTAACATTTTTCGTTAAATTATGAAAAAATACATATTACTTGGTGTTTTGCTGTGTGCTTTAATCATCACTCCCGCCTTAGCCCAAACCGACAATTCGGCTCTAATTGCCCAACTGCGGGCCCAAATCGCGGCCCTCTTGGCCCAACTTCAAGCCCTGCAAGGCGGTTTGGGTACACCGACGCCATTTTGTTGGAATCCAAATTGGACCAATATGCGAATCGGTGATCGGGGAACGGGCGTCGGGACGCTTCAGGAAATCTTGCGACAGGAAGGCTTTACCATTGCCGCCGAGGAGCGTCAGGGCGTCAGCATTTCTGATGCCGAGTTCGGCGAGTCAACCGCCGCCGCGGTTTCCGGTTTCCAAGAAAAGTATGCCGATGAAATCCTGCGACCCAACGGTTTAGCCCGCGGCACCGGCTATGTCGGCCCCTCCACCCGCGGCAAGTTAAATCGTTTGCACGCCTGCAAGCGTCCCATCCCCATTCCTATCCCCGTGCCCGGCGCCCCCGTCATCAATGGCGTCTCCGGCCCGACCAGCTTGGGAGTGGGTGTCTCGGGTGAATGGAAAGTTATCGCCAGCGGTTCCGGCGTCCTTTCTTACTCGGTGATTTGGGGTGATGAGGGATTATATGGTTCTGGTATGGGATCATCTGGAGTTACCCGATCCAATACTCAAACCGCGACGTTTAATCACACTTACAACCAGGCCGGAGTTTATAAGGTGGGCTTCACGGTCACTAACGAAAGCGGCCAATCCACCCAAACCAGTATCAGTGTGCGGGTGGGGGATGTTTCGACCCAACCAGCAATTAACGTGACCTCGCCGAACGAAGCAAGCATTTTCAGCCAAGGTGACATACTCAAAATTCGCTGGAATAACATTGGGACACCCGTTCGATTGATACAAATCTGGTTGCAGGGACCGCTGGACGGGACGTTAACCGGTGAATTGTCCCGGTCGGTTATTGGAGCAAACCTATTAAATGATGGAGACTATGATTGGTCTATATCCAATTCAATTGTATCGGGTAAGTATCAAATTCACGTGAGAGACAACAGTAATCCTGATTTTGGTGGTAAAAGTGGTGTATTTATTATTAGTAATGCTACCCAACCCACCATCACCGTCCTCTCGCCGAATGGGGGGGAGAGCTGGCAAAAAGGGACGGCCCAGGCGATTACCTGGCGCGACAATCGGCAGACCTTCGCGCCGGCTAACTGGACTTACAACATCTATCTCGTCGCTTATCAGACCCCTTGCCCTCCCGGCCAGCCCTGCATACTTGGTTTTCCGCCGCCCTATACCATCGCTACGGGAGTCAGCGGTTCAGTGTACAAGTGGAGCGTCGGCAAGGTGATGAACGGTGACGGCACTGCTCCCGATGGCGCTTACACCGTGCAAGTTTGCGAAACGAGCACCAACACCTGTGATTCCAGCAACAGCTACTTCAAGATTTATACTTCCACCACCGACAATCATCCGCCGGAAATTGTCAGTGGTTCAATCCCGGCCAGCCCAATTCCCGTTAATCAATCGGTGACCTTTGGCTGGAACGCCAAGGACGCCGATAATGATGACCTCTCTTGGTCAATTGATTGGGGTGACAGCGGTGGCGGCGGCGGTACTTCGAATTGCACCCAGAGCGGCCGCGGTTGGACCTTCAACACCAGTCACGCCTGGTCCCAGGCCGGTACTTACAAAGTAACAGCGCGGGTGACGGATTGCGCTGGCGCTTCGGCGAGCAGTGTGACGACGGTTACTGTCGGTGATGTCGTTACCTCCGGCTTTGACTTGGCGGTGTCAGCTTTTGAACTCAACGCTTCCGGGCCGCTGGCGACCTTCTGCAATAAGGGTACAGAACCGCTAAAAAGTTTCCCGGTCTGGATTAGTATCAATAGCGTCAATCAGGAATTTGACCTGGCAGGCTCTCGAGCCGCTGGTGCTTGCAGTACTCATCAATGGGATTACGGTACCTGGGGCTTCAATGCCATGACCTCCGACGGTTACTACGGCCAGGTGACCGTTGATCCGAATAATCTCTATGCCGAACTTAATGAGGACAACAACAAGCTTCAAGCCCGTTACCCGACACTCGTGCCGCCGCCAAGTGGTGGTGGGGGAGGTGGCGGCTCACCCGCGGTTTCTCTCTCGACTTTGTCTCAAATGGCCACCAGTTTGCAGGCGATTCGGAATATCTTGAACACCTTGCGGTAATTCTTGAAAAATCCACACGGGCGTGTTAGGCTGTGGGGATGAAAGGCTACACTTACACTGTGGAATTTGAACCGGACGAAGAAGGTGGTTTTGTTGTTACCGTCCCGGCTCTGCCTGGTTGTGTGACTTACGGCAAAACGCTCGAGGAAGCCAAACGGATGGCCGCCGAGGTGATTACGGGTTGGTTAGAATGGTTGACCAAAGAAGGCGAACCAATACCCGAAGAAACACCTCCAACCCAGAAACTCGTTTCCTCCCTTCAGGTGAATGTAGATGTTCCTGTTGCAGTATGAGCCCGCGGTTGCCATCGGCGACTGCGGCCCAAGTCCTCGCGGCTCTAAAAAGAGCCGGTTTCCGAGAGGAGTACCAGAAAGGAAGCCATTTGTACCTTCGTCATTTTGTCACCGGACGACGTACTAGTGTGCCAATGCATGCTCGGGATCTGACTCGCTCTACTTTCAAAAAGATTATTAAACAAACCGGTTTGACGGAGGACGAATTTCGGCAGTTCCTATAGACACCAACCGGCTTGACGCCGGTGATACACTTTTGGTACACTGGGTTTATGCCAACGATTAAATCAAGGATTAATATTACGGCCGACCGAGCCATGAAGCGGGCTTTGACCCAGGCGGCCAAACGCGAGCAAGTCCCGGTCGCCACCAAGGCGGCCGCGCTCTTGCGCCTGGCACTGGAGCTGGAGGAGGATCAATTTTTCGGGGCCTTAGCCGAAGAGCGATTGAAGGATAAGAAAGCTAAATATCTCTCGCATGAGGAATTCTGGCGGCGAGCCCTTTCTCATTAGGTATCATCAGCGAGTAATTACGGAGGACATTATTTCTATTCCTCGGAATTTGTTGCTGACAATCCAAAGGGCGATTGAAACTCGGCTAGCGACCGCACCCGACTTTTACGGACAGCCACTGCGCAAACCACTCTCGGGCTTGAGTAAACTGCGGGTCAGTGATTATCGGGTTATTTTTCAGATCAGAGCAAACATTGTCCATGTCTTAATCATTGGCCACCGTAAGGATGTTTACGAACAGCTCCTGTCGCGTATTTGAAATTCTTCTCAACTAGACCGCTTAGAGCGGTTGTGGTAAGCTGGAGCTGGAATCATCAAAGGATCGTTATGACAGAAAGGAGGTGTAACCCCTGAACTAAACACAGTCGTCGCCTCTCGCGGCAACTAGTGTTACCCTAACTGGCTCCCGGTTGAGTAACAAGCTCGACCGGGGGCTTTTTTGCCCTCCTTGCGCTATTTTGGGGCTTTTGTTAGTATAAACATTACGCGTTTAGGCGCTGGCTTACTATTATTAAAATAATAAATTTATAAACATGGCGGAGAAATTTGATCGTTCCAAGCCGCATGTCAATGTCGGCACGATTGGCCACGTTGACCACGGCAAAACCACGTTGACGGCGAGTATTTTGCACGTGCTCGATTTGAATAAGGATAAGGGTTACGGCGCCCGCGTTGAAGACGTTGACGGGATTGACAACGCGCCGGAGGAGAAAGCGCGCGGCATTACCATCGCCCTTCACCACTCCGAGTACTGGACGCCGAAGCGTCACTATGCCCATGTTGACGCGCCGGGGCATGCCGATTATATCAAGAATATGATCACCGGGGCGGCTCAAATGGATGGCGCGATTATTGTGGTCGCCGCCACCGATGGAGTGATGCCGCAAACTCGCGAGCACATTCTCTTGGCCCGCCAAGTCGGCGTGCCCCATATTGTCGTTTTCTTAAACAAAGTGGATCTGGTGGATGATCCGGAATTGATTGAACTGGTGGAAGAAGAAGTCCGCGAGTTGCTCACCAAAAATGGTTATGACGGCGCCAAGGCGCCGGTGATTCGCGGTTCGGGCCTAAAGGCGCTCGAAGCCAAAACGGTTGACGACGAATGGGCGAAGAAGGTTTTGGCGCTCGTCGAGGCGCTGGACACTTACATTCCCGAACCCGTCAGGGAAGTTGACAAACCTTTCCTAATGCCGGTTGAGGATATATTTTCTATTGAGGGACGAGGTACCGTTGTAACCGGTCGGATTGAGCGCGGTAAGGTCAAGATCGGCGAAGAGGTGGACATCGTCGGCTTGAAGCCGACGGCCAAAACCACAATTACCGGCATCGAAATGTTCAACAAACAATTGGATGAGGGCATCGCCGGCGACAATGCCGGAATTCTCCTGCGCGGCACCAAGAAAGAAGACGTTACTCGCGGCCAGGTGCTCGCTCGGCCGGGCACGGTGACGCCGCACACCGACTTCGAAGCCGAAGTTTATATCTTGAAAAAGGAAGAAGGCGGGCGTCACACGCCGTTTCTCACCGGTTACAAGCCGCAATTTTACCTTCGGACCACCGATGTGACCGGCGAAGTGACACTCGCCGAGAGTGTTAAAATGGTCATGCCCGGCGACACCGTCACCTTCAAAGTTAAACTGGTGGCACCGGTGGCGATGGAGGAAAAGCAACGTTTTGCCATCCGCGAGGGCGGCAAGACGGTTGGCGCCGGCGTGGTGACGAAGATCAACATCTGATTATGCCGGCCGCCAGTCCCAAAACTAAAAAAGCGGCGGCCGCGGCGACATCCGACATCCAGAAGATTCGGATTCGGATTTCGGCTTATGAGTCGAAGATTCTTGATGCCAGCGTCAAGCAGATCGTCGAGACAGCGCTCCGCCACGACGGCACGGTGGAGGGACCGATTCCCTTGCCGACCGAAATCAAGAAATACACCGTCAATCGCAGCGCCTTTGTCCACAAGAATGCCCGCGAGCAGTTCGAGATGCGAGTTCACAAGCGCTTGATTGATATTCTCAATCCTTCGTCTAAGATTATCGAGAGTCTCACTAACTTATCTTTGCCATCCGGCGTTAACATTGATATCAAGATGATGTAATGAAAACGCATGAAATTTATTATCGGCCAAAAACAGAAGATGACTCAAGTTTTCGACGAGTCCGGTCGGGTTTATCCCGTGACCGTAGTTCTAACGACCGATGAAGGGGCGTGGGAGAATTTGGCGGCCGGTAATCTGGTCGCAGTCAGCGGGATTTCTAAAGGTAAGGGTTTCCAGGGTGTGGTGAAGCGCCACGGTTTCCACGGCGGTCCGCGGACGCACGGCCAGAAGCATTCCGAGCGCGAGCCCGGCTCAATCGGCGGCGGTTTGCGGACGCGGGTGCCGAAGGGGATGCGGATGGCGGGGCGAATGGGCGGCGACCGCGTGACGGTCAGAAACTTGAAAGTTATCTCGGTGGAGAAGGAGCAAAATCGAGTCTTGATTGAGGGCGCCGTGCCTGGCCGAAGAGGGACAAAACTCGAACTCCGAATCACGAAATCCTAAACAAATCCAAAATTCAAAATGGATGCCAAATTATACAATCAAGAAGGCAAAGAAGTTGGCAAAGTAAATCTGCCCGAGCGGATTTTCCATGTACGCTGGAATGGCGATCTAGTTCATCAAGTGGTGGTGGCGATGCAAGCTAATCAGCGTCAAGGCACGGCTGATACCAAAGGCCGGGGCGAGGTGCGCGGCGGCGGTAAGAAGCCGTGGCGCCAGAAGGGAACCGGCCGGGCGCGCCACGGTTCAATCCGTTCGCCACTGTGGCGCGGTGGCGGTGTTACCCACGGCCCGACCGCCGAGCGTAACTACAGTCAGAAGATTAACAAGAAGATGAAGACTAAAGCTTTATTTACCGTTTTAGCCCAGAAGTGGCGTGACGGCGATATTTTGCTGGTTGATAAATTGGCGCTGGCCGAGGTCAAAACCAAGGCCGCCGCCGGCCTGTTGAAGCAGCTGGCGACCGTCAGCGGCTTCGCCCCGCTTGGCTACAAGAAGGGCAAACGGGCCCTGGTCGCCGTGCCGGCGGCGGAAGTCGCGGTCCGGAAAAGTTTCCAAAACATCTCAACCGTGGCGGTGGATGAAGTGCGCAATCTCAATCCGCTTGACTTGTTGCAATACCGCTATCTGGTGCTCTGCGAGCCGGAGAAAAGTCTCGATTTGCTTAAGCAACGATCATGATTACCGTTATCAAAAAAACGCGTGTTTCCGAGAAGGCTTCAATGCAAGCGGCCGATATTAACCACGCGGTCTACACTTTCATTGTTGATCCCAGCGCCAACAAAGGAGCGATTAAACGGGCGGTCAAAGAAAAGTACAAGGTGACGCCGATAAAAATCAATTTGATTAAGTCGCGGGCGAAAAAGATTGTTTATCGCGGCCACTATGGTTACCGGCCCGGTTTCAAAAAGGCGCTGGTGTTTCTTAAAAAAGGCGATAAGATAGAAAATGTCTAACATCAAACATCATCGCCCGACTAGTCCCGGCCGCCGCCAAACTTCCACCTTGGTTTATCGGAAGGTTTTAAGCGGCGATGCTCCGACCAAATCTTTAACTCGCGGTTTTTACCGCGCTGTCGGCCGCAACCACGCCGGCCGGATTACGATGCGCCACCAGGGCGGCGGTCACAAACGTTTGTACCGCGAGATTGACTTTAAATACAATAAACAGAATATTGCCGCGACGGTTGAGACAGTGGAGTACGACCCGAATCGTTCCGGCTTCATTGGTCTTGTTCGCTATGTTGATGGCGAGCGCCGTTATGTGCTCCTGCCATCGGGCAGTAAAGTGGGCGACCAATTTTTAGTTTCAGCTGAAGCGGAAATTAAAACCGGCAATCGCCTGCCGCTTAAGAAAATTCCGGTCGGCACTTTTGTTTATAATTTGGAACTCCAGCCGCAGGGCGGCGCTCGACTCGTGCGCTCGGCCGGCAGCTTCGCCCAAGTTCTCTCGCATGACGCCGGTTATACGGCGCTCAAGATGCCCTCGACCGAAGTGCGGAAAATAAATGAGAACGCTTGGGCCTCAATCGGCGCCGTCTCTAACGAAGAACAAAAACTGGTCAGTATTGGTAAAGCTGGTCGCTCGCGCTGGCTCGGGATCCGGCCGACGGTCCGCGGCACGGCGATGAATCCGGTGGATCACCCGCACGGCGGCGGCGAAGGCCGCCAAGGCCGCGGCCGCCGCCGGGCCGTCACGATGTGGGGCAAGCCCTCCGGCAAAGGTCAGAAAACCCGCCGGGTCAAAAAGTATTCAGACATCTTCCGCGTCACGCGCCGCAAACCGACCAAGAAGGTTTGACCAGTAGAAGTCGTAGGCCAAACCGCCGAAGCTGTAGGTCGAACCGTTGATTTCGATCGCGGAACCGCCCACTTGGGGGCGGCTCTTTGGCACGGAATGCTCGAAGCCAATGTTGTAGAGCGTCGCCAAGATCTCCGGCCGGCGAGAAATGTCGAAGCCGGCCGCTTGCCACTCGGCGATAATTTCTTTAAGAAACAGCGCGGTGTAGAGATAAGAATAATAGTGATCGTGTTCGTCGGTGATCCGATTGAAACGTTCCTCGTCGTGATTGTCGGTTTGGAAATCGAGCAGGTGAGTGGTGTCGCGTTCCTCAATTTGTTTGGCGGTTTCTTGTTTCAAGCCGGCGATGCCCCAAGAGAATTGGGTTTGACGGCCGAGGATCTTAAGCGGCGCGAAAACTTGCTTGAAAATTTCGCGCTCGGAGAAAAAGAGCCGCAACTGTTCCGGCACCACCATCGCCGCGATAAGTTGCGGTTCCACGCCGGTTTCTTCAGCCACTCGCTCAATCACCACGTCGTCCTTCTCCAGCGCCGCGGCCAGCGTCTGCCACTCTGCCGTCTCGGCCCAGCTGGGATTAGTCTTTTTAATCAACGGCGTACGATCAATCACCCCGGCCGTGTTTGTCCAACCCCATTTCACTCCAAAAAAGACACCGACATACAAAAGCAAGATTAAAACAATTACCATCAATCCCCATCGCAACAATTTTCTCCTCATTTGCTCGCATTTTACCAGCCCTGTGGATAAGAAAGCTAGTATTCATAACGCCAAGGGAGTATACTAGATAAGTAACTCATCAAAATCTCATGAAACAGCAAGTGGCCCTGGTGGCGGTGGTATTAGCTCTAAGTTTAGGGGCCGGTGCTTCCATTGGTGAGCGTCTTTTTTCGAATCCCGACTTAAATCAAACCCAACTGGCGGCGGTTGGGGTTACTCACAACAAACCGGATCAAGCTTTCAATGGGGGCGCCGCACTGGCGCTTACCTCTGAATTGCGGAAGCTTAAAGACAAACACGCGGCCGCCACGGTCGGAGGACGCGACCAGCAAGACTCGGAACAACGTTTAATCAACATCAGCCGTGAGCGCAAAATCGCGATGTTGAAATTGGCCAAAGAGAATCCGCGGCTGTTTCTTAGTCTCGCCTTAAAGAAGAAAGACAAAGCCGCCCTGCCGGCTAAGGTTCAAGCCAATGTCGAAACGGAAACTCAAGTCACCGGCCAGATCGAAGTTCTGCACATTGATGACTTTGCCAAGCCGGAGAACTCCCACTTCCTGTACTCTATTAAGTCGGGGCGGCAGAAGCTTGAGTTTTATTCCACGAGCGATTTGTATCTTTCCTCCGGCGCCACCGTTAGGGTCAACGGCTTCCAATTAGACAATGTGGTGGTGGCCAACACGAGCGACCCGACCGCCTTCACCGTCACTCAAGCGGCTCCGCCCCCGGAGTCGGTCGGTGATCAGCGCACGCTGGTACTCTTAGTTGACTTTCCTGATTCCGGACCGAGGCCATTTACGGTGCAACAAGCCCAGAGCGCTTTCTTTGACGGTGGCTTCCAAGACTTCATGAAAGAGCAATCCTACAACAAGATTAGCTTTACGGGCGATGTTTACGGTTGGCTGACCGTCGCTGGTGACCCTAATCATTCCGCCTGCGGCGCGACCGCTGTCACCCAGCCGGAAGTAACTAATTTTCTAGCTACTAATAACGTCAATCTGGCCAACTATGATCGGGTCGTTTTTGCGGTTTGGCACCCCACTTCCGGCGCTGGCGGTTGTTCGTATGTTGGGAAGCTTGACTATCAGATTAATGGCACAAACTACCGCTTGTCAGAATCCTGGATCACTCTGTCTCAATATAACCAACCCTCGCTTTGGGGTAGCCAGCCCTTCGCCTGGACTAACCTCGATTATTTGTTGGCTCACGAAGTGGGCCACGGTCTTGGTGTTCGACACGCCAACGGCTGGGATTGCCAGGATCAAACGCTCTACGGTGATTGCCAGCATCTGGAGTATGGCAACAGTTTCGACACCATGGGTGGCAATGGCTACTCCCTTCACTTCAATGCTTTCTACAAAGAGAAGCTGGGCTGGATCCCGCCGGCGGAGATTTTGACAATCAATCGGGACGGCCGGTATATTATCGGCCCGCTGGAATCGGCCACGTCAACTCGTAAATTCGCCAAAATTCAACCCGAGGGCTTTGCGACTACCCCGTTTTATCTGGAGTATCGGCGCCCGATTGGTTTTGACGCCAACTTAAGCCGACCCGACTTGGAACCTAATCAGAAAGGATTGATGATTAATAAAATTATTGACCCAAGTTCGTTTTATGCCTATCCTCGATTGTTAGACATGAGTCCCACCGCCGCCGCCTGGTACGACGATACTAAGCAAACGGTGTTGGGGGGGCAAACGATTGAAACCACCTATGATGATCCCGGCTATGGTCTCCACCTGAACGTCATCGGCTTCGCCAGCAGTACCGGCGTCAAATTCGACGCTTATCTGGACCCCCCAACTTGCGTCCGTCATCAACCGGCTTTGAGCTCCGATTACTGGCCCTCGCCAGTTGCGGCTGGCGGCTCTGGCTATGCTGGAGCTGACTTTGTTAATCAAGACACGCCTACTTGTGGCGCCACTCTTTTCCGCGCCAACGGTGCAGTGCCAGCCACTTGGTCTTATAATGTGTATCCAGAGGAAGATGTCAGTGTCCCGGCGGATAGTTCTTGGTGGAGTAGTATCTCATTTTCCGTTCCAGCCAATACGTCACCCGGAGCTTACAACGTCAGTTTAGGCACCACCAATCTATCTACCAACTTGAGTATCTCGAAGACTCTTTCGGTCCAAGTCGTGCCGCCGCCGGTAATCACGAGTATCACGCCGGCCACCGCCAAGGTTGGCGATCTGGTCACTTTGACCGGCTCGGGTTTTCCGGTCTGGCCGCCTGGCTCTATAACTTTGTATTCACCAAACGCCGGGTCAGCCTGGATATACAATGTTGCCTCGACCAATGGCACCACCCTGCAATTTACGGTTCCGGCCAAAATCTACGGTTTTACTTGTGGGATTAATTCTGATTGCCAGATCAATACGCCAGATGGCGATTACGAAGTTAGGGTTTATGCCAATGGAGCTTTCAGTAACATGAAAAATTTGTTTATTGGGACTCTTCCAACGTCAATCCTCGCCCGCCATGTCTTCTACAACAACTCCTTCTACGACACGCCGTCGGTCCAGTGTAGCAGTTTGACCGGCGTGGCCACTTGTGACGACAATTCGGCCATTGACTCGACTAAGCGGCCACAGCAGCCCGGCGACGGCCCGGCGACCTTCGCCAACTACATCACTTACAGCAAGGGTCTTAACGGCCTCATGATTGACGTCGCCCACCCGGCCGGCAGTCCGGCCCTCTCAAACGTCACCGCTTCGATGTTTAGCTTCACCATGGGCAATGAGACTGAACCAACTGCCGTAGTGCCCAACCCTTCAAGCATCACCGTCGCGCCGCTCAATGAGACCACCGACCGAATCAAGCTGATCTGGCCCGACCGACCCTTCAGCGGCAACAACGCGCTTTCGATTAACAACCACACCTGGCTCAAGGTGGTAGTTAAAAGCGCGGCAAACGGCGGTATCCCGGGCTTGGCGGCCGACGACATCCATTACTGGGGTCTGGCGGTTGGCGAGAGCAACACGCCAAGTGGCGCGACTCCGGCCCGGGCGGTGGTGGATTCGGCCAATGACTTGAATCCGGTGCGTCAGAATACCGATAATCTTGCCCGCGTCACCTTTGTCGATCCTCGAGCCAAATACGATTACGACCGGAACTCGCCCGTCACCGCCATTGACGGCCCGGTCGTCTCAAGCAATACCACCTCT
>CAZJJW010000002.1:0-53455 GCA_964546425.1 uncultured Candidatus Saccharibacteria bacterium | reverse complement strand
GTCGCCACGCCCGGTACTGACGACAGCCCGAGCCGATCGCCGATCTTGATGGCGCCGCCTTCGTTATTGACTCTCACCGGCACGCGGCCGGCGAGCACCACCGGCACGCTGTCGGAAATTTCACGACCGAGCAGGAGACCGGGCTTGGTCGAGACAATACCAATAAGCAGATCGCCAGTCGCGGCGCGCTTCACCGAAACCGGCGAAGCGGGATCGACGGCTACCACCTCGCCGGCCACCAGGGTACGATCGGTCGTGGTATAATTCTCGGCTAAGTCAATGTCGCTAATCGAACCAGTAGTGGCATAAATCGTGCCCGCCGCCGTGCCGCACGAGCCGGTGTCGCGGACGCAAAGTGAACCCTGAATCGAGAGGGTGGAAACGGGCGTGGTCGTGCCGATGCCGATTAAACCGCCGTCCAACACTTTCAGCACCGAGGTGCCGCCGTCCCACAGTTCCATGATCGGGCCGGTACCGGATTGCTTAACCGAGAGCGTCGTGGTGGCGCTTGAGGTGGCGTTGGTCTGGTTAATTCGAAAAAAATCCACACTGGTGAGTCCATCAAGTTTGTCGGCTTCAAAAGCGGCCGGCACTGTGCCGAGAATCTTGCGGGGGGTCATCTCGCTATCAGTACCAACCTTAACCCCAAGATATAATGTCTGGTCAAAACTCACGGAAGTTAGGGCGGTCGTGGCACCAAGCATGACCGAAAACAAGCCGTTAGTGGTTCCAACACTATCTGTCTCCGTCCAGAGCGCCGTGCCGCCGCTGGCGGCCGTGTAAAGTTTGAAAACGACGGTGTAGGTGCCGTCGGTGACCGGCACACTGCTCGTATCCGTCAGTTTAGCTTGATAATTAATCTGAAGATTGGGCGCGGCGTTAACATGGCTGGGCACAATCAAGAGGCCCGTGAGAATAACGAGCCAGAAGCAGACGACGGAAAAATTTTGACAGCAGTTAATGAAAACTGTTTTAATCTTCTCCATCGGTCTGATCTAATTATACCAGAAGTCTACAAATTACCGATAGTCTGATACAAGCCCAAGAACTGCGGGATGGCGAAAATGAGGCCGATGGCTGGCAAAACGACAGCGACCAAGCTCACCACCAGCACCCATAAAAAGTACTGCCTCGTCTTTTCCACCGAACCGTAAAATGGTTTAAGCTTAGCAAAAAATGCTACCAAAATCCCGCTCCAGCAATAAAACGGTATCATTTTCTGCGTGAGGCAAAACGGCCCCAGACGACAATCGTCTGGGGCCAGAGGGTACAAGATTTTAGGATCAGGGGTTAGGAAACTGCGCGAGCCCGCAGGCTGTCGCTCCGGCAGTCCGGGCTGCACCCGCCGACGCTGACCCCGTGGCAGACGGAGCCCCAGCAGACGCACGGCACGCTGCCGTCCGAGCCACGCGAAGCCGAGCAGAGAGTGACCTTCTTGACGTCCAAGTGCTTGCCAGTCTCGCTGTGATAGACGAACTCGTGGAGCAGGCGCTCCAGCAACGTCACGCCGCCCGTCCCCTGCCGCTTCAGGTCATCGGCTGAGAGATTCTTGAGCTGCGAAGCCGTCACTCCGGACGACCCCGCCACGACCACTTTCGTAGCCATGATAGTTTCCTTTCCTTAGTTTTAGGTCCTGGACTTGGGTGAGCTGGCCACACGGCCATACCTCACCTTCCGTTGACCATTATACACCCGTTTGGTTGGGATGTCAAGTGGTTAATTTATGCCCGATCTTAGCCAGATTTTGCTGGTGTGCTTCAGTATTTAACAGGCCACATTTTTTGAACTTTTTGCCGCTACCGCATGGACAGGGCTCATTTCGTCCCACCTTGGGGACGCCGGATGAAAGACCCAACCCCGACGGTTTGGTCGGGGTAGGCCTCTGGCCTATCAAGCGGACTGATTCGTGGACTTCCCTCATTGGAACCGCGGCTTCAACTTTAAGAGTGACGCCCAAAGTCGGCAAAAGTTTTAATGTCTCTTCAAACATGCTTCTTTCCATCGTTTTAAACATCGCCAAACCTTCGCGCTTATATTCGATCAAGGGATCGCGCTGGCCGTAAGCTCGCAGGCGAACACTGCCGCGCATATACTCCATCAGCTCAAGATGATCCACCCAATAGAGATCAATGATCTGCAAAATAAGCTGCCGCACGCTCGGCCAAAAAACTTCTTCGCCGAGTTGTTGCTTTTTCGCCTCGACCAATTCTGGTTGGCCTGTTAAAAACTCCCCCAGCGCTTCTCGGTCGCCAAACAAAATCGCCTGGCGCTTGGCATAAATCGCCCCGCGCTGGTGATTTAAAACATTGTCGTAATCGAGCAAATGCTTGCGGGCGTCGAAGTTTAGACCCTCAATTTTGGCTTGAGCGCTCTCGATGGCGCGCGAGACCAAACGATTTTCAATCGGCTCATCCTCCGGCAAACCGAGACGACCCATCATACCCTTAATCTTGTCCGGCGCGAACACTCGGGCTAGATCGTCGTCGAAAGAAACGAGAAACTGGGTCGCGCCCGGATCGCCTTGACGCCCGGCGCGGCCGCGCAACTGATTGTCGATCCGGCGCGCTTCATGCCGCTCGGTGCCAAGCACAAACAAACCGCCAAGCGCTTTCACCGCTTCTTGATCTTCGGCTGTGGCGCCCACACCGCCAAGTTTGATATCAACGCCGCGGCCGGCCAGGTTGGTGGCGATCACCACACTGCCCTTTTTTCCGGCCGCGGCGATAATCGCGCCTTCTTCCTCATTATTCTTGGCGTTCAAAACTTTGTGGGGAATGCCCTCTTTATTTAAATAAGCCGAGACCAATTCATTTTTCTCAATCGAAATCGTGCCCACCAGCACCGGTTGGCCACGTTCATATAATTCTTTAATTTTCTTGGTGGCCGCTTGCAACTTGCCCTTCTCGGTTTGGTAAATTAAATCATTCAAATCTTGGCGCTGGTTTGGCCGATGAGTCGGGACGGCGACCGTGTCCAAACCGTAAACGCGCTGGAACTCTTCGGCCGAAGTGAGCGCCGTCCCCGTCATCCCCGCCACTTTGCCGTAAAGTTTAAAATAGTTCTGAAAGGTGATGCTGGCAAAAATCCGTGATTCTTGTTTAATGGCGACACCCTCCTTGGCTTCAATCGCCTGGTGCAGGCCCTCCGACCAGCGCCGGCCCGGTTGGAGCCGACCGGTAAATTCATCCACAATGATGATTTCACCGTCTTTGATCACATAATTGCGATCCCGTTCATAAAGCGCCTTGGCCCGCACCGCCGTTTCTAAATGGTGAACATATTTGATTCCTTTATCGGTGTAAATATTCTCGACGCCGAGCGATTTTTCGGCCCGATTTATCCCTTCCTCGGTCAGAGAAATTGATTTGGTTTTTTCGTCCACCTCGTAATCAGCCGGCGATGCAAAAGATCGCACCAATCTGGCAAAAGTCTGGTACAGACTCTCCGATTCGGCCACCGGCGCCGAGATAATGAGCGGCGTCCGGGCCTCGTCAATCAAAATCGAGTCCACCTCGTCCACAATGGCGAAGTGGTGACGCGGCCGAGTCGGTAGAGAAATTTGAACCACGCCATTGGGATCAGGCGCCAAATTATCGCGCAAATAATCGAAACCGTATTCGTTGTTGGTGCCATAAGTAATATCGGCTTGATAAGCTTCACGGCGAGTTGACGGTTTTAAAAATTGGTAGAAAATTCTAAAAGAGCCCTCGGCGTCACGCGCCTTATCTTCTGACTCATGAGCCGGATCATAGAGATAGGACGATTCGTGATTGATAACGCCGACCGAGAGACCAAGGGCCGCGTAAATTTGGCCCATCCAAACGGCGTCGCGGCGCGACAAATAATCATTGACGGTCACCACATGAACACCCTGGCTCTCGAGGGCGTTTAAGTAGGCGGCGAGGGTTGAGACCAAGGTTTTACCCTCACCGGTTTTCATTTCCGCAATCCTGCCTTGATGAAGCAAGATCCCGCCGATTAATTGCACATCATAATGGCGCTGGCCGAGCGTTCGCTTGGCCGCTTCGCGGACGGCGGCAAACGCTTCCGGCAGTAAGTCGTCAAGCGTTTCGGTCTGGCTTAACCGGGCCTTAAGTTCAACCGTTTTAGACTTGAGGGCCTCGAGCGAGAGCGATTCGAAAGACGGCTCCAGCGCGTTAATTTGCTCCACCAGCGGCAAGACCGACTTCACATCACGCGAGCTGTTATCGCCGAAAATTTTACCTAGAAATGACACCGGTCGAGTATAACATTTTTCGCAAAAAAAATCCCCCGGTGGGGAGATTTTTTCAAAACCGACAGACTAGCGGCGAGACTTTCTCTTGCCCTTCTTCGCCTTTTTTCTTTTTGCCATAATTGAGAGTGATTTAAATTTCTATAAAGCTCGATTGCAATCTCCGACCGCTGATTGCTCTGACTTGATTATTATCGCGCAAAAATAAAAAAGAAACAATAACTTTTTCAATCAAAGTGTGGATAACTCTTGCCCGCCGATAAGGCGGGTTTAAAATAATTTTCTGCTCACGGACGGCCGGCGGGTGCGAGCTCCAAAAACTAAATGTCTTATGTGAGTGCGACCGCCGACCGTCAGTGGGCACAAAACCTGTTCTGATTATAAACCAGGCACGAAAAACCCGCCAGAGGCGGGCCTTTCGCAAGACATTTACATTTAGTTGGAGCCAGTTCCAATGTTGCCACCAGAACCGCACCCACGTCTTAGAGCTTAGCAAATTGCAAAAAATAAGTCAAGCGCCCCACACAACTCCGCCTACCGACCCAAGGTGCTAAGCAAATTCCGAATCGCCTCAAGCATGGCGGCAATGAGATTCAAGCTCTCGGCCCGGGAGATGAGAGTAGTGGTACTGCCGATGACGTTTACCCTAACACTGTCGGTGACGATGGTGGAAGTCGTAGCGCCAGACCAGATGGTGCAATATAAGCTGGGGTTATAGGTCCGCCCAGCGCTGTAGGCTGGAAGAGAGATGGTGGTTGAGCCAATGACATTGCTCGTGACTTGCTTGAAACCGCCCCAGCCGGGCATAAAGCCATAGGCGGGGCAAGGGCGGGTAAAGTTGCCGAGCCAGGAGAGAGTAAATGGGGTGTTAGGGGCGACAGTAACGGGACCGTTGCCACCATTTACTTTCAGGTCAATGAATGGGCCTGAATTGATTGTAAAGTAACCATCACTTCTATCGGTACCGCCGGGCGTCACCAGGTAAATTTGGAATAAATTATTGGGATTGCCGCCAATAGCGGGGACCGTCCACAAATAAGAACCGGTGTTAGGTGTAGCCGACGCGATGGCAGGACTGGTCATACTTTGATTATAGAGTAAGTAAAGACTAACAGTTGGAGTCGAGCTGGGAGCACTCCACTGAATTATTTGCTGTTGGCCCGGATACAAAATCTCTCCGCCATTTGGCCGAACCACAGTAACGGTTGAGGTTTGGGCTAAAGCTGGCGTAACAACTAAAAGACACAGAAACGTTGCTGGTATGAGATACTTTTTCATATATTTAGCAAAAATTATTATCTGACTAATAATAATCTAGTATAACCCCCCCCCCAGCAACCCGCAAGAGGCTTATCCACAACTCATTCCTGCACCGGATTGCGGCCAGCGCGGATTTCTTTGATATAAAAATCTACTTGCGCTTTCTGTTTGGGGTCTAGTGTCAACACCGCTTCTAGCGCCTCAATGGCCAAATCACGTTTGCCATTGGCCAAATAAGAAGCGGCCAGAGAGAGGCGCGATTGGACATTGGCCGGGTCAATGGCCACCGCCTCCTGCCACAACTTCAAAACCTCGGGGTAATTTTTAGTCCCAACATATAATTCAATCAAAAAGTTGCGGGCCGATTCGAAGCGCCGATCGAGATTAAAGGCCTCTTCGGTCAACTTAACTGCCCGGGCCGATTGACCGGCCTGGAAGTAGCCCCGCGCCAATGCAAACATAATTGTCTGCTTGCGCGGCGAAAGTTCGTGCGCTCGTTCCAAGTAGGGCAGGGCCAGTTGAGTTTGACCCAAATTCAACAAAAATGTGCCGAGAAATAATTGATGGCGGGCGTCGGTGGGCGCCTGTTTAACTTGGGCGCCCATTTCGTTGGCCGCCAGATTGATAAATAGCTCCCTCGTGCTAGTTGCAATCTTATCGTTACCATAGACGCCGAGCGCGGTATTAAGAAGTTGCTCGCGGGTCTCGGCGAAACCAATCGGTGTCCCGGAGGCTAGCACCTGTTTAAACAAAGTGAGATTGCTGACCGGATCAGACGAAGGGGTTAAGGCCCGAATCAAGTTTCGGTTTGCTAACCAAGGCTTGACGTTCACAGCATAAATGATGAAAATGGTCGCCGCGGCAATGATTACCGTCGCCGCTTGCCGGCCAAACGATTTGGGGTTGACCGCGGTCAGCGGCATTGAAACCGGCGGTAAACTGCGCCGATGCCAATAAGCTAAAATTGACCAGAATAAAAGATAGCTGATCAGGTTATCGAAGACAAAAATATTTTGGAAAAAGTACGCCACCAGGAAACCAACCCACAACGCCCGTTCAACCGTGTCAGCGGAGCGCCGCCAAATATAATAGAACACCAGAGCAAACAAAGATAGATAACCGATCAAACCAAGCAAACCGGCGCTGATCAACCAATCGAAAAAGATGTTGTGCGAACGGTCAAACCATTGTTCGTTGCGGAATAACTTCGGCTCATAATATTTGTTAAACACCAAATTATAATTCTCCGGCCCCCAACCCAAGAGTGGGCGCTCTTTAAATCCCCGGAGGCTCATCGCCCAAATAGTCAGGCGCGATTCGGTCGTCTGTTCGGTCAGTGAGATATTCGCAAAACGTGAGAGTACCGGATTTTGCTTAACAAAGGAAGCATCCTTAAGGAGCCAGAAGCCGGCGGTCAAAATAATTAAACCCAAAAATAGTCCCCCGGCCAAACGTTTGACTAACCCCTCCCGCCAACCCCAGAGAATCATTATGAGAGCCGCAATGAGACCGCCACCAATGAAGCCGAGAATCGCGCCGCGGGTGGCGGTGTAATAAAGAACAACAAGCTGGAGAAAAATAACCGGCCCATAGAGATAGGGCCAACCCGTCTCGGCTCGAGCGCGCCACCACTGCCAAGCCGCCAGGAAAACATTGATCAGCATATAAACCGCCAAATAAGTCGGGTTGCCCAGAGTGGCGTCAATGCGGCCAATCGCCCCGGCTTGTAAGCCGTGGACAATCTGGCTTAAGCTGTACAAACCAACCACCACACTGACCGCGATCGAGAAATTGAAAAACCAACGCCACAATTTTTCGCTTTGCAAGACCGAACCTAAAACCACAAAGTAAGCCAGCAGGTGAAAGTAGGTGATTAAACCTTCCATCCGCTCGAAATTAGACCAAAAACTGCGCGCCGGATTTTGGCTAAAAATTGTGGCCAAAGTGACAATGGCGGTAAAAACCGTCAGAGCAAGAAGCAGTAGCGACCGGCGCGGGCGATAGCTTTTATCCAACAGGATTAGTCCCAACCATAGAGCGAAGATGATTTCGGTAATCAGTCGAAAGAAAAAAGCTTTGCCGGTGATGTAAGGGAAAAACAAACTATTACTCACCAAAAGCGGGGTCAACAGAAGACCGAACAAACCAACGACAACCGATCCGCGCAGGACATGTTTTATGGTCATACGCCGTTATCCTAACATGGAGCTGGCCAACTAGCAACAAAAGAGTTATACTCGAACCCGATGATAAAAAAGGTTTTAATTACCGGTATCACTGGCCAGGACGGTTCTTACTTGGCCGAGCTTTTGCTCGAAAAGGGTTACGAAGTTCATGGTGTCTTCCGCCGTTCTAGCTCCTTCAATACGGCGCGGATCGATCACATCTTTCAGGACCCACACACACCAAATCCCAAATTGACTGGCCACTACGGCGATCTTGGAGACTCGAGCTCCTTAAATCGCATCCTGGAACAAGTGCGGCCGGACGAGATCTACAATCTTGGGTCACAAAGTCATGTGCGGGTGTCGTTTGATATCCCGGAATTTACCGCTGACGTTACCGGTCTCGGAACTTTGCGTCTGCTAGACGCTATCCGCGAGACCAAACTGAAAACCCGCTTTTATCAGGCGTCATCGTCCGAGATGTTCGGCCAAGTCGAGGAGACACCGCAGAAAGAAACCACGCCGTTCCATCCCCGCTCACCTTACGGCTGCGCCAAAGTTTTTGCGTATTGGATCACTAGAAATTATCGTGAAGCCTACGGACTCTTCGCCTGTAACGGCATCCTCTTCAATCATGAGAGCGAGCGGCGCGGTGAGACTTTCGTCACCCGCAAGATCACATCGGGATTTGCCAAAATTAAACTCGGTCTCGCGAACCGGCTCTATCTCGGTAACCTTAATGCTAAACGTGACTGGGGTCATGCCAAAGACTATGTCGAGGGTATGTGGCGCATACTTCAGCACACCAAACCAGACGACTATATACTCGCTACGGGAGAAAATCATTCTGTCCGAGAATTTGCCGAGGAGGCGGCACGACACTTTGACTTCGAGTTGGTCTGGAAAGGAAAAGGTCTGACTGAAAAAGGGCTAGACAAAAAGAGCGGCAAGACCCTAATCGAAATAGACCCTCGTTATTACCGTCCAGCCGAAGTTGATCTCTTGCTTGGGGACGCGACCAAAGCGCGGAAGGTTCTTGGCTGGAAACCCAAAGTAACTTTCAAGAAACTGGTTGAGCTAATGGCCAAAGCTGACTTGGCGCGACTCAAAACTAACGGCCACCGGATCTAAATCTCTAAAATGATGTTTTGGAAACGATATTACTATTCCTATTTGGAATCTTTCGTTCAGTCTCTACTCCTCCCGGGAGAATGTAGTTTCCGGGTCAACCCCAGCCAGACTGCAAAGAAAAAGGTTGCCCCGCTACCGACTGATGAATGGAACTATATCGTCGCTTCGGATATTCTCGGTCACGTTCACGACATCGATACTTTTTTCTTAGGAGCTGGAGCGGCTTTAGCGCCTGACGGCCGACTGATTATTACTCAATACAGCACTCTCTGGGAACCGGTTCTCCGTCTGGCTTCTAAGTTGGGGATGCGTAATCAGGTCATTGAACAAAATTGGTTGACCAAAAACGACATCAAAAATTTTGCAACGCTGGCCCAATTTGAAGTGGTAAGAATGGGAACAAAAATGATCGCGCCGATTTATCTGCCAATCATCTCAGTTTTTCTTAATCAGTTTCTTTCCAATCTATGGCCATTCAATCATTTGGGACTTTTCAATTTTTTTGTTTTGAGAAAGGTCCAGCGGCCAAATCAACAAAACTTACCCTCCATCTCGATCGTCGTACCGGCGCTTAATGAAATGGGTACCATCGAAAAAATCGCTCGTGAACTACCACAATTAGGCAGCGGGACGGAAATAATTTTTATTGAAGGGAACTCTACTGATAAAACTTACGCCGAGATCGAACGAGTCGCCCGCGCCTACGGCGCGACAAGAAAGATTAAGTTTGCTCAACAGAGTGGTCGCGGTAAAGGCGACGCCGTTCGTTGCGGTTTCGAGCTGGCCACCGGTGATATTTTGGCAATTTACGATGCTGATATGACTGTACCGCCCGAGGAAATGGACAAGTTTTTCCGAGCGATCGTTAGTTACCAAGCCGATTTTATAAACGGCTCCAGATTAGTCTACCCCATGGAAAAAGAGTCAATGCGCCTGCTTAATTTTCTTGGTAACAAGTTTTTTAGTTCAGCCTTTAGTTGGATCTTGGGGCAACAACTAAAAGACACTTTGTGCGGCACGAAAGTTTTGTGGCGAAAGGACTACCAAAAAATAATCCGGAATCGTAAATTTTTTGGTGATTTTGATCCATTTGGTGATTTTGATCTGCTTTTTGGCGCCGCCAAACTCAATCTAAAAATCATTGATTTGCCTGTACACTACCGTGAACGTGTTTATGGCGCGACGAACATTAGACGGATCGCTCATGGTTGGTTGCTTATAAAAATGGTCATTTTTGCGCTGAAAAAAATAAAATTCATTTAGATGGCCCTACTGAAAAAACTATTGCGCGACCAAGAATATGCCGCGCAACAAGCCCGCTACGGCTTAGACGCGCCGGAGATGACCGTTTATCACCGTGAAATAATTCTGCGCAAGAAATTTATCAAGAAACTTTACCTCGATTGGTATCGCGAGATCATGAGTAGGGTCAACCAAGCTGGCAAAGTTCTCGAGCTTGGCGCGGGCGGCGGCTTCCTTAAAGAGATTTACCCGGCCGTAATTACTTCCGACATTTTGCCTCTGCCCAACTGTGACATGACGATCAATGCCTACCAGCTCCCCTTTCTCAACCACGAGCTGGCGGCGATAGTTATGATTAACACGCTTCATCACCTGGGTGAGTGCGAAAAGTTTTTCCACGAGGCAGAGCGAACATTAAAAAGGGGTGGAAAAATCGTTATGCTTGAACCCGCCAATACTGTTTGGAGTCGATTTGTCTACAAAAACTTTCACCACGAACCGTTCAACGAAAAGATGACTGGTTGGAACTTCCCTTCGACGGGTCCGATGTCGGTGGCCAACGGCGCTTTACCTTGGATGGTTTTTGTCCGAGATCGAAAAAAATTTCAAACCCGTTTCCCTCGTCTTAAAATTCAGTCGGTCAAATTGCACACCCCGTTCCGCTATCTGATCAGTGGCGGTTTGTCTTATAAATCGCTGCTGCCCTACTGGATGTACACTCCGGTGAAAGTGTTGGAACGAATGTTATCCCCCGCCATAAGTGTGCTAGCCATGTTCCAAACAATAGAATTAATAAAGGAATGAAAAAATCGGAGAAAATATTTGTCGCCGGCCACCGCGGCTTAGTTGGATCAGCCATTTTACGGACGCTGCAAGCCGAGGGTTATGCCAATCTTGTCACCCGCACCCGTGCCGAGCTTGATCTTTCAGACAGTCGGGCAGTCCAACAATTTTTCGCTCGAGAGAAACCGGACTATGTTTTCCTCGCCGCGGCGAAAGTCGGCGGCATCCAGGCCAACAATACTTATCCAGCCGACTTCATCTATCAAAATTTAATTATCCAGAGCAATGTTATTAATCAGTCTTATGCCCACCGGGTCAAAAAACTGCTCTTCCTCGGCAGTTCTTGCATCTATCCTAAATTGGCGCCCCAACCGCTCAAGGAAAAATCCTTCATGACCGGGCCGCTTGAACCGACCAACGAATCCTACGCCATTGCCAAGATTGCCGGCATTTCAATGTGTCAGTCTTATAATAGACAATACGGAACGAATTTTATTTCAGCAATGCCAACTAATTTGTATGGGCCTTATGATAATTTCGACCTAGAAAATTCGCACGTTCTGCCGGCACTGATTCGCAAATTCCATGACGCCAAACAAACCCGGGCCGACGAGGTGATATTATGGGGCAGCGGTAAACCAAAGCGCGAATTTCTCGATGTGAATGATCTGGCTCGGGCTTGCCTATTCTTGATGGAAAATTATAATGACTCAGAGATTATCAATATCGGCACCGGTGAAGATCTCTCTATTTCAGAGTTGGCCGAAAAGATTAAGAACGTTGTCGGTTATGGGGGGAAAATTATTTGGGACCCATCAAAACCGGACGGCACGCCCCGCAAACTGCTTGATGTCAGCAAGATTAATAAGCTAGGCTGGGGACCTAAAATAACCCTGGGAGATGGTCTAGCGGAAACCTATCAGTGGTACCATGAAAATTTGTTACATCAATCTTAACACAAATCATCCTCGCGATCGCGTGACCATCAGAGGCTTGCGCGAAAACGGGGTGGAAGTCGTCGAGATTACGGACAACTCTCGCGGTTTGAAAAAATTCCGGGCGATTCGCCAGAAACATCACCGATTAAATAAGAATTACGATCTAGCAATCGTTGGTTACACCGGCGCAATTTTAGTGCCCTGGCTCCGGCTAATTTCGCTAAGAAAAATAATTTACAACGCCGGCAACTCTTTTTATGAGAGTATGGTTATTTCCCGGAGAGTCGGAACAATTAGAGCTTTCTGGTATTGGTTGATTGACTTTGTCGCTTTTCATGCCGCTCATCTTGTTTTGGTTGAAAGCGAAGCTCAAAAAACGTTCCTTGTGAAGATGTTTAACTTGCGACCAAATAAGCTTTTGGTGCACCTTACTGGAGTTGACGATCAAGAATTTTATTTTGATCCGACAATAGAAAAACTGGAACAGTTCACTGTCGTCTTTAGGGGTAAATTCTTGCCTGAGGCTGGTGTCGAGATAATCATCATGGCCGCAAAAGAATTGGAAAAAGAAAAGATAAAAGTTAGAATCATCGGTCAGGGACTGCTTGAGAAAAAAGTTGAGTCCTTAATATCAGAATTTCGGCCGGGCAATGTCGAATTGATTACTAACCAATTATCCTTTAGCGAGTTGCGACAAAAGATGCAAGAATGTCACCTTTCGCTTGGTCAGCTAGCTAAGCACCCTCGGCTTTATAGAACTATTCCCCATAAAATCTTCGAGAGCTTGGCGATGAAACTCCCCTATTTGACCGGTAGAAACAAAGCCGTGCTTGAAGTGTTAACCGAGAACGAGACTTGTTTGTGTTTTGAGCCCGGTAATACAATCGATCTGGCCCAAAAAATTAGCCAACTTAAAAATCATCCCGAGACATTAGCCAGAGTGGCCCAAAACAGTTCGATTCTCTACCACCAAGAGCTCACGGCTAAACATTTGGGTGCCAAACTTCTAACCAACCTGCGATGAAAATTATCAAAAAGCTATTGACCACTGCCATCACTGGCTATAAGGCAAGCAGATCTAGGTATCATTTGGTGATCTTTAGTCTGCGGGGCAAGAAACCGTGGACCAAAGGCTACTTCGAATACAAGTGGCAAAATATCGCCAGGGTCATAGCTGATCCTAACATCCTGAACGGCTTCAAGAATCAAGAACGGTTACTGACCGGTTATGGCCTGGGACTGGACGAAAGAATCGTTGAGTATCCGTGGCTTCTAGCGCAAATGGCCCCCGCCTCTGGCCAGTGGTTGGACGCCGGATCAATCCTAAACTTTGACATCATTTTGAAAAATCAGGCGCTGAAAAATAAAGAGTTGTCGATTCTGACTCTTAATCCGGAGACGAGCTGTTTCTGGTATCGGGGCATTAGCTATCTCTATGGCGATATCCGGGAATTGCCGTTCAAGGATAATCATTTCGATGGCATTGCTTGCGTCTCGACGTTGGAACACATCGGCATGGATAATTCGCTGGTTTATACCGACGGGAAATACAAAGAGTCAAAACCAGCCGACTTCCTGCTAGCCATCAGAGAATTACAGCGGGTCCTGAAACCGGGCGGGGTGATCTTGCTGACTGTCCCTTTCGGCCAGTCAGAAAATTTCGGCTTCTTTCAACAATTCGATTCAGCCATGATCAAGGAGGTCGAAAAGATTTTTGACACAGGCAAGTGCGCCAAACATTTTTACGCTTACGGTGAGGCTGGCTGGCAACTGAGCACCGAGGCCGAGGCCGGGACCAAAACTTATTTCGACATTCGCACTAAACGCAACGACGGTCCGGATCACGCCGCCGCCGCTCGCGCCGTTGCCTGTTTAATCTTAAAAAAGTGAAAAATCTCTGCCTCTTTCTCCTCTGTTTGGGTTACTGGCCGATCCGCGGCCGCGCCAGACAAGCGCCGACGAAAATTAAACAAGCATTAATCTTTCGCTCCAAGCCACACGTGGGCGATATGGTCTATGTGACCCCCCTCTTCGCCGCGATCAAGAAAACCCACCCCGAGACTACCATTACCTTGGTGGCCGGCGGCCGGGTTGAAGAAGTTGTCCGTTACAACCCCGATATTACCCAATCTATTCATTACCACAATAATTTTTGGGCCACCTGGCGAACCATCCGCCAACTGATGCCGGACTTCGCTTGCTTGGCCAACCTGGGATCGATCGAGGGTTTGGCCCTACTCTACCTGTCAGGGGCCAAGTGCGTCTCGGTACTGTCGTGGAACGAAACGGGCGTTTCTTGGATCTACAACATTCTCAAGAAACTGGTGGTGACAAAACCTTTCGCCCGCGGCAGCTATGTCCCGCCACTCTATCTGGCCCTGCTTGACCCCATCGGCGCCAATACCGGCGACGCTCACTTCCGACTTTACTTTTCTAAAGAGGCAAAAGCTAAGGCGGAAATGTTAACGGGCTTCGTGGTCGGCATCGCCCCGGGCGGTTCAACCAAAGATCGCTGGTGGCCAGCCGCGCGCTACGTTGCGGTGGCGAACTGGTTAGCCGAAAATTATGGCGCCAAAATCGCTTTTCTGGGTGCGGGGGTTGATAAAGAAGCAATTGATCAAGTTATTGTTGGCCTCAATCCGCAAGTTTCTTATATTAATTTTTACAATCAGTCTCTCGACGAGTTTAAGGCTACCATTGCCGGACTCGATTTAATTATCGGCAACGATAGTGGTCCTATGGTCACCGCCGATGCTTTTGACATTCCCCAACTAATCTTCGTCGGTCCAACAGATGAGCGTGAATATCATCTGCCACCCAGTCCAACCTACCGAATCTTGAAGGCCTCGGACAAGAAGATTGACTCAATCTCTTTTGTTACCGCACAAGCCGAACTGGTCAGCCTACTTGACAATCTGACGAGGCTGAAGTAATATCTTGAAATGTTGAGATTAATCCTCGTCCCAACAGCGCCGGCGGAATTGTTGGATAAGGTAGCGATCCTAGAGGTGAAGGAAGAGAGAATAATCGATCCGGAGAAACTTAAAAATGTCAGACACGAACTGGAGCTCCTGCGCCAAATTGCCAAAAATCAAATCCCACCCTCTCCGGAACTTAATAAATTATTCTCCAAGTTGCGGACCTTAAGCGAAAAGGGTTGGGACATTGAGGACGGCAAGCGCGATTGCGAGCGGCGCCAGGATTTCGGACCGCGGTTTATTGAATTGGCTCGCGGCGCTTTTAAAAATAATGATGAGCGCGCCACGATCAAAAAGCAAATCAATCTGCTTCTTAAATCAGACATCGTTGAAGAGAAATCTTACACATGAAAACTGCTTTTATTGCTGGGATCACCGGCCAAGATGGTTTTTATCTGTCCAAGTTACTCCAAGAAAAAGGTTACCGGGTGGTCGGTATTTCAGATCAGGTTGAGGGCGGTGGCGAAGGCCCAATAATCATTTCGGCCGACATCCGGGACACGAAACGACTTCGAGAAATTTTAAACAAGTATCAGCCCGACGAATTTTACAATCTGGCCGGGGTGACCGATCTTGGCTTGGCCGCGCGAGACCCGGAACTGACGCTCGACCTAAATTACCGAGCGGTGGGGCAAATGTTTAATTTGGCCTTAAACTCAAACCCGAAGATAAAAATTTTTCAGGCCTCGAGTGCGGAGATGTTTGATAAATCAGTCGCTCCCCAAAGCGAAACTACGACCTTTAAGCCCACTAATAGTTATGGCGAGGCGAAATTAAGAGCTTATCAAGAGTTTGTGGTTGGATCGAGGAAACAAGGGGTTTTTGTTTGTTCCGGATTCCTCTTTAATCACGAATCACCGCGACGCGATCTCCGCTTTGTCACTCGCAAGATCACTCATTCGATTGCGGAACTAGTGAAAGGCAAGCGGTCTTATCTCGAGATTGGCAATCTAGACGCCAAACGCGACTGGAGTTTCGCCGGAGATATAGTGGAAGGAATGTGGCGGATGCTGCAAGCCACCGAGCCGGACGATTACGTCCTGGCCAGTGGAGCCACTCACACCGTTCGAGAATTTGTTGAAGTTGCGGCCTCGGCCGCAGGATTAAAACTTAGCTGGCGGGGTCAGGGTTTAGAGGAGATTGCTCGCAATAGCGCCGGTCGGGTAATTATTAAAATCAATAAAGATTTTTATCGACCAGAAACTGCTTATCCGCTGGGCGACATTACTAAAGCAAAAGCCGAACTTGGCTGGGAGCCAAGAATCAGTTTTCCCGAACTAGTTCAAATGATGGTTCTCGCCGACCTGGATCGGATTTAATTATCAGCCCCCATAATTTCAAACTTGGGGCAAGGCACAATAAATTTCCCTCCGCGGTTTAGAAAAGCCGCCTCTCGCTCACAGAACTCATTAATGAAGTGCCACGGTAGCACCAAAAGATAGTCTGGTTGAAGCTTACGCATTTCTTCCTCTGATAAAATCGGGATATTTGTGCTGACCGTTTTCCGGCCGTACTTGACCGGGTGACGTTCAGCAATAGCGTCAATCAAAGTATGATCTAGGCCAAACCACTGTAGCAGAGTGTTGCCCTTGGTCGAAGCGCCGTAACCCCAAATACTTTTGCCTTTGGCTTTCTCCTTTTTGATAAAATTTACAGTTTGGTTTTTGAGTTTAACCGCCTCGCGATAGAACTTCAGATAAGTCGATCGGTGATTAAGTTTGAGACTCTTTTCGTAATGTAAGATCGACTGGACCCGGAATTTAGCCACCTCCCGATATGGCGCCGTGGCAAACTTAACTGGATTGGCTCCTTTTTTCCGCAAAAAGACTCTGAAAAAACCGCCATTACTGTCATTGAGTTGACAGTCCACTATCTCGAATCCGTGTTTTTCCATCAGGTATTTGAAGGAGGTCAAACTATAATACTCAAGATGCTCATGGCAAATATTGTCGAACGCCAGCTGATCAAGCATCAGGGGCAAATAACTCATTTGCACCATCCAAACTCCATCATTGTCTAAGATTTTATTAATATCCTCAACAAAAGAATTAGGATTTTCCAAATCATAAAACATGGCAATGGAAGTTACTACTTTAGCCTGCTTTTTGCCGTATTTGCTTTTCTTATAAGCGTTGGCGGTGAAGTAATCCTCAACAACCAAATTAGCGTGCTGGCGGGCCTCGCTGGCGTAACCGTTTTTGGCCGGATCAAAACCAACCTTAATCAGGCGCTTGTCAACAAAACTTAAAAGGGTGCCGTCATTGCAACCGATATCAACCCAAATATCGCCCGATTTCACTTTAGACAAATATTGGGTCATTTCGGCAATTTGTTTGAGCTCGGCCCGCATGGTGTTGCTAATCCCAGACCGATACCAGTACTCGCGATACATCTCATCGAGCGAGGCGGTGTGAGACAATTGAACCAAACCCGAAGTGGGAGCCAAACACAGTTTAAGCTCCACTGGCTTTCTTGGCCGAGTATCATCTCGGGCGGGAAAATCGGATAAGTGAAGCAACCCGAGCGAAAACAGCTCGACTAGTGGCTCCTTCGAAATCCGGCATCGATTGTGTTTAATCACTTGACCGGGCATTGTTGTGGTCGTCAGAGACTATCACGTCTTTGTGGTTTTTACAACGGCGAATTCCTGATTAAAAAAACTTGATCATAAATTTCTTCTATCGGTTTTTGAAGTCTAATAAAGTACGCCCAGCTTCCCTTCTGGTGATGTACAAACTTGGTTTTAGCTAAACCCAACATTGGCTCAAAAAAGTAATTATAGAAGATGCCCGCTTTATCAAACATGAATTGTTGGGTATCGAAACCCAAAGTCTCGGTTTTGAAGTTTAAGCGCCAGACTGATTCTGACAAAACCGCGATTTTAAAATTGCGCTTATTGTAAGACATAAAACAATTTTCAATAAAATCGTGGTGAGCTAAGCCGATGAGAATTGCTCCTTGATCAAGTTTTATCTTTCTGATCTTTCGGGCGATCTGCCAGGCCGCCCAGAGTCGTTTCGGCTTCAGCGAATAGAAAACTCGGGGGATCGCGATCACTTCATCAAATTTGGTTTTTAGTTCCACCAGTTTCTCATCCGTCCAGCGATGATGGCGCGAGACGATCAAATTTATTCTCCGGTCCGGGACAATTGACTTTATTAGTTTAGCCAAGCCTTCAATGATTAGCAAATACCGATTTTCTTGAATGATGAACCAGACCGGGCCACTGTGTTCAGTCAGAATTTTTCGGAAACTGTCTTCGGTCGGCAAATCTTTTTTAATCTCTATCTTATTCTCGATTAATGACGCGTTGAAATCTTTGATAAAGAAATTTTCAGGCAGACCCTTCAAATAATTGTCGACAAAGATTTTATTAATGCCGTCGAAAATATCACTGAAACATCTATAAAAAATATAGGAATTGACACCCAGACTTAGCCCAGCGATTGAAGAGGTGGAACAGAAAGAGAAGAGGTACTTGATTTTGCTCTTGTTGGCTAAAATAAATTCCTCGGCCGACTGACCATCTCTTTCGACCGCGAAAGATTCTAAATCAAGCAACTCGATCTCCTTCCGCTCTTCCGGATGCGGGCGGTAAATCAATTTGCAACCTTGGCAATTTCTTCTGACATAATCAAGACACTCGTTGGTTCTTTTGATAAATTTATCGTAAGCAATATCGGTAGTGTTGAAAAAATCATTGCCAAAAAAAACCGCCAGCTTTTCTTCCTTTTCAATATTATTTGAAGTCTCGTTTTTATCTAAAAGAAGCCAATAATATGGACACCGCATGTAATCGAAATCGCTTTTCATATTTAGCCGAGAATTTCGCCGCAAACTTCTTCAAGCACTTGGATTCCTTCTCTCAAGGCTTCCTCTGATATCACAAGCGGCGGGGCAATTTTTACGCACTCGCCAGCCACTCCGGCCGGTGAAAACATCAGTAAGCCTTTGTGAAAACAGGCTTCGTTGATCCGGAGCGCCAGCTCCCCATCCGGTTCTCTGGTGCCCGGCTTTACTACTTGAATGCCCGCCACCAAACCTCGGCCTTGGACAACACCGAGCACTTTGGAGTATCGTTTCTGAATTCTCTGCAGCCCCTTGAGCAGAATTTTTCCCAGCTTCTTAGATTTTTCTACCAGCTTTTCTTTTTTCAAAATTTTTATATTCTCGAGAGCGGCGGCAACGCAAATCGGATTTCCCGAATGGGTAGTGAGCGTCGCGCCAGCCGGATAAAGCGCCATAATATCTTTTCTGCCAATCACCGCCGAAAGAGGTAACGACGAAGAAATGCCCTTGCCGCAAGTAATCAAATCGGGGCTTACGCCATAATATTCATAAGCAAACCATTTTCCCGTTCTTCCAAAACCAGACTGCATTTCATCAAAGATCATCACGATATCATTTGAATTACAGAAATTTTGCAGTTCCTTGGCGTATTTTACCGGCATAAAGTCCGGCCCCCCGCCCTGGTATGATTCGACTATGACGCCTGCGATTTGCTCGGGCTTGATGTTTAATACCTTAAGACTCTCAAGAAAAAGGTTAAAGGAAGTATTTTTATTTTTGTAGCCGTCTGGAAAAGGAACTTGAACAAAAGTCTTCCCCTCACCTATGGTCCACTTCTTTAGTTTTTCCTTACCCCCCGCAAGCTGGGAACCGAGAGTGCTTCCATGAAAAGCATTGATAAAAGATACTATGTATACCCTTTTTGGACCATATTTTTCAATTCCGTGTGTCTTCGCAAGCTTAATAGCATATTCTACAGCTTCACTTCCGCCACTAAAAAGAGCCGCCTGGTAATTTGACGGATCGGGAGACATCCTTTGGAGTTCTTGCGTCAATTTCATGCGATTTTCATGGACAAAAGCAAAAGTCGTGAGCATTCCCCGCCCTAGCGCCTTCGTGATAGCACCGATAATTTCTTTGCGGCCGTGACCGGCATTGGCCACCAACACCCCTGAAGAGAAATCGATCCATTTATTTCCCCATTTATCGTAGACTTGAAAGCCTTCGGCTCGGTCCCAGACTACGGGCGGTTGACCTCGTTTAGATTCCGGCTCACTCGCCATCAGTGACCTAAAGATGGGCAATGACAGCGGTACCGGCAATTTAGTCTTTATTGTCCGGTATTTGGTCCTTACTTTAGGCACGAAGACCGGTTCTAAACTGTATTTACTTTTCATTATGGTGAAGACTCCGTATCTTGACGGTAAAACTCCGGGCTAACCGTCTTCAATTCCCCCGGCACCGTCCGAAACCAATTGATGCCAACGTGTCTGGCATTGATAGCGCCAATTTCCGGGTGTTTCTGGAGCAAATCCAAAACGTCTTTCATCAAAAAACCCTTTTTATCTTTAAAATGAGAAAAAACGGCCTTGAAAAATTCGAAGTCTTCAGGATAATCCATCGTCCAGCGATGGGTCATAAACATACTTCCATACCGATTTGTGACACTACCAATCCGGAAACGTTTAGGGTTGTCCCAAATATAGGGCGTGGCGTGTTCACGCTCGTGCGGTTTTTTGGCTTTTTTCCAAGCGATTTCAAGAATTTTAAAAGGCATGATTTCGACATCCAGTCCGTCCGGAAAAGACGGTGGATGGATATTGCTGACAAAATCATATTTATCCAGATTGTTTTGCATCTTTCCCACTACTTCATCGATCACTTCTCCATCAATCAGCGGTTCATCCGAAGGAATTTTTGCGACCAATTCGGCTTTGAATTTATTGGCGGCTTTATAATACCGATCGAGCAAATCATGCTCACTGCCGCGGAAATAAGGGATTTTGTTTTTTCGACACAAGGAGACAATAACGTCATCCTCCTTTTTAGCGGTGGTAACCACCACAATTTGATCGAGCCGTCGGGACCGTTTCATCCGGTCTAATTGGATCAGAAAAATCTCTCTTTTGCCGATTTTGTACAAAACCTTACTGGGAAAACGAGAGCTACCAGTTCGGACCTGGACGAAAGCCACCGTTTTAGGATATCTGCTGTTATTTTTCCTGGCAACTCTTTTCATACGGCGATAGTATCACGAGACTTTTTCAAAATCAATCATGCAAAAAAGATCTGATTTGTTTGGAAAGACTCATCGCATCGAGTTGATGGTAGGCGAGCACCTCGGCTGGTGTGCCGCAGGCGGGAATTTCTCTAATCCCCAGACATAGGATTCTCGATTTCAATCTGCCTCGGGTGATCATTGCCGCAATCTGGACCCCAAGGCCCTGGGAGACAAAGTGGTCGTCAAGAGTAACAATCTTTTTAAACTTAGCGAAAGTTTTCTTAAACCACGCTTCATCAATGGTATTAAGCCATGGCATATTAAAAACCGCCACCCGTAATCCCGCTTGTTCTAAAATTTCAGCGGCCAGATAGGTCTCTTTGAGCAAGGTCGGGCCATAAGCAACAATCGCGGCCTCTTTTCCCGAGCGGATTTTTACACCCTGCCCTCTTTTTAAGACGTAGCCCCTTGGCAGAACATATGGTAATTCAATGGGAAGAGTGACCAAACGAATATAAGAACTGCCTTTGTTTTGGAGCACCGCAAAGCGAATTGCCAGCCGGGCTTCTGCTTCATTGGCTGGCTGAATCATCGTCAGTCCCGGAATGGAGCCGACCAGAGAAATGCCGCGGAGCGCCTGGTGAGAGTGGCCGGGGGAAGCGGGCAGAAGCCCGGCCAGCGAACCAACATAAATAATCTTAGTCCGCTCGGTCGCATTGTTATAGATTTGAGCATTGGCATGAGTGGAAAGAAAACATTCAAACGAGTGAACAACGGGCAACATCCCTTTCAAGGCGTAACCGCCAGCCATGGAGGTCATGTACTGCTCGGCAATTCCGGCTTGGACATACCGCTGGGGAATGGTTTTCGAGTAGGGCACTAGTCCCGTATCCAGCACCAAGTCTGCATCAAACGCTACAATTTTAGGATGCTTTTGGGCCAGTTTTACCAGTTCATCCCCATGGGCAACGATCAGTCTCTCCGCCCGAGGCGAGGTTGCTCGCTTAGGAATCGGAACTTTTTGCTCAATCGCGACCTCAAGCCCTAATGGACGCAAGGCTGATTCTACGCTATTTATAATTTCCTCGGCGGCCTTTTTATAGAGCTCCGGCAACGGCGCCCCCGAATGAAACTTATAGAATCCGTCGGAAGCAACTTTTTCCATAAATGACACCTCTTTTCCTTTTATGGTGTCGGCAATAATCACTTTTGGTTTCCCGATACCGCGTTTTGTTTTTTGAAGGACAGCTTTTATTTCTCTCATATTGTGGCCGTCGATTCTAAACACCTCCCAACCAAAGGCTCTAAATTTTGCCTCTAAATTTCCAAGGTCACTCGTGTCTTTGACATAGGTGTCCGATTGAATCTTGTTGAAATCAATTATCGCCGTAATTTCCGAGAATCCTCCGTTGGCAATTGGCTGGAGAGACTCCCAGTTTTGGCCTTCCTGCAGTTCCCCGTCGCCAAGCAACACAAAAATTCGTCCACTTTTTCCAGCCAGTCTCCGAGCGCCAGCCATACCCCGCGCTTTGGCCAAACCCATACCCAGGGCGCCAGTATTGGTGATCACAAATGGGGTCCGAACGTCAGGATGACCGGGCAAACCATCAATCCTTCGCAGGCGATGTCGGAGAGCTTCTTTAAGCTTTCCCAATCCGATCATCACAGCATACAAGCCGGGGGCATCATGACCTTTTGACGAAAAATAAATATCAGCATTTCGCTTCTTATTGTCATTGGGGTTTTGCATTTCTTCCAGCCACAACCAAGTAACAATATCCATCGCGCTAAAAGATGATCCCACGTGGCCCGATCCCGATTCCATTATCATCGATAAGGCATTTAAGCGAAAGACATTTGCCAAGATTGAGGCTCGGAGGATTGGGTCCTTAATTTTTTTCCGCAGGCGGTCAACTTCAGCGCGGGGAATATAGGTAAGGGAGTCACTGATCATCTATGTAACTTTAAAGTATAGTAATATCTCGGTATTCGTCAACACAACAAATAAATCCGGTCATAAATTTTGGTGGCCGGTTTTAAAAATCGCACGATATTAATCACCCGGCCGTCACCATATTCTAGATATATACTTCGGTATAAACCCAAAATTGGTTCAATTATAAGATTGAACATTATACTGGTGAATCTGGCCTTCAATTTTTCTCCCCGGAGAATCTCTGATTCCTTTAGTCCATAGTTTATCTCGAAGTAATCTTTGAATTGAACTGCGATTTTTTTATTCGGGAAGTATGACACGAAACAATTCTCAACTAAATTACTGTTGGCAAACAGGAGTAAAACGTCTTGAGGGGGCAGCTTAAATCTCTTTATCGCCAAAATTGTCTTAATAATTTCGATGAATCGACTGGGCTTTAAGGAATACAAGCTACGAGGAAAACTAACTATTTGATTAAAGTAACTTCGATAATGTTTCTCTTTAACTCGTCCCCAGCGATGGTGCCGGGGAAGAATTAGGTTGATTTTTTTATGGGGAAAATTTTTCTTGATTAGATTAACGAAAGAAATGTAGATCACCAACATACCAGGATCGCCGACCAAAAACCAAACGTCATTTCCTGATTCCAAGTCTCTAAGAAAACGGCCTTCGGCCAAGTGGTCTGGGACTAGGATTTTTCGGTTCTCCCGAAGCGGCTGATCAAAATTAGTGATAAAGAACGAACTTGGCAATTCATCAAAATAGTCACCGGCGCTAGCGATATCTTTGCCGATTACCGCCTCAACCGGTCGGATGAAGGTATAGGCATTCAGTCCCAAATTGTAAGCCGACCAAACTGCCGTGGAAGCGATCGAAAAAACGTATTTTATAGAGGAGAGATTTTTCCAAAAAAATATTTCGGCAATCTCGTTATCCTCCTTACCAATCACCTGAAACCCATCAAGGTCAAAAAAAGAATACTCGTCGGTCTCATTGGGGTGAGGTTTGTAGTATAAACTGCAACCTCGGCATTCTCGTCTCATGTAATCCAAACACTGATTTGTCTGCTCAATATAAGCCTCGCGGTCGAGAGTTTTAGACATGTTCTTGAAGTCATTACCTAAAAAAATCGCCATTCTGGGCTTTGTGTCGACCGGCTGATGCTCAAGCAAATGGTAATACGGGGTCGGACAATCAACGAGCTTATCTGAAGTCGGATCGTCTGGGGAAAGGCGCATATTAATACCCCCTTAACTTTTTGCGGACCGCCAACTCGCTGTCGTAAACTCGTTTCTTGCCGTCACCGAGCATTCCGGCGACGGTTCTGATCTGCTTGTAGAGCTTGTCCATCCCCTGCGGCTCAACACTTGCAGATTGGTCGGTGCCCCACATCGTGTGGTCAAGCGTAATATGACGTTCAACCACTTGCGCGCCGAGCGCCACCGCTACCGTTGTTGAATCCAAACCAAATTCGTGGCCGCTGTAACCGACAATGCAATTATAGCGCTTCTTTAGCATCGGAATCATCCGCAGGTTAAGCTCTAACAGATTAGCCGGATAAGAAGAATTGCAATGCATGACCACAAATTGGGAAGCATACTTCTTTAGCAACTCGACGGCGTGGTCAATTTCTTTGAGCGTACTCATACCAGTAGAAACAATTACCGGGATACCAGTTTTAGCGGTTTTGACAAGAAGCTCATCATTAGTCAGCAAGGCCGAGGGAATTTTCAAAAATGGCAAGTCGTCGCGATAACTTTTAACCATAAAGTCGAGGCTATCTAAATCCCAGACGGAAACGGCCCAGTCGATCGGCTTCATCCGGCAATACTTTTGGATCTCATCATAATGCTTTTTGTCAAACTCGATCCGGTGTTTATATTTAAGATAAGTCATCTTGCCCCAGGGTGTCTCGCGCGGCACATTTTTCTGATGTTCCGGCACCGCCTTATCGGGATTGCGTTTCTGGAACTTGACACAATCCCAGGAACAGGCGAAGGCCGCCGAGATCAACTTTTTAGCAATCTGCAAATCGCCATTGTGATTAATGCCGATCTCGGCAATTAAATACGGCTGGGTCAGCCGATTGAAATCCACTTTGGTCCGCGACTTTTTCACGATGACAGCTATATTAATATATAACCTCCCGACTGTCCATTTCTTACACCCCTACTTGACAAATAGGCCCAAGGCCAGAAAGGCGGTGTACGGATGAGAATCTTAGGTGTGTTCCGAGACATTATGGCGGCCCGGATGGGCCTGCCCATTCTCAAACTCTTCTCGGATCAAGGGGGCGAGGTGGTAGCGGCCAAGAAACTGCGCCGTGTTCGCCGAGTCAAGTGAGGGCGATTTCCGTTTTCAGTAGTAGCCGGTGGGTCAAGCTTGACCCACCGGCTTTTTCTATCCCGCTGGAATAATAAAAAAGAGCCCCTCCAGAAGAAAGGGCTCCAAAGAACAGGTGGAGCACATCATCGTCGCGATAGGCTTTTAGGTCTCACTTTGGAAACACTTCTCGGCCTCTTCTGTGGCGGGCTTTTGGCGGAGGGGCTGAGCAATTGCTTCGCCTCGTTGAGATGGCCGTCATAGTCTGCCATCTCAATCGTATCCATCAAGGTTGACGACACGACTGGCAGATCCTCCTTGATTCGCATAAGGATTGATACCAAATACGCCTCCGGGTCCTTTTTGGCCACTTGCTCTGTTCTGTCCCCGTAATGGGCAGCTACCTCCAGGAGGAGCTGTTCGACCGGTTTAGAAAGCATGGCTTTCTCTCCTTTCAGAAAAGTTGGGGGTCATTGCTGTAAGTTGACCAGCCCATGAATGGTGACTGATACATCTCGATCCGCTAAAGCTCGCACATTCTTTCGTAAATACTCTTTTACCTTATTCTCGTCGTGACCATAGCGTAAGGCATTGAAGATCGTGCCTTGATAGGCCGCTCGTTTCGAGCAAAGAGGTACCTTGTTCCCGTGGGTGGCATACCTGATCTCCTTATATTGTGAAAGGTCTAAATCAGGTCCAGTTGTAGCAGAAAAATAATTGAACGTCAATTGACAACTTAGACTTAAAATGCTACGGTTAGTGTCGGCTCTAATCAGTTCTTTTTATCTGGAAAGGCGGTGCGGTAGTGGAACGAATTAAGGTTCTGGGTGTCTTCCGAGACATTATGGCGGCCAAGATAGGCCTGCCGGTACTCAAATTCCTGGCCGAACAGGGCCACGAGGTGAAGTTGGCTGTCGAGGGCAAAGCGATAGGTTTGGCGGAGGAATCCGGCCTGACCATCATTGTCCGTGGCAGTGATCAACTCCAACCACAACGCCCATCTGTGGTGGTTACAGAACGCCCACAGGTGGTAGTCGTCGGCTGCTCTTCCCCGATCAACTGGGAACTCGATTTCGCTGGGACTGCCCGGGCGCTCGAAATCCCAGTCGTGACTTGCGAAGATACCTGGAATGCCTTGTCGCGGCTTCAAGGCTTCGTCCCCAATCTGACGCTGGTGATGGACGACTTCATGATGACCGTAAATATCGCCCGGCGGCGTGCCATTGTTGGCGACATTGCCTCGACAGTGGACACCAGCGTACCCGCTACGGCTAAAGAGGCCTTGGCGGCCTTCGATACGGCTACGGCTGGTAAAACCTCAATCATGGTGGTCCCGGATCACCCAGACAACGTGCTCGAAATAGTCAGACTGGTGGCAAACAGCCTACGGCTCGAGAATGATCCGAGTCAGTTCGTCTGTTACTACAGCCTCTGGCACCCCAAGTATGCCGACGCGGACCAATACCCGCAGTATGCCCATGTCCTACCCGAGTTTGCCCGATTGACTGAGGGCTTGTCCTTTACTCATCGCGGACAACTGGGCACTGACGCTTTGGCCCGAATGTGCGATATCACCGTCGGCGCCTTCACGACGCCACTCCGGATCGCGCTTCATCATGGCCGGCGAGCAATCTCGGTCTGGGGGCCGATGGCAAAACGACTCTATCAAGAAGAATGCGGGTTAAGCGCTTACCCGCTTGTTGCTATGGGTGTAATCCCCCGCCTCACTGAGCCCGAACATCTCAGTTGGCTGGATTGGGAGCGGTATGACAAGAACAGTCGGCGCTGGGCAGCCAGCGCCAAATTCCGACCGGAGGCGGGCGCCGAAGCCATCCATGGTCTGGTTGAGAAATAGCTGATGGAGCAAGAGAAATTCAGTAGCCCCAGGCGACAAGTCGCCTGGGGCTTTTCTTGTTTCAATTTTTTAGCGATAATAAGACGATGCAAAATATCCAGGAAAAACTGAAAAACTTTAAAGTTTTGTTTCTCGATGCCGACGGCGTCTTCTTTGACGGACAAGAAACTCGCTCAACGCTAGCCGATGGCGCGGTGATCATCTCGAAATCGCGCGGTCATCAAGACGGACAAGGAATCTCCTTCCTCCGCGAAATCGGCATAAAAATCGTTTTTGTTTCTGGTGAGGGTGAGCCGTTGGGCGGCATCGTTGACCGATTCAACACTTTAACATCCGCCAAAAGTGGGCGTTGGCCGAAGGTAGAATTATTCACCAAACAGGGGGGCAAGGGGGCAAAACTGGAAACCATTAGATCATGGCTAGCCGAAAATAAGCTAACTTTTGTCGACACCATTTACATGGGTGATGATATCAACGACCGTGACGCCATGCTCGCCATCCAAAATGAAGGAATTATCGTTTGCCCCGCCAATGCCACCCGGACAGTCAGACCGCTGGCCCACATTATCACCAAGCGACCCGGCGGCTTTGGCGCCATCCGCGAGTTTGCCGAGATGGTACTTGATGCCCGCGGCATTAACGAAAACGACTTCCCGCCCGCCTAATTATTACCACGCGGTCCAACCACCATCAACGTAGAATTCGGCACCGGTAACATAGGAGGATTTCTCATTCAACAAAAATTCAAATACTGGCGGTACCTCGTCAAGATTCATCAAACGCTTCATCGGGGTGTGGGCGGAATATTTATCGACAAAGCCCTGATCATAAACCCGGCCAGCAACCCCCCCGAGCACCACCGTGTTAATCCTGATGTCGGGAGCATAATATGTTGCCAGATACTTAGACATAATCACGACACCAGCTTTAGAAATTGAGTAACCAATCGGTTTGGTAAAATCGGTGTAGAGCATATGCTTGGGTGAGACTGAACCGTAGAGAGAACTGATATTTATAATTACCCCAGTTTTATTATTTTTAATGAAATGGCGGCAAACATTGAAAGCGCTCACGGTATTAACTTCGAGAAAATCCCGCAACTCCTCAAGCGGCATATCGATCGGCTCAATTTTGCTGGTGTTAGCGGCAGCAATTGGATTATGGGCGTGGCAAATGATAATGCCATAAAGATTGCGGTTCTCCTTAAACCACTGGGCCACGAACGGCTCATCAGTAAAATCATGGCCTAATTGTAAATCAAGACGTAAAACCTCATAGTGTGGGCTAAAATACTCTACCAGTTTGGTACCAATTAAACCTTCACTACCGGTAATTACTAGCCGCTTTTTTGGTAACATTTGATTTTCGTACTAAGTTATAGTATAATGGGAATAGTGTTCTTTGAAACAGAATCTCATTCGGTCAATATAACATAGGAGAAATCGGATGACTAGTACCCTAGCAGTAATGCCTGTCGACGTCGTGTCAGCGCTTGATTATCACGCGCTGGAGGGTTTAAAAATCCTCTACCTCAATATGCCGCTCCGCGAGTCGGCCAAACCCAATAATGCCCCGCTGGGCCCAGGGCTCTTGGCATCTCGCACTCGAATGTACGGCGCCGAAGTCAGCATCCTTGACCTCAACGCATATCGCCTAGAGGACGAGGCCGTCAAAGATAAACCCAACGGTCGCTGGTTGACCTATGATGAGACCAGCTCCCTGTTGGAACGGCACATCAACCAGCACGGCGAGCCGGATATCATCGCCCTCTCGGGGATGATCACCACTCTGCGGTGGCAACAGTTCGTGGTCAGTACCTGCCGCCAGTTGGTCCCCGACGCTTTCATCATTAGTGGCGGGGGCTTAGCCACCGATATCAAAACGGGACTCTTCAATTGGATCCCGGAACTTGATGCCGTAGTTCGTTCGGAAGGTGACGACGTGATCTTGCTCTTGGGCAAGGATGTCCTCGAAGCCAGGCTTCATCAGCACCGCGACATGTCGCACCTGCCTCAATGCTTGGGCGAACAGAACGGTCGTCTGCGCTTCTTATATGAAGGCAGTCGACCGCCGGATTTGGATATCCTACCTTTTCCGGCTTGGGACCTGTTACATCAGGATGTACTCGGCAACTCGATTCTGGAGCAGTATATCCAAGTCCCCATCTGGGGCTTGGCGGCCAACAACAGTTCGGCTACGCCATTCCAGATGACCCGAAGCATGAACACCGTCGCCACCTGGGGTTGCCCCTATGCTTGCAAGTTCTGTCATCGGGGAGCCACCGGTAGTCGCCTGTACGATCTCCGATCGCCGGAGAAGTTGGCCGAGGAAGCGTCCTGGCTACAACGACGCTACGGGATTGATTTCCTTGGTTTCGTTGATGACAACTTCGCGGTCAACCCCACACACATCGCTTGTTTGCCGGAGGCATTCAAGCCGCTTGGCGGTTTACGTTGGGGCACCCACACTCGCCTCGATGAGGCGTCAGACGATCGAGTCTTCGACATGGCCAAGGCCGGTTGCATCTATATCGGCTTCGGCGCCGAGAGTGCTTCAGAGCATGTGCTCGAAGAAATGGGCAAGGGTGGTTTCATCTTGAGGCCGCGAGGTAGCAAGACAAACCAGCTAAGCCGCATTAATGGCTTCGACTTCCCCACCACCATGGTGAAGGGGATCCAAAACTGTCAGGCCGCCGGCATTCACGGCAACTGCACCTGGATTATGGCCTATCCGGGTGAGCGCCTGGAGGATTTGAAGACGACTGTCGGCTTCATCCTCTGGCAAATGGAGACGGCTACGTCGAGAGAGGCAGTCAACCAGAAGATCTTCGTCTTCACTGCCTATCCCGGCACCGAGGCGTTGCGAGCTCCCCGAGTTCAGCAACAACTTCGGGCCAATTTCGGTCTCTCCTTCGATGCCTGCGGCAGCCCGGTGGCTGATAACGCCATGCTCGATTATGTCCTTGAGCTCGACGATGCTACCAAAGTGATGCACGACCGTGACGGCCGACCGCTCAACTTCGGGGCGATGTCGGAAGATCAGTTCCTCCAGGCTCGCGAGCATGTCGACCGAGGAAATATCGAAGGGATTCTCGATATGTAGAGCTCTTTGGTTCAATACCACACACCACCCAACGGATTGGGTGGTGTCTTTTTATCTTATCCAACTTCCCCTGCCTTGCTTTATTTGCAACATTAGTGTATAAATAGCGAGGGCTCATCAGGGCACGATTTTCGATGCCCTGCGTTTTGGCCACAACGAAGAGCCCGTGAAGAAGTATGTGAGGAAATATATCGAGCCTTTCATGGAGGAATTCAGAATCTATCCAGCGCTCTTTGACCCTCAAGATTACACCCGTCTGCATCGCCGACATACCCTGCCCTCGGTCGAAGAGGCGCTGGCACGTATCGACATGTATAAATCGCCCTTCGGAGGCTGGTCAATGTACAGCGTCGATGGAGTGTTCTTCGACAAGCAGGGCAAAATGTACGAGGAGGCTACTCAAGTCGTCCGGATTATGTTTCGGTTCAAAAGTGCGTTCGAGGAAGTAGCTCGCGCCGCGGATTGTCTCGATGTTCTGCGCTGTCTGATCTTTTGGGCGATTCGCCGGCACACTTTAATCAATGAGCGCAAGCTCTGGTCCAAACCAGAAGAAAAGCTGTTTCTGGCAAGTCAGGCGCCCTGGCCCGCAAAGAAACAAGCTTTCGTCGAACAATATTACCGCCCGGTTCTCCAGGAACTTCATCAATGGTTTGACGACCGGGCCTTGTTCGTCTTCGGCTACTTGGTTCGGCAGTTCGCCGAGAATGTCTTGGCCGAGGAGCTCTACGAGGAGGAAATCTGGGTCACCAGTATTTTCGAGCAGCATCTCAATGTGATTCGCCGCGCGGCGAACAATCCGAGTTTCTTATCCTAAAATCCGAAAGGAGAGCATATGTTGGAACCCGCCATTGGCAAGCTGGTCGCGGAGGTGTTCAGATTGTCATCGCGGTACTCAACCGACGAGCTGGTGAAAAGGGTCAAGGCTGATCCGGAAGCCTACCTTGTGTCTTTGCTACTGCGCATCAAGGAGGAGTTGCCCGAAGTGTCGGCCACCCTTAAGTTTACGGTTCAAATGGGCGAGTACGAAAGTGGTCTCCAGGAGGCTGGCAGGTTGCTCGGTCGACCAATCAACCCTGCGGCGTTCATTGTGCCACCGTCGCGAAAGGTCACGAAGGGTCGGCCGCGTCACCGCCGGCCTCGCAAGACGACCCATGCCTAACCTATGGAATGAGGAATTGTTCTTTTACGCCCCGAGAGGAAACTTTCGGGGCATTTTTTATCGGCCGAAAAATTTGATTGTTCTTTTGAGGGCATTCATCTGTACGTTCATGTCTTGTTCAATCCCTTGATTGGCGGTAAATTGCATCAAGAGCGGCTGTAATTTTTCGGCTTGCGGGCAGTTGATATTTTTAGGCAGATAACCCTTAAATGATCGAGCTTGGCCGGGCAAGTCAGGGAAGAAGGCTCCTTTCTCGTCAATTAAACGCATGATGGGCTCATTGTAGACTAGCGCCCAAGCGGCATAAATACCATCTCCACCATATTCCATAAACTTCTTGCGAAAGTCATACCAGCTGACACCTTTTTTCTGTTCTCCTTCGTAACGCGCCGCAAAAGTATAGTAGGTATTTGCATAACCTTTCGGCACGTATTGAGGGATGAGCCAATCACAACCACGAAGAGCCAGGAGATATTTTGCGGCGATGGCTTGGCGCTTTTTAACTAAATAGTCAATTTTCTCAACCTGGGCCAAACCAATCGCACCACAAATAGCACTTAAACGATAGTTAAAGCCAAAGGTCGTGTGTCGCAAATATTTTGGATCTTGGAAAACATCTTTGTTCTTCTTAACTTGGCCGCTGATTGCGCCAATGCTCTTGAAGCCCATGCCGCCAAATTTGCGCATCCGTTCAGCCAAAGTTTCATCATTGGTGATTAAAATACCACCATCACCGGTCGAAATGTGCTTGGAATTCTCCAGACTGAAACTGCCCACATGGCCAATCGTGCCGCCGATTTGTCCTTGGCCATCAGTACCCAGGAAACACTGGGCGCAATCTTCCACGACAAACAGGTGGTGTTTTTTGGCAATCTTCATAATCGCTTCCATGTCACAGACCTGACCATACAAGTGAACTGGCATGACAGCTTTAGTCTTCTTGGTTATTTTCCGTTCAATATCTTTCGGATCAATCAGGAAAGTGTCTGGCAAAACATCGGCAAAGACTGGCTTGGCCCCCGCGTGGATGACCGCATAACCACACATCACTACCGTGAGAGCTGGCACAATGACTTCATCTCCTGGCCCAACCCCGAATGCCACCAAGGCCTGATGGAGAGTAGCCGTGCCCGAGTTGGAAACCACGGCATACTTGACGCCAAAACGTTTGGCAAAAGCCGCTTCAAAGCGCTGGTTCATCGTACCAATCGTTGAGCTACCGAAACCGGAATCTAAAACCTCTTTAACATATTTGAGTTCATTGCCTCGAAAACGCCAACTATTACTGTTTTTCATATTAATTTTTAATTTTGGTCTTTTTACGCATCAACTCCCGTTTAGCAACATAATCCTTATGGCGGGAGAAGTTGATGGTGGCGATTTCCGGCTTTTGTTTGAGCAAAGTCATAATCTGGCGCAAGGGTAACGTATTCGAGTCCATTTCCAATTCATCAAAAACGCGCTTGAAAAAATCTAAATCTTCTTGGTAGTCAAGAGTGAGACGTACCCGGTCGTTAAAATAGATTGGCTCGGTAACCTTCAAGTCCTTAACATTGAAACGACCGTTTTCTAAAAAATAAACCTCGTACATTTCGGTATCGGTCGTGTTTTTCATCTCACAAACTTGGCGGAGCGCGGCCACACTGATTAAAAAGGTGAAAGCGCCGCAAACCAGACCGTCAGGTGACTTAATAACATCACAGGATTCTGCTTTGATCTGCCTGATTGCTTGTTCCACTAGGTCCGGATCGCAAAACGGGTCATCGCCATCAATGTTGACAAAATAGTCGGCTCCAAATTTGTCCGCGGCCCCAAGGAATCTCGCTAGTTTGTCTTCGAGACTACCCCGAAAACAAAACACCCCCTGCTTGTTCGCAATTTCTTCTAACACATCGTCTTCTTTTCCCAGCGAGGTACAAACCACCAAACCATCAAGCCCACCAATCGTTTTGGCCCTCTCGATGTCATGCTCGATTACTCTTTTGCCCCGGATGGTAGCGAGCATCTTGCCTGGCAATCTGCTGGAATAAGTCCTGACCGCGACAAAACCAAAGATTTTCATAGTGATAATTTTTCGTTATTATGCCAAGCTTGACCGACGAGTACCACTCCAGGGAAGCCACCGAATTGACCCCTTGTGTCCTCAATCTTAATCGGCACCGTAACTTCAGTATCTGGGTCCTGGTGGATTCGGATGGTTAAAAAGTAGCGCCCATTATTGAGTGAGACATTTTGATTTGCCGGGAAGGTGAAAGTGGAAACATGGCGACCCTTGCTGCGTCGGGTCATCAGTTCTGGATTACGGTCGGTATCGCGGGAGAAAAAAATAATGTTACCGTGCTCATTGACACATTGTAAGTTAAGCCAAAAAGTGGCCTCATCAACTTTTGTATTGTAAGTCACTTCCACCATAAAAGGTTCCCCCGCCTCTAGATTAGTCTGCGGCATTCCATCTTGATTTTTAATTACCACCTTGATAATCTGGTAGGGCTTACCTAGCAACGGGGGAAATTCGTGGACGGCTTTTTGGTCAAGTATCATCTGCCAATCGAGATAGGATTTTATCACCTGGTCGGTTGGGCCGATCTTTTTTACCTCGCCGTGCTCTAGATAGACGGACCGTTCGCACAAATTCTGAACCGCATCAAGATTATGGCTAACAAAGATGATCGTCCGGTCGTCTTTTCTTGCTACTTCGTGAATTTTCTCCAAGCATTTTTTCTGAAAGCTAATATCCCCCACCGCCAAAACCTCATCAATTAAAAGAATGTCCGGCTCCATATGGACAGCCACCGAAAAGGCTAGTCGCACGTGCATACCGGAAGAATAACGTTTGACTGGCGTGTCAATGAATTGCTCCATCTCGGCAAATTTAACGATGTCATTAAATTTGCGGACAATCTCGCGCCGTTTCATTCCCAAGATAGCTCCAGAGAAAAATATGTTTTCTCGACCTGTTAACTCCGGATGAAAACCGGTACCGACTTCAAGCAATGATGATATCTTGCCGTGAATTGTTATTTCGCCCGAGGTCGGTTCGGTAATGCGATTGAGAATCTTAAGCAAAGTAGACTTGCCGGCGCCATTAGGACCAATGATACCGACGATCTCACCCTTCTCGACCGTGAAATTGATGTTTTTTAATGCCCAAAAAATATCTTTCTTGTTATAGCCGGCGACTTCGCGAACTTTAGTTGAGAGAAACCGCCATGGCGACTTAAAGATATTCGTTAGAACATCGCGCAGGGCGGTATAGTACTCATTTGACCGATTGATTGAGTAACATTTAGAGATATTTTTTATTTCGATGATTACGCTCATGATTAAATTAGGTCAGCAAATTGCCTTTCCGTTCGCTTAAAATAGATGAAGCCAAATAAGAGAACGACCAACGACGTCGAGCCAGACAGAAACAGTAGCAACCAGTTAATTGGCTGGCCGCCAAATAATGCCGCTCGCATCGCTTTGATAACGCCCGTGAGCGGATTGATGGCCAAAAGCCAGGAGTACCTGCCCAGAATGCTCGGTGGATAAATTACCGGCGTTAGAAATATCATAATCTGAACAAAAAATGGAAGGATATATTTAATATCCCGATATTTAACATTGAGTGAAGCTAAAAACAATCCTAGCCCGACAGCAAAAACGCATGTGATGATCACCAGCAAAGGCACCAGGGTTAATCCGATCAGGTGGGGAATATAACTGTAATAAATCATCAAACCCACCAGGATGCTCGAGGCAATAAAAAAATCCACCAGATTAGAGAAAAGCGATGAGATGGGCAAGATTAACCGCGGAAAGTAAACCTTAGTTAACAAATTCTGGTTTCCCACCAAACTGCCGCTCGCCTGGAGAAGTGTGGCGGAAAATAGTTGCCACAAGAGAAGGCCGGCAAAAACGAAGACCGGATAAGGAATGTTGTCGGAAGGAATTTTGCCAAACTTGCCGAAGAAGACAGTGAAAATCACCATGGTGATAAAGGGTTGAAACAGTGCCCACATCACACCGAGAACCGTTTGCTTGTAGCGGATTTTCAGATCCCGCCAGGTAAAAAAATACAGGAGCTCCTTACTAGACCAGAGTTCTTTGAAAAATTCTAAAGCTAGCGGCTTTTTGGCTTGGATAACAGTGGTCATTGGTTCAAGTGGTTTGACCATTATACTAATTTATCCATTTTTATCAAATGATTGCGCTAAAGAGCCGATCGTTGTAATATTCGGCCATGGCAAGGAGGAAAATTCTGGTCTGCGGGGGCGGTGGCTTTATCGGTAATCATCTCATCGCCAAATTGAAAAGGGAGAATACTTGGGTCCGCGGGGTGGATCTAAAATATCCGGAATTCGACCAAACGGCCGCCGACGAGTTTGTTCTTGGTGATTTGCGAGATCCAAGACTAGTCGGGTCAGTTTTAGACCAGCCATTTGACGAGGTTTACCAACTGGCGGCTGACATGGGCGGGGCGGGTTATATTTTTACGGGTGATCATGACGCCGATCTGATGCATAATTCGGCAACGATCAATTTGAATGTGGCCCGTTTTAGCCATCAGGCCGGGGCAAAAAAGATTTTTTATTCTTCCTCGGCCTGCGTCTACCCGCGGCACAACCAATGCGATCCCGACAATCCAAAATGCCACGAGGAATCGGCCTACCCCGCCGACCCCGACAGTGAGTACGGCTGGGAGAAACTTTTCAGCGAGAGACTTTATCTGTCATTTTATAAAAACTACGGTCTGGGCGTCAGAATTGCCAGGTTCCACAACATTTTCGGCCCCAAAGGTACCTGGCGCGGCGGTCGAGAGAAGGCGCCGGCCGCCCTTTGCCGCAAGGTAGCGGAAGCCTCCGATGGCGGCGAGATTGAGATTTGGGGCGATGGGCAGCAAACGCGGTCATTTCTTTACATTGATGAGTGTCTAGAAGGAGTCGGACGGTTAATGGCTTCTGATTTTACCGGCCCGGTCAATATTGGATCGGAAGAAATGGTCAACATCGACGAACTGGCGAAAATGGTGATGAAAATTGCGGGCAAAAAGTTAACCATCAAGCATGTGTCGGGCCCCTTGGGGGTGCGCGGTCGAAATTCTGACAATAATTTAATTCGGCAGAAAATTGGCTGGGCGCCCGCTTCTAAACTTAAAGATGGACTCGCCAAAACTTACAATTGGATCGCGAGTCAAACCTCCACGATATGAAGCTACTGGATTTCAACCAATTCCAACGCAGTCCGCAAGAAAAAACAGAAACCTTCGACAAAAAGGAGGCCTTGGATATTAATTTGGCCAGACTGAATCATCTTAAGTCACTTAACTTGAATCTAGCGGGCAAAAGAGTGGTTGATACCGGTTGCGGTGTCGGCCATCTGGCTCAATTTTTTGTCCAGCAGGATTGCGACATTCTAGGATTAGAAGGCCGGCCGGAAAACATCGCCGAGCTTAAGAAAAAATATCCCGGTTTAAAATGCGCTTTGGCTGATGTTGAGCAGGACGATTTGTCTAAATTCGGGGAATTTGACGTCGTCTTTTGCTACGGCCTGCTCTACCATACGGAAAATCCGGCCTTGGTCATAGAAAAATTAAGTGGTATTTGCCAAGAGCTGATACTCTTGGAAACTTGCATCACAGACTACCCGGAACCGCTACTTCGCTACATTGAGGAAACGGGGACTTATAGCCAGGCCTTGCGCGGTCTAGGGTCAAGGCCAACACCGTCTTTGGTTGTCTCCCTATTGAAATTTAATGGCTTTAAGCACGTTTATTTGCCTAAGTATCTGCCAAATCATCAAGATTTCGAATTTAAATTCCAGGGGGATTTGTCCTATCAAAAAAATGGCCATAATATCCGGCAAATTTTCATTGCCACCAAAGACTATCTACTCGCGAATGACAACCTTATTCGTGTTTATTAAATTTGCCGAATTGGTTTACCGGCCACAGAAATTGCAACCGATCCCGGGGTGGTATATCGGTATGCTGGAAAACGAGCGGAGGCTCGGGCTTTATCGCAGGCAACTCAAAAGGATCTGGGAGCGGCTAGAAAGAAGGTACCCCGACAGCAATCTAAAAATCAAATGGGTAAAAAAAATTAATATACTCGTCCGTCCAAGCTCTGAATTGTCCCGCTGTCTGTACGTCGAGGGTGTCTATGAGCCCAATGAATTTTACTTCCTTGAGCAATACCTGAAACCGGGCATGACCTTCATTGACGTCGGTGCCAATAATGGTTGGTTTAGCCTGTTCGCGTCCAGATTGGTCGGCGGCCAGGGCCAAGTTTTGGCGATCGAGCCAAGCCGACGGGAAGTGGCCAAAATTTACAAAAATCTCTTGCTCAACCACTATCCCAACGTCCGGGTCTACCAGCTTGGTCTATCTGACCACTCCGGTGAAGCGGAACTTTTGATCGCCGAGGAATACCACGAGGGCCATAATACTTTCGGCCGCTTCGTTTACCAAACAGGGCTAAAAGGAAAAGAAAGGGTGGCCGTGGACACCTTGGACAATTTGGTCAAGTGTGAGAAAATAGAGAAAGTCAACTTGATCAAGATTGACAGCGAGGGATCCGAGTTCTTAGTTCTGCGGGGGGCAGACCAGATAATCGAAACCTACCGGCCATTGATCCTGACCGAGTTGTTCGATCGCTCGCTAAGGAACTTAGGGAATTCGGCCAAAGATATCCTTGGCTTTTTTAAAAGTCGATCATATGGATTATACACTTTTAGTCCAAACACCGGCCGACCCGAAATTTTTCGTGATTATGATAATCCTAGCGCCAAGAATATAATCGCCGTTCCGGCTGAAAAAGATGCTAATTTCCATCGTTACACCATGCTTTAATAGCGCTCGCTTTATCCGGGAATGTCTCGAGAGCGTCCTGGCTCAAGATTACCCGATGGTGGAACATATCATCCAGGATGGTGCCTCGACTGATGGAACGGTTGAAATCATCCAAGAATACGCGGAAAAATATCCAAGGCGAATAAGATTCCGGTCCGCGCCGGATCGCGGTCAAGCCGATGGGTTAAACCGAGCCATTCAGAGGGCGCGAGGAGATGCCCTGTTGGCCCTCAATGCCGATGACGCCTTGCTCCCCAAGGCCTGTTCTTGGGCCGTGGAAAATTTGGCTAAATTTCCAGAAGCGGGAGCTATTTATGGCGACGAATACCTTATGAACGAAAATGGACAGATTATTGATAAATTTCTGGCTCCACCGTATAACTTTGGTAAACTGCTGTGCCTGGAATTAGTGCCTCCGGCTCAAGCTTCGTTCATCAGACGCCGGGCTCTAGAGCAAGTCGGTTTCTATGCCGACAAATACCTCGACAGTTGCCCCGATTTTGAAATGTGGGTTAGGCTTGGACTAGAGTTCCCGATAAAACATGTGCCCGGCTTTGTTTCCTGTTATCGCCACCTTTCAGGTAACTTGTTTGAGGGGGGAATACCTAAAACGGCCAAACGCTTTTATGAAGCTAAAAAAATGGTCCTGGAAAGAGTTTTTAATTCCCCCCGCACTTCTCCTCGAATTCGCGCCCTCAGAGATCGGGCCCAGGTTGGCCTCCTATTCTGGGCGGCGGCGGCTCATTATGGTCTGACGGGCAACTGGCGAAGTATTGTTTGGAACAAGTTTCTTTACCAAAGTTTCTGGTTGGCCCTCCGGCGAGGTTACTGGGCCTGGTTTCTTAGCAATGTTTATCTTTACGGTCGTCTACTCATCAAACGGTTAATCTATGGCCGCGGCTAAAGAAAAAATTTTACTGATTACCCAATATTTTCCGCCGGATTCGGCGGGTACCGGCTGGGTCATGGAAAAATTGGCTGAAGATCTACAGATCTCCGGCCGGGAGGTCTTGATTATGGCCGGTCGCACTAAATTTTTTACTCGCGGTAGTTACGGAGAATACCAGAGCAAGGTTAAAGTAAAAAGAATTCACCACCTTTATTTCAATAAAGATTTCAGATTGGGTAGAATTGTTAATTATTTCTCTTTCCCGCTGGCGTCGCTACTTCACTTTTGGCTTTTTCGCTGGGCTGACAAGATCATCATGGTTTCAACCGTTCCCACCACAATCGGTCTGGGCGCTGTGGTCAATAGATTGTTTAGCAAAAGAGTGTACTATATCTGGCAGGATATTTATCCCGATCTAGCCGTGCATTTGGGCATAATCCGGCCATCCTCTATTTTAGTGTGCGCGATGCGTTGGCTTAATCGGTGGAGTTTAGATTACCTGGAGCAGGTTGTTGTCCTTAGCAATTCGATGCGGCAATATTTAGAAATTTCCTATCCCGAGGCAGCGAAGAAAACGATAGTAATCACCAACTGGGAGGATCCGGAAGAGATTTTCCCTTTTTCCAAAGATAATCCCTGGTCGCGAGTCAGCGGTTACCATGGTAAGTTTGTGGTGCTCTATTCTGGCAATATTGGCTTGTTCCAAGATTTCGACCCGGTTGTTGAAGCGGCAGAATTGTTGAGAGAAAATAACGAGATTATTTTCTTGCTGGTCGGCGAGGGTGGCAACAAAAAGCGATTACAAGAGATTGTCCGACAAAAACAATTGCCGAATGTTGATTTCATGAGTTATGTCGCCCGAGCAGATTACAATAAATTATTAGCCACCGCCGATTGCCACTTGGTGAGTTTAAAACCCGGCATGGAGAGCTTTGGTTTCCCTGGCAAGGTGTACAGTTCACTTGCTTCCGGCCGGCCGATTATTGCCATCACGGAGCGAACCGGCGAACTTGGGCGGCTGATTTTAGAAAATGAGACGGGAATGGTGGCCGAAAGTGGGGCCGAGTTGGCCACGGCCGTCAAAAACCTCAAGCAAAACCAAGATTTGCGCCGACGCCTCGGCCAGAACAGCCGCCGGGTTTTGGTTGAAAAATGCGCCCGTCAAACTCTTACACGCCGCTACTTAGATCTCATTTAAGTCTCGCCACAATCAGGATATTCCACCCCAACCAACGCGCGAGCCATTGGCGAAAGAATCTGGGTAATCGTTCAATTAAGCCTTTTTCTCGGCCCCACAGCGAGAGATAATCTTTCTTCATCTCAATGATTTCTAAGTCCCGCAACAATCGCCTAATCTCACCGAAAGAATAAATATTAACCACCGGACAGTTGGCTTGCGCTTCAGAATAGTTTCGGACAAGTTCATCCCTTTTCCAAAACGCTCCGCGCCCCTGAACCAAAATTATCCGCAGAACTTTCCAAGACCATCTAGCATAGAGCATGATTCTTATTTCTGTATCCGGCGAACAATATTTTTTTATCTCCTCAAAAACTTTTTCTGGATGAGGCGTGTGATGAATCACGCCAAAAGAGTAAATTAGGTCGTATGATTCGACCGGAAGAAAAGAGCTTAACGTTTCGGCATTACCATGATAAAAACGGCCCCCCAGACCGTAGACCTCAAATCTTTTCCGACAAAGCTCCAGACTTTTCTCCGACAAATCAACACCGGTATAATAAGCCCCCGCGCGGGCAAAATTGCTTGCGTCATAACCAATGCCAACGCCAATCTCCAGAACCTTTTTTCCTGTCCAGCGATTGAATTGAGCAAAACCGGGAATATGCGGCTCAAGCTGATATTTATCCGGCGTGAAATCTGTACTGTTGCAGGGCTGTCTATCCCAATACTGACGCACCGTTTCAATTGTTTGGATCATTTCGGCCAAGCGCATGGTACTTAAATCCAGCCCCCAATTTGTCCTGATCTAATATTCGCCAGCAATCTATTATGGTCGTGGGCTTTCGCTTAAGATGCTTTCTACTTATCGTTTGAAACTCCGGTTCAGTAGTAACCACAACCCAAAGTGAAGATTGACTTAAACATTCGGCCATCGAGGCAGCGTAATTGATTTTATCACCAAAGATCTCTCGGGTTGTTGACATCGCCAAGGGATCGTAAACGGATATTTTTATTCTCGGGTGTTGCTTGAGTAAGAACCTAATTATCGCTAGAGTGATCGACTCCTCGACTACCGGCGTTTTGGTTTTATAGGCCAGACCGAGTAAAGAAATCGACGGGTTAGATACTTCCTTGATGGCCTGCTCGATCTTATTTAACAAATTTTTGACCTGGCCATGATTAACCCTCTCCGTCGCCTCGGACAATTTAGCTTCAAGACCAAGTTGTTTAGTAAAAACGCTGAAAGCTTTGCTATCTCGCGGAAAGCAGGGTCCGCCGAAAGCGGCCCCCGATTTTAGATAGTAAGGAGAAATTCTTTTATCTGCCCCCAAGGCCGCTGTTATGGCGTCGACATCAGCCCCCGGTACCCGCTCACAGATATTGCCCAAAGTGTTGGCGAAGCTAATTTTCATCGTCACATAAGCATTGAGAGAAATTTTAGCAATTTCAGCGCCGGCAATTGACATGCGAGCAATCGGGGGAGAGTTTTCACAAAGCTGGAGGTAAACTTTGGCCAACCGATCCCCCGCCCCCTTATCGCTCTCACCAATTAAAACCAGATCAGGCTTAAGCATATCGTTAACCACATTGCCCAGAGCGATAAACTCCGGATTATAACAAAGACCAAAGTCATTATTAATTTTCTTCTCGGACAGACGTTCAATTAGAGGAATTAGGTGATTAGTTGTGGTTCCTGGAGAAACAGTGGAAGTAATCACAAAAAGATGATAACCCTTTTTCTGCTTCAGGCTAGGAGCGCTGGCTTGAAAAAAATCCTGAAGATAACGATCAGAAAAATCACCCCTCTTGGTAGACGGTGTGGGGAGGACAATAAAAGTGATGTGCGAATTTTTAATAACTTCAGATGGGTTGGCGGTCGCCTGAAGTTTCGGACCGACTCGATCAATTAGTTCTTGGAGTCGGGGTTCAACCACTGGCGCTTGACCATTATTTATCAGGTTTACTCGGGCCGGATTTTTGTCGTGGCTCAAGACTTCATAGCCGCGGAAGGCTAAACAGGTAGCCAAGCAGGCCCCTAGTTTCCCCAATCCCACAACTGAAACTTCTTTCATTTTTTTACTATTCAATCAGTTGTGTTACTATCTGTCAATGCGGAGAATCCTCAGCGGAATTGTCCTGGGTGGTATATTCGCGGTATCATTCGTACCGGTAATTGTTACCCCCTTTCTGGCGATGCCGTTCGTTACGGGCAAGGCTTTCGTTTTCCGCATCTTGGTTGAATTAACAGCCGGCGCTTGGCTGGGTCTCATTTTAATCGCGCCGCAATACCGACCAAAACTCACTCAATTAAAATTAGCCGGGGCAACTTTTCTGGTCCTGATTGCTTTGAGTAATCTGCTGGGTGTAAACCCCGACTTGAGTTTTTGGGGCAATTTTGGCCGGATGGAGGGATGGATTATGTTAGCCCACTTATTCTTTTACTTTGTGATTGCGGGCTCTGTTCTAAGGGGAAGGAGGATGTGGAGTAATTTTTTCTTGGCTTTCATTCTCGGAAGCAGTCTCGTGGTGCTAGTGGCCCTAGGGCAACTAGCAAGAATTATTCCTGTTTACCGGGATATTGCGGAGAATCGCCTGGATGGAACTTTTGGTAATGCCGGTTTTTTGGCCTCGTATCTGGTCCCCTTGGTTTTCTTGGCCCTAACGGAATTCTGGCGCAAACGAAATTCCTGGATGGCTTGGTCATTCTATGGTTTAATGACCAGCTTATATTTAATCGTCATCTATTTTACCGCCACCCGCAGCGCTTTGATCGCCCTTGTCATCGGAATTTTTACTGTCGCTACTTTAATTTCAATAAAGGAGCGGCGAACGGTTTGGCGGCGAAGTGCTATTGTCGCAATAGGAATAATAGTGATTCTTGTTGTGGGGATAATCATATCTCGGAATAATCCTTTGACGAAAGCTAACGTCACGCTTGAGCGACTAAGTAATGCTTCTTGGGAAAATTTTAAACACCAAAACCGTTACTACCTTTGGCAAATGGCTTGGGCGGGTTTTAAGGAACGGCCAATTCTAGGATGGGGGCAAGAAAATTATTATTCGGTTTTTCATAAGTATTATCTCCCGGCGTATGATGACAGCCAAGAAACCTATTCCGATCGGGCCCACAATATTGTTCTCGATTGGCTGGTGGCGGGAGGGATAATTGGTCTGATTTTTTACTTATCAATCTACACAATAGCTTTCTGGTTGCTTTGGCGGCCGACAAAAGCTTTTCCCAACAGCGAAAGATACTTGATGACCGGTTTACTGACCGCCAGTTTTGTTAATAACCTTTTGACTTTTGACAGTCTGGCAACTTATTTGATCTTTTTTGTTGTGCTCGCCTTTATTGATTCTGGGAACGAAAACAAGCCAACGATGGGGATTAAATTCCCAAGCTGGATAATTGGGCCGGTTGTCTTACTAACCCTAATTTTGGCCTACCTCCTTAATGCCAAAGCCATAGTTGCAGCCCAAAGTTTCGCGACCGGAATCAAATCGTTACCCAATAACCCGGAAAAAAGTTACCAAGCTTTTGGGCGGGCCTTAAACCAAAACGGCTTCGGGGTACCAGAAATTCGCCGTCAATTAGCGGTGATAGTGCTAGAACCGGAACGACTGGCTCAGGCTAAAGCAAGCTTGAAACGTGACTTCTACAACCTAGCGATAGGAGAGATGGCTAAGCAAATGACCGAAAGTCCAAATGATCCTCAAGTTTTTTATCTCGCTGGATTGTTGTGGCATAGTCAAGAAAAAAAAGCGACGGCACTAAAGCTACTCGAACAAGCTAGAATCCTATCTCCTCACCGACAAGCCACGCTCATTAAGCTTGGGGGAGTATATTTGGAAACAAACCAAATCGATAAGTTGGCGGACATATTGCGCCAACGTTTGGCTGATAATCCTCAAGATTTTCAACTATCCGCCTCCTTGGCGGCCGCTCACCTCAAGCTCGGACAAAGAGACGAGGCCATTAAAGTGCTTCGTCAAGCCGCGGAATTAAACCACGAGTTTAATCTTTGGAGCAAGGGATGGATCGAACAGATAGAAAGAGGCGAGGATCCCAGTAATTAAAAAATTTATACTATTTTTTGTTGATGGAACATGAGTAAATTTTGGTTGGGATAACGTTGGATTCGGTCTCGAAAATGACATCACATTTTGAGAAAAATTCTGTATAGAAGCTGTCTTGGTTAATGTGCGGCATGTCCACGACCAAGAAATCGCCGGTGTGGGCGGCGAAACGTTGCCGATGTTCGGCCTCGAACTGCGGCGCGGCGTAGAAACGGCCAACGTATTTGCCTAATTTGGATAATTCATAAGCGCCAATGTCGTTATAAGTTAAGACTGGTTTGACGTTTGGATTATCTGCGATGAAGTCAAGCGCCGCGCGCAAAGCGCGCGGCGCGCTACCATTGATTTTGCCAAACATAAGTTCTTCGGCCATGACACCGTTATACACCAAGCCGATAATTACTAATATCGCCAGCGTAATCGGCCGCCAATCTTTCTTAAGAGAACCGGCTAGAGCTACGATAGTGCTGAAAATAAAAACAGCGGCAATAAACAAAAACGAGACATAGAAACCGGTCGGCCCGGAGCCGCCATTGAACGGGTTGAGAAAATTCCACTCGCCGTGGAGCACGCGCCCAAACCAATCAGTTTTAGGATAAAGTGGTAACACGACGGGCGCGAGAAAGTTCAAAGCAAACAACGCAATAGCCGAAACTACTCCGAGAATAACTGTTTTCTTGGTCCACTTAATCTGGCTGATGACAGCTCCGGAAATTGCGGCCAGGGGAATAATGGTGAACATCAGATATTTGTCGAGCGCTCCAGCCGAGAAATCAAACAGAATAAAATAGAATACGAAACCAAGCGCTAGATAAATAAAGAAAATTCTGGTCTGCTTGAAAATCTCGCGAGAGATAAAAAGCAACGGAAGAAGTAATAAGGGCGAGAGATAAAAGATTGCCTTAATCGCTTGGGCCACAACTTGGATATAATTGCGACCGGACAGGTGAGCAAACGACCGGGCATGGGCGATCATGCCTTCAATACTAAAAGCGGGATAAATTCGCTGGACGATAAAAACCGCGGCCGCGAACAAAATAAAGAATGTGATAGAAGCAGAAAAAATGTAAAATGAGCGTTTTTTGGTCAGGGCCTGGCGATGAGTCAACAAAAAATCAATTAACAGAGCCCCAACGACCAAAATAAAACTTAGTTTGACTAAGAGGCCAGCGAGTAGCGCCAAGCCGGTTAACCACCACCATTGGCGATCGTAGAGATAAACGGCCAGGAGGAAAAAAACGGGCAAGATCGCCCCGTCGGTATCAATCTGGAGTGACGACCACACGCCGTAAAAAGATATGGCGTAGAGGAAAACCGCCAACCAGGCCGCGTGGTCGCTGGCGCGGCGGCGCATCACTTCAAACAACAGCCAAGCGGCAATGACCGAGAAGAAAAGCGGCAGGAGGCGCAAGTGATCAGCGCCGAAAACGGCGACGCCGGCTTTGAGTAAAAGTTGGGTTAAGGGCGGATGGTAGAGACCACTCGTCGCCGCACCACCCAATTCGGCGGCGTGAACATTCTTCCACTCATCCTGATGATAGGGCAACGACAAGCCGGGCAAGCGCAGTAAAAGAAAGATGGCGAGTAAAATAATTAGGGCAAATTTATTTTTCATGGCAGTTTAATAGTTGAACGGAAAATCAATTTTTGGTAGGTGAAAAAATTCAGGATCGCAATGACTACCCCGCTTAAAATTTGGGCTAGTAAATAATGCTGACTTAAGTATTGCACCAGTGAGTAGACCAAAATCGTATTCAGCATGAGACCCGTTAGCGCCGTGGTTAGAAAAATAAGCGCCTGCCAGTGAATAAAATCTCGAGAATGGTTTTCAAAGGTCCAGAATTTTTGTAGGGTGAAACTGACGCAAATCGCCAGGACAAAACCGACCACCGACGAGATGAGATAATAAACGGAGAACCAGTCGGTGAGCACGTAGACGGTGCCTAAATTGACCGCCGTGGCCGCGCCGCCGGAAATAAGATACTTTGTTGCTTTGTGCTTAAGCAAGTTCATGGGCCAGTTTAATTCCGAGAGCGGCCAAGCTGTGTGCTTTCGCAAACTCAATATTTTGAGCAACCAACTTGGCCTTTTCCGGCTCCGGTAAAAATAGGATAATCTTTAATTTTTCTGCGACTTCAACCGCTTCTCGGTTTATAATAATCAGCCGGTCATCAATTTGACCCTTTAAATTATCGTTGCTGGCGAGGATAAGACAACCACAGGCCATCGCTTCGAAAATAGTTTTATCATACATGCCGCTCGAGCTCAAATTAACACAAATGGCATGCACGTTATAAATCTTGACGGTGTTGCGGTTTGGAATACCGGGGTGAAATGAAATTTGTGGGATTGAATTGGTCTTGAGCGTCTGGTAATAATTCTGATCTTGAGCCGGAGCGTCACCGTAAAAACTGGCGGTGAAATTTATTTTTTGCTCCTGCAAAATTTTTAACGCTTCAATTAAAACATGCGGCTTCTTGACTGGCGACATGCGCGCTAAAAACAAAATGGAGTTGGGAATTTTTTGGACACTTGGGTCGGGTTTGAAAAGCGCGGTGTCAATGCCCACGGGCATGAGTACCGTTTTTTTGTATTTCGCCGTGTAAGAATATCTAGAAGTGCAAAAAACCTTATCACACCAAAACGCGGCCAGATCAGTCAGCCAATTACCAGAATGGTGATTGCGCCACATCGTTACCCGCTTGCGCCACAGTCGCCAAAGCCAGCCAGCGAGCAGAACATATTCTTGATTCATGTGCACAAAGACCGCGTCATAATTTTTCCGCTCTTGCCAAATGTATTTGTAAAAATTAAATAAATACTTCAAGCGCGATCGCCCTTTTTCCTTACCGAGAGACAAAACTTTCACGTTCGCGGGCAAATCAAATTCTCCCTGCTCGAGGCAAATCACCGTAATAAATTCAAAGTGCTTAGCAAATTCCTCAATCCAGCGGTGGAAAAATCCGAGCCCCGGGTCGTCACGATTAACTTTTTGGGTAATGAACAACAATTTCATAATTTAGACAAAATAATCTTGGCGAGCGCGGCCGGGTCATCAGGCGTAATCGTCGCTCCAACTTCTCGCGCCACTCCAACATCGGTTGAGACAAGCGGACAACCAGCGGCGTGCGCCTCGGCCAAAACCAAACCATAGCCCTCGTACCACGAGGTCAGCAGGAAAAGATCGGCCGTTTTGTAATAAGAAAAGAGGGTTTTTTTGTCCTGCCACGATTCTAAGATTACATTTGGTAAACTTGGGATTTTTTGACTGCCGGAACCAACAATCACTAAACCATAATTTTCTTTAAGCAACTTCATTGCTGCCACTGCCAGTTTAACATTTTTCTCCGGCTCCAAACGGGAAGCCATCAAAATAATTTTCTTAAATTGCGGATATTTTTTATGAAGGTCAACGGTAATTGTGGCGGTTTTTATTTTTTCTAAATCAATTGCAATCGGCCGGACTTCGATTTTAGAAATTGGAAGTTGGAGATTGGAAATTAGAGAATTTTTAATTCTTTGGCTCACGACTCGGATTTTGTCAGCTTTGGGTAAGAGCCATTCGGCGATCCGGACTCTAACCCAATTTACAATAGACTGCCCCGCAAAATACGGGCTCAGGAAATCCGTGTGGATTTGCAACTCCAACTTGGCGTCAACAATCTTCGCCAATCGGCGGGCAATCACCCCGGTTTCAAACGGATCTTGACTGGTGACCAGATCAAACTTTTCTGTCGGTCGCCACCAGAAAGCCTGCCAGCGAATTAGGCCAAGATATTTAAGTTTCCCTTCCGTTCGCAACGGTTGCTTGACACCCAAAACGACGATGAATAATTCTTCTAATTCGCTCGCATAATTAACCATCCGGGCTTTAACTTCACTCGCCGGCTCAAATATTTTCCGATCAGTGGAGAGCATCAAAACTTTCATAGCTGTCTGACTAGTGATTTAAGTAGATCGAGATGCGCGGCGGTAACCTTCTCCCAAGTTTGGGATTGCGGCAACTGCTCGACCAATTCCACCGCTCGGCGATAATTGGCTTCATTCAAAAACCAGAGCAGTTTTTGCTCCAGTTCTGCCTCATTTTTGGGATCAAATTCAAACTCCGGCGGCAGGGCAACCGTCAAACCATGACCGCGACTCAAAAGCACCGGTTTGCCAAACGACAAGGCCTCAAGAATCGAATTGGGATTAAACTCACTCAAGGCGGGGCCGATGACGATTGCTGACTCGGCAATCAACTTAAATAACTTTTCTTGCGGCATCGAATCCATCAGGGTGATGTAAGAATCGGCTCCCGCTTCAACAATTTGTCGGGTTAAACTGTCTCGATCCGGACCGTGACCAATCAGCAATAAGCGGCTCTGTGGTAAACGCTCGTGAACTCGTTTGAAGACCCGAAGCACCAGGGGCAAATTTTTGTAAGCAACGAAACGACCAGCGAAGAGTATGGTCGGCTCTGCCGGTAGCTGCGGATTAGTCTGCGCCCGCGCCGAGATCGGATTAGGAATCACGGTAATCTTCTCCGCCGCTAGCCCATAATACTTAATGTAGAACTCGCGGAACATCTGATTGTAGAATACCGTCGCGTCGGTGTAGCGCAAGATAAACCGGATCAAGCGATAGAGCCACGGCCGGTCAACCCGATACAAACCTTGCTCGTAATAATCTTCAAGCGATAGAAAACGCGCGCCGTTTTCAACCACTCGCTCCCAAATCGGGTCCCCACCAATTCTAACTACAAATTTTTTCCGGAATAATTTGGCCGCCAAAAAGGCCGGCAGGCCGGCGGCGCTGATGTCAAAGGCATAAATTACATCAGCGCCGGCGGCGAGTTTCAGAGTTTTTAAAAAATAATGGAGCCAGCGTCCCACTTTGCCAGAGTGGCGCGAAATGCGATGGATGGGGAAAGTAAATTTATTTGATTCTGTACTATCACCGTAAGCAATTACCACCGGCGCGTAGCCGACCGCCTTAAGCGCCTCGGCAATCCGGCGGACGTGAATGGCCGGACCGCCCACGTCCGGGTAGAAAATACCGGTGGCTAAAATCACTTTCATCGAATATACTGTCATTATGCATCAAAAACCGAAAATTGCAATGGTGGGTCTCGGTCGCTGGGGCCAGAATTTGCTGCGGGAATTTGAGAAAATCAGCGAAGTTGCTCCAGTTCCTCACCACGGCCCACCGAGCTACGAGAACATTTTGAGCCAACCAGAAATTCAAGCGGTGGTGATTGCCACGCCGATTGCCACTCATTATGCGCTCGCCAAACAGGCCCTCGAAGCCGGTAAACATGTTTTGGTTGAGAAGCCACTGGCCGAATCGACCGAGCAAGCAGCCGAACTGGTCAGACTCGCCCAAGAGAAAAAATTAATCCTCGCCGTCGGTCATGTTTTTTTGTATCACCCCGTGCTCGACAAAATTATAGAACTCACGGTCCGCGAAAAAATTACCAACCTTGAATTTGCCTGGTATAAGTACGGTACCTTTGTTGAAAATATCCATTTTAATTTATTGGTCCACGACTTGGCGATCATGCTGTATCTGATGGGCCAACCAGAACATTTAAAACCTGTTCGTAGTGAGTCAGACATTTTTGAAGGCGTGGCCGAATTTGCTGATGGGAAAAAAGCTAACTTCTACCTCAATCGCGTCGCACCGTTTAAAAATAAATCGGTCATGATAAAAACCAAAACCCAAACACTCTGGTGGCAAGATGATCAATTATTTAAATTAGGGCCAGATGGCTATGAGCTCATCTATCAATCTGAAATCACCTCCCTCGAACGCGAATGCGCCGCCTTCCTAGACGCCATCTCTAATCGACCCTCGGGGTCGATTACTCCGCTCCGCAACACCGGCGACCTCGGCCTTGAGGTGGTCAAACTTTTGCAGATGATAAAACAGTAGCCCGACTTTCAATCAATTCCGCCACGCGGTCGGCCGCCAGAACGCAGTTGCCGATTTTGCCGGAGAAGACGTTGATCAGACGATGGTTAATGGCGTCGACCAGCGTCGGGCGGGTATCGGTTTGCTCCACATTGGGCAAAACAGTTCTAACGGTAAACATCGAACCGATATGCTCGGCATCTTTGATGGCCGGCATGAAGTAAGTTGCCGTTTCCATAAATTTGTTGAAATTAGTAATTGTCGGTTTGATGATCACACCCCGATTTAACAAATTATGAAAAGAATTAGGAATATTTGGATGTTTGCCGATGTTGGTTGAATGAATCGCGTGGACGACATTGCCCATCACATGCAAAGAACCCTCACCGACCGGATCAATGCAAGTGAACGGCCCATCCAAAACGACAACGCTTTTCTTGGCAAACGCCGCCGGCAAGCGTACCACCGGCTTTTCGCACAATTCAAACTGATAATCGCGCTGGCGCTCTGGTTGGTCACCCATGAGAGCATTTAAATTGGCGTAGGTGCAGTTGACAACATAGTCATGCCCAGCCACGTCTTCAGCCGCGGCCCGCTGGCCGCAAATCACTCGCACGCCGCTCTCCCGCAAACGATGCCAACAGATTGAGCGCAAGCGGCTCGGGTCAAGCACCGCCTCCTGGACCCGGAGACAAAGTTGTAATTTGCCGTGATCAAGCAGATCAAGCCGGGCAATCTCGTGTTCCAAGCCGTGACGTTTACAAATCTCCAAATACTCGTCGCGCGAAATCAAGCTTTTCTCCTTGGCGATGGCATAGTAATGCTCGTTCGCGTCAATCACCGCCGCGCCGTACTCGGCGCGGAAGGTTGGCTCGGCGGCGAGTGACGAAACAATCGTCTCGGCGCTGCGCGGATAGTGATAACCGCGGTGCAACCGATATTGATTAATACCGGAAGCGGTTTGCAGAATATCATTTTTTTCCTCAAACAGTTCCACCTCATGACCGCGCTTAGCCAAGCGCGCCGCCACCGTCACACCATAAATCCCGCCACCAATCACCGCGACTTTCATACTATCAATTGATTAAAAATATTTTTAATCTTGGCGACGACAGTTTCCCAACTATAATTTTCTCGAGCTAACTTCTGCCCGGCTTGAGCGATTCGATAAACTTCGGCTTGATTGGCCGGATTGAAAATAAAACTAATTTTTTCGGCTAAGTCTTTTGGGTCATCAACTCGGGCCAGCCAACCAGTTTCGCCATCATGGAGAAAATCTGGGATGCCGCCGACCGGTGTACCCACGGTCGGCAAACCCACCGCCATTGCTTCCAGAAACGAGTTGCCGAGTCCCTCTGACCGAGAAGGCCGGGCAAAAACCGAGGCCTGTGTCAGGTACTGCTCCAGCTCGGACGGGGCTACCTGGCCCAAAAATGCCACCCTGGAGGCCAATTTAAGCCAATTTGTTAGGTCTTTGAGGGCTCTCGCTTCCGGCCCCACCCCCAGGATTTGAAGTTTAACATCGGGGGGCAAAAAAGCGAGCGCTTTGATTAAAATATCAACGCCGTTCTTTTTAACCAATCTAGACGTCGTTATGATAATTTTGGATTTTGGAATTGTTTCGGATTTAGGATTTAGTGCTTCGAATTTATTTAAGTCAACCCCATTCGGCACAACAATAATCGGACAAGTTGCACCCATCGTTCTTCCCCACTCGGCTAAATAACGAGAGATCGCTTGAATCTGGTCAGCCCGCCGAAAAACGCCGAACAATTTCGGCCCGAGCAACTTTAATCTGTAAGCCAAGCTGTTTAAATCGTCACCTTCTTGCAAAGTGAGCAAAAGAGGAACTTGGGGAAATTCTTTCTTAAACCGCGCCGCCGCCATACCGGCTTGATTGGCCATAATCGCCCAAACCAGATCAAATTTCTGCTCGCGGTGGAGCGCGGCGGCGCGGCGACAGGCCCAAATCGGAAAACCATATTTCGACCAAAAGCTTTTGACGTCGGACGAAATGATTTCAAATTCAAATTGGTTAGCGAGGCGATCAGTAATTTCTTTGACCGCGATTTCCGCGCCGCCGACCAGCGACAACGGCGCCAGAGAAAATATTAAAATGCGCGGTTTGATCATTAGCCCAAAACTTTTTTCAGCATTTCTTCCGGCACCTCCGGCTTCTGGACATCCGATGTTGGTCCGCCGACTGGCGGATTAACATCGGATGTCGGCGACTCGATCCGAGATTTAATATTAAGACCGGAAGAAACCTCTTTCTGAACTTGTTCCAAAACTTGTTTCAGATCCGCGGCGTGTTTGCCGGTACTCTTCTCGGTCACCGTTTTCTTAAGCGCCGTTAAAGAAACTGATTTTGGCGGTGGCATCACCACTTTCTCTGGAACAATAATTTCGGGTGGTTTGGACGGCTTGGGCGGCAAAACTTTCGGCGCAATTGGGGGAGGCGCAGTTAATTTCTCCCCGCCAGAGGCGGGTCCGCCTCTGGCGGAATGCCACTTGGCGATCTCGACCTCGACTTGCGGGCGCGGATGCGCGAACTGCCGGCGCGAGGCCTCAATAATTTTAGTTAAGTGAGACTGCGCCGGCGGCGGCAAGGGCGGCAAGGTTTTAGCCGAGAACGGCGGCGAACCGACGCCGTCAATCATCAAGGTGAGATAAAGTTGAGCGAAACCGAGATTGACCATATCCTCTTTCATAAATGTCGGGCCGAAAATGGTTTCGAAGATTTCGGCGTCGAACGGGCCGACTCGGAAGGCGCAAATCGTGCCGACATTGCCGAAGACGGCCGCTCGGACCTCCTCCGACATCTGCTCAACGTACTGGTGGGCAATGGTAAGCGACAAATTATATTTGCGCGCCTCGGACAAAATATTGGCGAAGGACTCATTGGCGAAGGACTGAAATTCGTCCACGAAGAAGTAAAACGGCTTGGACGCGGCCAACTCCTTGACCGAGAGATTGGCGCGCGACATCGCCGCCAAATAAATTTTGGTAATCAACATTGAGCCGAGCAGATTGGCGTTGACCTCGCCGATCCGGCCTTTAGAAAGATTGATGAGAACAATCTTGCCTTGGTCCATCGCCTCGCGAAAATCAAACGACGATTTCGGCTGGCCGATCATATTGCGGATCAACGGGTTGGAAGTGAACTGGCCGACCTTATTCTGAATCGCCGGCACCGCCTCGGCCGCCATCCGTTCGGTATAATTGGCAAATTCCTCGACCCAAAAGGTGCGGACGCCCGGATCAGTCACATTGTCCACCACTTTCCGCCGATAAACTTTGTCAGAGAGCATCCGATTGACACCGAGTAAAGTGGCATCCGGATATTCAAGCAGAGCCAACAACGTATTGCTCAAAATATATTCCATCCGCGCCGACCAAGCGTCAACCCAAATCTTCTTGAAAGCGCTCATCAAGCCCGACACCACCAGGTGGCGGGCGTCTTTGCCGAC
>CAZJJW010000001.1:51351-54932 GCA_964546425.1 uncultured Candidatus Saccharibacteria bacterium | reverse complement strand
CACCAATTTAGATACTTAACACCAACCGTTCCAAGCCGGTGGCGAAGTCGCGGTTGGTTTCGCGCTTCGACTCGTGCCAAAGCGCTAACAGCGAAGCGGAGAGTTGGCGCAGTTCTGGTAGAGAAAAGTTTTTGGCATGAGCGCGATTTTTTTGAAGAACAAAAGGTTTGAGGTTCGGGATCGGCGCCGCGGGGCTTGCCTTCACGAGGAGTAAGGTTTTAACTTGCCACTGGAGTTTCCAAAAGATTTCTTCAGCCGGCCAGCCTTCGTTGAGCGCCTCTTGATAAAGCAACCACATTTTCTTGCGGTCGCGCTCGCCTAAGGCGTTGGTGAGAGAAAAGATATTAAACTGGTTTTTGATAAGAGCCGGGCTCTTAACATTTTGACACTCAAGAACTTTGGCGCCAGCCTTGGCCAAGGTCTTCAGCGTTTCCGGCGGAGGCTTCGCCTCCGCCAAAATGAAAGTGTTGGGTGAAGCGGCCATTTGTGGTATATAATCAACGACCAGTTCCCCTAACTCGTCGCCAACCACCAGAATTTTCTCGCCAAACAAGCCCCGGCCGGTGATTAATTCCTCAAACTGGGCCTGATTAAAATTCTCGGCCTCGAACCGAAAAATATCGCCGGTTGGATGCTTCTTCTTAAACGCCGCCAACACCTTACGCCACTCCTCGCGCGCTTTCTCCCGATCGCCGTAGAATAGATAGAGCATATTTAAAGCTTCAGGGTTATACCCACCGGGCAATGGTCGGAACCAAGAACATCGGCCAAAATAAAAGCGGATTTGACTTGGTGGCGGAGATTGTCACTGACGAAAAAGTAATCAATCCGCCAGCCGACATTGCGCTCGCGGGCGTGAGTAAATTGATCCCACCAGCTGTAATGCCCGCCACCTTTTTCAAACAACCGAAACGTGTCAATGAAACCAGCCGCCGTTAGCTTATCCAGCCAGGCTCGTTCAATCGGCAAGAAGCCCGACACTTTAGAATTTTCTTTCGGCCGGGCGATATCTAATTCGGTGTGAGCGGTGTTCACATCACCGCAGAAAATTATTTTCCGGTCTTGTTTTTTTAATTTGAGCAAATACTCCAAAAAGTGGTCGTAGAAATTCATTTTGTACTGAAGCCGTTCGTCACTTGCCTTGCCGTTGGGGAAGTAGACATTGAGCAAGACGAAATCGCCAAAGTCGGCCTCGACCAACCGCCCCTCGCGCGAGAGAACACTATCGCCGAAATTAATCGTAACGGAGCGCGGTTTGTCTCTGGCAAACGTGACCACGCCGCTGTAACCCTTCTTCTCCGTCGCGTAATCCCAGTAACCAGTGTAACCGTGGGGATGGACCAAATCAGTCGGGATTAATTTTTCTTCCGACACCTTGGTCTCTTGCAAGCAAACAACATCGTACTGGCTCTTGTCAAGCCACTCCAAAAATCCTTTTTTGTAAATCGCCCGAACACCGTTGACATTCCAAGAGACGAGGGTTTTGGCGCTCATTTTTTCGCCCGAGTTTTTCTTTCCTTCGGTTCTTCGGGCAAAACGTGGCGCTCAAGCACTTGTTCCAACTGCCAAAGCACAGTGAAAATCAGAAGAGTAAATAGCGCGCCGCCAATGGCTAAGAAGTAGAGGCCGTAACCGCTTGCCATGCCGATGCCGGCGGCGACCCAGAGACCGGCGGCCGTGGTCAAGCCACGCAATTTATGACTTTTGAAAATAATCAGACCGGCGCCCAAGAAGCCGATGCCGACCACAATTTGCGACGCCACGCGCAAGGGGTCAAAGTTGCGCATCCCAATTTGCATATATTGACTCGTCACCGCTTGAGAAATGGCCACAAACATCGCCGCGCCCAAACTAACGAGGGCGTAAGTGCGCATGCCGGCCGTTTTGCCAGCCAATGATCGTTCCACCCCCAAACTGGCGCCGAGCACGACGGCAACTAGCAAGCGCAAGAGCAGTTCGAGCATCTCCGGCTGTAAGAGTGACATGAGAAGATTATAGCATCTTCAGCTGTCCCGTTTCAACCTCGCGGGCGGCCGCGCGATAAATACAGAAGTCGCAATCGGCGCCGGAATCGGGCAACGTTTCTGACATCAAACAAGCCTTAGCGGCGGTGACGGCGCCTTCGACCCACGAAGCGTCGCCGGTGTAAGGAATAATTTTGACCTCGAACTCAAGCCGGCCGTCGAAAGCTTTGCGGTCGCGCCGACCGTTGGCGTAGACGAAGTAGCCGAGGGCGGCCACTTTAAAATTGTTTTGACGCAAGAGCCATTGATAAATCTCCAGCTGATTCTTGTAACCGCGCTGCCACAGGGCGTCGAGCGTGATCTCGCTGTCCTTCGACGTCGCCTTGTAATCCACGACGTGGAGGGCGCCGGCCGGATTCTGCCAAATGTCGTCCACCGCGCCGGTGATTATTAGATTAGTGGGCTGGTGATGATACTGCACGCCCACGAAATTTTCTCGCCACTGATTCAAATCCTGGTGCGCAAACGGCACCGCGTCAATGCCATACTGCTTCATCAACGGATGTGGTTCGCCCTTGGCGCGATGAATGTCGAATTCTTTTTTCAACAGATGATCAACGGCCGAGTTCAGATTGAAAGGGAAGCCCGGCGGCTGGGCGACGCCCAGCCGCCGGTCGAGATAAAAGCATCTGGGGCAATTCAAAAACAGCTCCAATTTAGACCGACTCAACCGAAATGGCTCCTTCGATTTAGGATCAAACAAATTCTTCTTCCGCTTGCCACCATAGTACTCGCTCATTTCAATATCTTAGCACAAAAAGCAGAGGCTATTTTAACAGGCGAAAATACTCCGATCGAGAAATATTGGCGGTCTTTAGATTGTTACCGATGATAAAAACTGGCACGGCCGGATACTTAGGGATAACAACCGGCCGCTTGATGCCAACCTTAATGTAAATTAAGTGATCACCTTCGGTGCGATCGAGGGTAAAGCCCTTGCGTTCGAAAACTCTCACCAGCTTACGATAATGAACCGGCGAGAGTTTGGGCATGCTAGCCGACCAATGACAACCGCCCCGTTAAGACAAGTGCTGGTTCAATCCACTGATTATTCTTATGGATGTAGCCGGCTTCTTCTAAAATTTCTTCCAAAGTGCCGAGCTTTTTGGCCGATTCTAAAAAGCCGAGCAAGGCCTCACGCAAATTAACCTTGGCTTGATCAATCGTTTTGCCGCAACTGGCAACATCAAGTTCGGGGTTGTGAGCCACGTAAGTTTTGCCTTCTTTAAAAATCTGAACGGTAAAGTTTAGTTGTTTAAGCGGCTTTTCCATGCCCTTACCCTACCAACAAATTATGAATAATACAAGTATCTGACATGGGCGTATTCTAGCACATAATTTTTAGACAAAAAGAAAGAGCGCTCCCTTGCTGGAAGCGCCCTCTAGTTTTTACGCGGTGTAACTGGATCACACCCAGCGACCCGCAACTCGGTGGCCAACCGGCTTGTCCTGCCCCTCGCTGGGGTGGCTTATCCCAACGAGCAACTTTGGAACCGCATCTTAAACTCCTTTCTTGACCGAACTTCCGACTCTTCAAGAAGCAGAGACCTGTTTGCG
>CAZJJW010000001.1:0-51251 GCA_964546425.1 uncultured Candidatus Saccharibacteria bacterium | reverse complement strand
GCCATTTCAAGGTATCCATTAGCGAGTATACACCCAAACGGCTTTTCTGTCAAGGTCGGTGGCTATTTCATTGATTTGACATTGTTAAGTGTATAGAATAGTATATACAGGATGACGATTTGGCCGGAACCGGAGAAATTTGAGTGGGATCAAGGCAACCAGGGCAAGCACTTTAAGGCTCACGGCGTCAGCGATGAGGAGTGCGAGGAGGTATTTTTTGACTCTCGCAAGCGATTGGCTCAAGATATCCTCCATTCTGGCCATGAGGCGCGTTATCTGCTCATTGGCATGACCAAGAAGGCCCGCCTACTTTTTATCGCCTTCACAGTGAGAAACAGCAAAATTAGAATTATCTCGGGCCGAGATTTAAACAAAAAAGAACGAAAATTATATGGAAAAGAAAATTAAGGTGCCAAAATTTAAAAGCGAAAAAGCCGAGCGGCAGTTCTGGTCAGGCTTGGATTTGAGCCGCCACTTCGAGCCGAGCGACTTCGGGCGTGCCGCCTTCCCCAATCTCAAACCCTCGTCCCGTTCGATCTCCATTCGCCTGCCGCAATATCTGCTTTCGCGAATTAAAGAAGAAGCCAACGAAATCGATATCCCCTATCAATCGCTGATCAAAAAATATATCGCTGAAGGTTTGGTGAAATAATTACTTGGCCTCCGCCCAATTATCGCCAATCGCAGTATGGGCAAGAATCGGGACTTCGCCGGAAACGACGGCTTCCATGGCTGATTTGATGAGCGGCGCCGCTTCGGCGACGAGAGCGTCGGCAATTTCGTAGATTAGCTCGTCGTGGACCTGCAAAAGCAGGTAAACTTGGTTTTGCCAGTCTTTGGCCTCAATCAATTTATCAATATTAATCATCGCCAACTTGACGATGTCGGCGGCCGTACCCTGGAGCGGCGCGTTCATCGCCATCCGCTCGTTCATCGCTTTAATTTGCGGCAAAGCTGATTTAAGCCCAGGCAAATAACGTCGGCGGCCGAAGAAAGTTTCGGTATAGCCTGACTTTTTCGCTTGGGTAATCGTTTGAGTGAAGTAATTCTTAATCTTGGGGAAGGCGGCAAAGTAACTGTTGTAAAATTCTTGAGCGGTGACGCGGTCGGAACCAAGATTACGTTGTAAGGCCGAGACGCCCATGCCGTAGATAATGCCGAAGTTGATCACCTTGGCCCGGCGGCGCATCTCGCGGGTCACATCTGGTTCCGCCACCTTAAACACTCGCATCGCCACGGCGGTGTGGACATCTTCGCCGGATTGGAAAATCCGCGAGAGCGCCGAGTCGCCGGAGAGCATCGCGAGCACTCGCATTTCAATTTGCGAATAATCGAACGCCGCCCACTTAAAGCCGGGTGTGGCGAGGAAGGCGCGGCGGATTTCTTGGCCAAAAATGGCACTAGCTGGAATATTTTGCAAATTGGGATTAGACGAGGACATTCGGCCGGTGGCGGCGCCAGTTTGATGGAGTTTGGTGTGCAGACGATTCTCCTTATCAGCCGCGGCGGGAATCGTGTCAACGTAAGTGGAGAGTAATTTCTGCAGTTCGCGATGAGAGAGAATCTCCTCAATAATTGGGTGCGAATCTTTTAACTTCAAAAGCTCCGACTCGCGGGTCGAGCGAGCGCCGCCGGCGGTCTTCTTCAAGCCTTTGACATTCAACGTCAGCTGATCGAATAAAATCTCGCCCAACTGCCTCGGCGAATTGATATTGAACTCGCCCCCGGCCAGTTTGTAAATTTTTTCTTCCAGTTTTTTCAACCGCGCGTGATATTCTTTCGATAATTTTTTCAAATAAGCGACATCAACCAGAATGCCGTGACATTCGGCGCGCTCAAGAATCGGAATGAGCGGCAATTCAATCTCCTGATAAACTTTTTCCAAATTATTTTTCTTGATGGCGGCGAGCAACTTATCCTCGGCCTCTTTGAAACTTTTCGAGTTCGTAAACCGTAAAATGTCCCCCGTCGCCGGATTAGTAATTTCCGAATTTAAGAGCCAGAAGGCGATCTTGAGTGCTTCGGATACTTCTTCAACATCCGATGTTGAAGAAATGATCGGCGCGCCCTCTATCGCCGCTTTGACCCGCGCCGTCATCGTTCGGAATTCGAGTTCCGTAAACAATTTATCAATCACGGCCAAGTCCACGCCCTCGCGCCACTTCTCGGCGGGCAGTTCAAATTTCACCGGCGCGTCGCGCCGGATGACGGCCAACGTTTTGGAGAAGAGTGCCTCTTCCTCACCCTCGGTCAACAATTTATAAACCCGCTCTTTAACATCGCTCGGTTTCAACTTCTGGTACATTTGCTCCAGTGTCCCAAATTTTTGAATCAAGTCGGTCGCAGTCTTCTCGCCAATGCCGTGGATACCGATGATGTTGTCGGACTGATCACCGGCCAGGCCCTTGAAATCGGGCAAGAGTTTGGGGCCAAAGCCATAACGTTCCTCGACTTTCTTTTCGTCATAGAGAATGGTGTCGTTGATTCCCTTCTTGAGCGTATAAACCACGACTTTTTTATCTTCCACCAACTGTAACGTGTCCATATCGCCGGAGGCAATGATGATTTGTAAATTTTTACGTTTCTTCATCTGCTCCACGACCGTGCCGATAATATCATCCGCTTCGAAACCGACTTTGTCGTAGATTGGAATATTAAAAGCGGCGAAGACATCGCGCGAGCGAATCATTTGGGCCACCAGCGCCAGGTCGGCCTTGGCCCGGCCCGATTTGTAACCGTCGTAAATCTGCTTGCGGAAGGTCGTCTCGGCCAAATCGTAACAAGCCGCCAAGTAATCGGGCTTCAAGTCATTGATAATTTTGACCAACATCGCCGCCAAACCGTACAAGCCGCCGGTCGGCTCGCCCTTCGCCGACACAAACTCCGGCAAGGCGTGATACGCCCGATGCAAAATCGCATGAGCATCAAGCAAAACTAATTTCTCTGGTGGTTTGGTTGACATAACAAGTCATTTTAACAAAGCGAAAAAACCAACGAGTATAAACACCGCCCCAAAGATCAAACAAAGGATCAATTCAATAAAGAAATGGGTTCGCTCAGTTTTCTTTCTGATAATTACGCCATAAAAACTAGTATCCATAATTCTTCCGGTTTTAACTCCCCTTAGATAATTCAAAAGAAGAAATATTCCCATCACGATCGCCGCCATTGGTCCAACCACAAAAATCATCGTGGAGCTATCCAAAAAACTTAAACCAAACACTGCCAGCCCTACTAAAACCACGAGGACCATTCTCCAGATTAAGTTTGCTTGCTTCATGGGTAACCTTGTCGTTCTCAAATTAAATCTTTTGGTTTAACAATCTCAAGTTTTCTTTGCCGAGCATAAGTCACCACTCGATCATTAAAGAATTCATTATCCAGCGTCAGCAAATAATCGCTCCCCGCTAAAGCCCCGGCCAAAATAGGCGCATCTTTCTCGGAGATAATCTTCTTTAGGGGTATGAGACTAGGCTTGGGCGGGTAAGGCCACACCACCACTTTAGCTACTCCCAAAATCAAAAAGAGTTTGGTGTACAGAACAGCCTGTCGAGCAAATTTGGAGTCGAGGACATGCTCAAGTTCAGCGAGAACATATCCGTTTGTGTGAAAAGTAAATTTATCTTTGAGAACGGTCAGGAGATAAGATGAGCCGCCGGTATCCGACAACAGTGCCGCGACGAGGACGCTGGTGTCTAGAAATACCGACGACCTATCCATATACTCTCCGGTAGGTTTTGGCTCGGGCGCGTTTGAGTGACGGCTTCAGCTTTTTCCAGTTTGATTCATCAACATTAAAATCCGGCTGGGGTGTAACCGCTTTCTTTAGCAGGGCGAACTCGGCTTCCAGCGAGGTAATTTTGTTTTGGATCATTACTTTATTCACACTCGGAGTATAGCACGGCATTGGCAAATTAGGCAACCCTAATTTCTCTGGTGGTTTCATCAATAAATTTGAAAAAGATTTTTCGGGTCTGGGGCGGGAGAATTTTTTCAATTCGATCGGCCCATTCGATCAGAATCAAGTTGGAAACATCGCCCGCAATCTCCGTCCAACCGAGGTCGAGCATCTCGCTGACGTTCTTCAACCGATAAGCGTCAATGTGGATCAGGTGTCGCCACCATTTGGCCTCGCCGGGCAAACGATAGACCTTCTCGATGACGAAGGTTGGGCTCGTTACCACTTCGTTGACTCCGAGTTGCTTAGCCACCGCTTGGGCAAAAACGGTTTTGCCCGAACCGAGATCGCCGTAGAGGCCGACGATGGTGGCGCCCACCTCGCTCGGTCGGAGCGCGGCGGTGAACTCCGCCGCCAACTTAGCGGTTTCTGCTAAACTTTTCGCCAGAGGCATAGTGAGATTTTAGCATAAAAAAAGCGCGTTCTACCGTCGTGGTAGTCCGCGCTTCACAAATGCCGGCGTCTTCTCCGGGCTTCAGTCGTCTTCTCGATCCTGGATCGTGCCATCGGAGTTGAATTCGAGCTTGACCTTGTGGTCGCCGATTCGGCCTTTGACCCAGTCAATCTGACCGACGTCGCCACCGTGCTTGTGATAGCGGCGACCAGTTTCCACAAAGCCCGGCGGGAATTGCAAGTTAACGACTGGTGCCGGTCTGGTGGTAGTTGGCGCTGGCCGATCGTAAATCGGCGGCGGGACGTAGTACGTGGGCGCCGAATAGTACATGGGCGGCGCGTAATACCGCGGCGGATAGTACGTCCGGTAGACCGGCACTGGCCGATACCGATGATAGTAGGAACGATAGACCCGTACCGGTCGGGGTGAGTAATACCCACCGCACCGTCCACGCGCGAACGTTGGTGCCGCACACATCAATACGGCCAAGATGCACAAGAACTTTTTCATGGCTCTGTCTCCTTTCAGTAACAGTAATCCCAACAGTCGTATCCGTACGGATCGTAGTAGCCATACCCGTAATCGACATACTCATAGACCACGGGCACATACCCGTAGCCGCCGCGATCGATGTTGATCTCGCAATCCCCGCCCCCCAATAAACCCAGGAACGCCAGCAAACTGGCCGTCAAAACCGCTATTTTCAAAGTGCCCATATTAGCACCTCCTTCTTTACCCATTATATCATATACACCTTTTTTGTCAACCCCTAGTGTGGATAGCGATTCGGCGCTAGACTTTGACTATCAATGCTCGAGTTCAATGAAACGGAGTTGAAGAAGGTGGATGAGCTCTACAGCCACGAGGCCGAAGGGTTGGCTTCGGTGCTCGCCACCAAGTATTCGCTCCCCTACATTGACCTCTCGAAGTTTGCCATCAACACCGACGCGCTCCGCTTGATCCCCGAGGCCGAGGCGCGCGAGGCCAAAGTCGCCGCCTTCAAAATTACGGGCAAAAATTTGTTCGTCGTCGTCTTGGCGCCGGCTAATCCGAAAACCCAAGCGGTTTTGAAAGCGCTTGGAGAAAAAAACTTTACCGTTAATGCCTATCTCGGCTCGGAAGCCAGCCTGGCCCGGGCCTGGGAACGTTATCCGGAAATTTCTAAGTCCACCAAAACGGAGGTCGGCGCGATTGATATCTCCGACGAGGACATCAGTCGTTTTGTCGGCCAGATGAAAGACGCCCAGAGTCTCAAAGCTCTACTTGAACGTGAGAGCGCCGTGGCTTTGAAAGAGGGTGGCATCTCGAGTTTGCTCGAAATTATTTTGGCCGGCGGCATTATCACGTTTGCCTCTGATATCCACATCGAGCCGCAAGTAGAAGAAGTGCGTCTACGTTACCGATTGGATGGCGTGCTCCACGATATTACTTTTCTGGACAATAAATTGTATCGCCACCTGCTCTCGCGGATTAAGTTGGTCTCCGGTTTGAAATTGAACATTCAAAGTACCGCCCAAGACGGACGTTTCAGTATTCATTTGAGTGGTAACGACATCGAAATCCGGACTTCGATCTTGCCGGGCGCCTACGGCGAATCGATTGTTTTGCGTTTGCTTAATCCGAAAGCGATTGAAGTCTCGTTTGCCACTTTGGGGATCGAGCCGCAACTTTTCAAAATCGTCGAGCGCGAGATTAATAAGCCGAACGGCATGGTCCTCCTGACCGGCCCGACCGGCTCGGGCAAAACGACGACGCTCTACGCCTTCTTGCGCCGGGTCAGCAACAACGAAAACAAAATTATCACGATTGAAGATCCGATCGAGTATCATCTAAAAGGCGTCAACCAAACGCAAGTCAATCCGGAGAAAAATTACACCTTCTTGACCGGCCTGCGCAGCGCCTTGCGTCAAGATCCGGACATCATCATGGTCGGCGAAATCCGCGACAAAGAAACGGCCAAAATTGCCATCAATTCCTCGCTCACCGGCCACCTCGTCTTCTCCACTCTCCACACCAATAACGCCGCCGGCACTATTCCGCGCTTGATTGATCTTGAGATTAATCCCAAAATCATCGAGTCGGCCTTGAATATCGCCATGGCCCAGCGCTTGGTCCGCGTCTTGTGTCCGGATTGCAAAAAAGCGGACGCGCCGTCAACCGAAGAGAAGAAATTATTGGCTGAAGTGGTAGAAAGCATAAAAAAGAAACGTCCCGACTTGGTCCTCGCCGCCGGCGGGCAAATCTGGCGCGCGGCCGGCTGTGATAAATGTTATCACACCGGTTATCGCGGCCGACTTGGTATCTTCGAAGCCGTTCTGATTGATGACGCCGTGGCGGCGCTCATGGCCACCAACCCCAACGAACGTGAGATCCGCCGCGCCGCCATTCCGCAAGGCATTCTCGACATGCGCCAAGATGGCATCCTCAAAGTTTTGGCCGGCGTCACCTCGCTCGAAGAACTCGGGCGGGTGGTTGATATCAATGAGGAAGTAATTTAGGCCTTTTCAAGCGAGGTCCAGAGCATGAACCTCTAAGCAAACCTTCTAATATTACATTAAAAGTTAGGCGAAACCGCAAGGTATGAGCGAGCAATCCGCCGTAAGGCCGAAGACCAACTCACCCTTTTGGTTAAACCCGATTAAGCCCGGAAGCTTAGTTGCTTAGAGATTCATGTCCTTGACCAGAGAAGCCTAGCATAGAAACAATTTTATGTCAAGCGAATTAACAAAAGAAAACGATTGGTATCTAGACAGCGCCTTGCGGCCGACTTTGTGGGACGAGTATATCGGCCAGCAAAATATTAAAGATAATTTGCGGATTTTGCTTCAGGCCGCCAAGGAGCGCTCCCATCCGGCCGAACATTTGCTCTTCTACGGCCCGCCCGGGCTTGGCAAGACCACGCTCGCCTATTTGGTGGCCAAAGAAATGGGAGCGCCGATTAAAGTGACTTCCGGCCCGGCGATTGAGAAGGTGGGCGACCTGGCTTCGATTCTCACCAATCTGACGGCGGGCGACATTTTGTTTATTGATGAAGTGCACCGGTTAAACAAGTTGATTGAAGAAGTTTTGTACCCAGCGATGGAATCGGGCACATTAAATATCATCATTGGCAAAGGCCCCGGCGCGCGCGTCATCCAGCTTGATTTGCCGCCGTTTACCTTGGTGGCGGCCACTACCCGGATCGCCCTGCTCTCGGCGCCGCTCCGCTCGCGCTTTTCGGGCGGCACCTTTCGGCTTGACTTTTACACCGAGGACGAGATCCGGACCATTGTGGAACGGTCAGCCAAAATTATGAAGATTAAAGCCGACGCGCCGGCGGCCCGAGAGATCGCCGCTCGGAGCCGATTCACGCCGCGGATCGCCAACCACTTCCTGAAACGTTGCCGCGACTTCGTTCAGGTCCACAAAACCGTTCTGGATCGCCAAGCGGTGAAAAAGACGCTCGATTTGTTAGGAGTTGACGAATTGGGCCTGACCGCCGCCGACCGCCGCGTCTTAACGACCTTGATCGAGAAGTTCGGCGGCGGCCCGGTGGGCATCGGCACGTTGGCCGCCGCCACCGCCGAAGAAGAAGCGACCATTGAAGAAGTGCATGAACCATTTCTGATTCAACTTGGTTTCTTGGAACGGACGCCGCGCGGGCGGGTAGCGACCGGGAAAGCTTACGATCATCTGGGGTTTGATTACCCAAAAAATAAGCAGAAAAAATTAATTTAAATCATGTCCGGACACAACAAGTGGTCGCAAATTAAACACAAAAAAGGCGCGGCGGACGCCAAAAAAAGCAAACTTTTCGGCCTGCTGGCTAAAAGTATCACGATTGAGGCCGAAAAATCAGGCGGGGATAAAAACGCGCCTGGCTTGCGCCGGGCGATTGAGAAAGCGCGCGTCGCCAATATGCCAAATGACAATGTTGAACGGGCAATCAAAAATGCCGCCGGCGCCGGTGGTAATCTAGAAGAAATTATCTATGAGGCCTATGGCCCCGGCGGTTCGGCCTTGGTGATTGAAGCTCTGACTGACAACAAAAATCGCACGGCGCAAGAAATTAAACATTTGCTGGACAAGAATGGTGCCAATCTCGCCGCACCCGGCGCGGCGCTTTGGGCCTTCCAAAAAACCGAGGCGGGTTGGCAAGCCAAAGCCCCCACCGCGATCGCCGCGACCGAAAAAACCCAGCTGGATAATCTGCTCGTCGAACTTGAGGAACACGACGATGTTAAAAATATTTTTACCAACGCCGCATGAGGGTGCTCGCGATTGATCCGGGGTTTGAACGATTGGGCATTGCTCTGATTGACCAAGAAAACGGCAAAGAGAAATTGGTTTTCTCCGATTGTTGGCAGACTTCGGCCAAATTGCCGTTCGAAGAACGTCTCCGGCAATTAGGCGAGAAACTAGATCAAAGTCTCAAGAAACATCAACCGGACATCTTCGCCCTGGAGAAACTATTTTTTACCACCAACCAAAAAACAGCAAGTAAGGTGAGCGAGGTGCGCGGGATGCTGATCTATGTCGCGGCCGCGCGACGAGTATCGATCACCGAGTTCACCCCCCTGCAAGTGAAGAGTGCCATCTGCGGGTACGGCAAGGCCACCAAGAATCAAGTTATGACCATGGTGCCAAAATTAATTAAATTAGAAAAAAGACCAAAACACGATGATGAGTTTGACGCCATTGCGATTGGCCTCACCGCCCTCGCTCAAACTAAATTTTCTTTGAAACAAAAAGCTGGCGCCCCCGATGGGCACCAGCAAGGGTCGGGGCTCTAGCGCCGCCAGAGACAGACCAACACTAAAACGAGCCAGAGAGACGATGGTTCGGGCACAAACGCCGCGCCGCGCCAATCGGCCAGAGCGTCCGAGCCAAACGAGCCGGACAGAGTGAGGTCTAAAGTGAACCAGCGAGCGGGCGGCAGGGCGAAGTCGGCAAATTCTCGGTAAGACATTTCAACCCCTTCGACCATGGCTGGCATCGCCCAAAGGCCCGCTAGGTAACTGAACCCAGAAGGGTCGGAGACCACCCTGAAAGATTGGGCCAACTCCACCTCGCGGCGGAATAAACGGAGACTGTCCCTGAATTCCAGCGGCCGGCCTGGGGCGCCTAAGGTTCCCCAAACCATGATGTGCCAAGTCCATTCACTGGTATTAGCTGGATCGACGGTGAAAAATTGAGTCTGTCGATCAAAACGTTCCGACATAATAAGACGCAAAGTACCGTAAGATTCGCCGCAACCATCCGAGCCAGCACCATAATTCAACTCAAATCCCGGAACCGAAATCTGACGCCCAATCTCCACCCTCTCACCAAAATCACAAGGACTCAACAAGAATTGAGGCGCCAGGGTCGTTAAAACCATAAGCCACCACATCGTTGCACCGTCCCTTTCTGGAAAGAACAAGAAATGCGCGACCGCCGCGCACTTACTTCAATTATTGTACCACAAAAATGTTATCCACAGTTCGCTCGTTAAAAGATTGCAAAATAATATCAGTGTGATAAAACTGTAGCGTCCCAAAATTTATCAATTAAAAGGTCGTAACCACCTTAAGCTATAAATATGGATGACGTCTTAAACGAAGACGAATTGGAGGAGGGTTTGGATGAAGAGGAGCCCGGTATTTTGAGCGAGGACAGCGAGGAAGAAGGTCTCGGTTTAGAATCAGAAGAGGACGAGTAAGAAAAACCGGTGTTTGCCAAGCTTTAAACGTAAATCCTTGGTAACCACAAAATCGGGATCGGTGATCACGGCGCCGTCCAAATTGTGGACGGCGCCGTCCTTGATTAAGCGCCGGAAGTCGCTCTTGGACTTAACGGCGCCGGCGTGGAGCAAGACGTCAGCCAACTTCTCCCCCGCTTGGGCGGCAATTTCTTCCGGCGCTTCCGGCGCTTCTTTCTTTTGAAACTTAGCAATGAAATCGGTTTCGGCTTCCACTGATTTTTTTTCATCATGATAGAGGCGCACAATCTCGCGGGCGAGTTTCATCTTGGCGGCTTTGGGATCGCTAGCGGCCGAGGCCCCGAGCTTGTCGAGGGACAAACGGGTACAAATTTCAAAGGCGAGTGACAATAAAGAATCCGGCCAACTCATTACCTGGCCATACATCTCGGCCGGCGTCTCATCAAGCGTTACCATATTGCCTTCGGTCTTGCCCATTTTCTTGCCCGTCGGATCAACCAAAAGCTTGGTGGCGATGACAAACTTTTCTTTATTTTTCAATTTGCGCATCAAGGTCCGGCCAGCCAACATATTAAACGTCTGATCGTTGCCGCCAATTTGGACATCCACATCCAACATTACCGCGTCATACGCTTGCATCAAGGGGTAGAGAAACTCGTGGAGATAAATGGGCTTTTCATGTTTAACCCTTTCTTGAAACATGTCCCGTTCAAACATCTGACCAGCCGTAAATTCAGAAGAAAGTTCAAGTATCCGGTCAAGGCTAAGTTTATTTAACCACTCACTGTTAAACTTGAATTTAGTCTTCTCTGGGTCAAGAATTTTGCTAATCTGGTCTTGGTAATTTTTAAAATTTTCCTTCACCTGCTCCTGACTCAACTTCACCCGCGCCGCCATTTTGTCCGTCGGGTCCCCGATCATTGCGGTAAAGTCACCGATCAAAATAATTATTTCGTGACCGACGTCTTGAAACTCCCGCAATTTAAGCAAGTTTGCGCCATGGCCAATGTGAAGCGGCCCGGTCGGATCAATCCCGAAGTAAATTTTTAATTTCTTCCCGGTCGCTAGCACTTTCTCCAGCGCCTCTTTTGACGGATAAATCCGCTCAATCCCGCGGGTTAAAAGTTCGTCATTCATCTTTCTAAGTTTACCGCATTTGTCTTTTTAAGAATATCTAGGCTGGCAAGCACCGAAAGATTGTCGCTTTCTAGTAATTCCAGCCGATCACCATAATTCTCCGCCAGTGGACGCAAGAATTCATCGCCCCAAGAGGGCGAGAAGGTAATCACGCCGGAAAAGTCCACCTCGATTGGTTCGGCCCTTCCCGCCTCCCGGAGCGAGGGGGCAAAAGCGGCATACGCTTCTCGGCCGGCTTGGCGCGAAACAAGCATTGTCCCAAATTTTTTCAGCTCAATCTTCATAAAATTAAAATTTAATAACCGCCAGACAACCCCTAAAAGCTGGCTTAACTTTTTTAATGACCAAATCCTTGTCTCCCGGTTTTAGTTCCAACCCCGCCTCCCCCGTCCGGAATGTCAGTCGCAGTGGATATTTAATCATAACCTCTCTCACAAATTTCAGACCGTTACCTCTGGACTCCGGCGCCCGGCCAGATATCACCTTGGTGAAAGCGACCCTTAAAGCCTCGTCGTCGTTTTTAAGTTCTGGGAGAGTTTGTTTAAGGGTCTTCAAGACCCCTTGGCCTCGGTCGGCCAAAACTATCCGGCGCTTGCTAAGATTATAGCCAAAAAAGACGCCAGCGACATCCGGCCAATTACCCAAGTTGTGATCAAAGGAATTATTTCCGATCTCGCCGGCCACCGCCACAATGAGCGGAGAAATTTCCCTCAAGTTTTTGTCTTCGACCTTTTCCAACTTAGTTTGCAGGGTCATTAGCCGGGCTTGGAAGACGGCACTGTTGGAGCAATAGTAAGCTTCAGAGATTTTGGATCCCCTAACGACCCATTCTTGGGCCTCAATCTCTTGGCGCCAATAATAGCGATGGCCGGCGGGTGATTCCCTCAAAGACTCCAACCGACCGCTTTTATCCCAGCGCCGTAAAGTATCAATCGACACCCTCAACAACTTAGCGGTTTCCCCAATGGGCAGAAGCTCAGAATCCATAGCTTTATCCTACCAAATCCTCCAAACCTATGCAAGCTCCCTATTTCGCCTTGACTTCCAAACCTGACTATGATATAACGAACCTAACCCACAATCATACGGCAAGTTCTTCTTTCTTCAATAATTCCTTAACGGTTATGGGAATAATTTCAATTTGGCCCTCTTTGTCGAGACGTTTTATTTCTCTGATAGCGTCCTCGGTGAAATCAAAGGAAACGAAATAACCCTTCCTCCGGCCGTCTCGCCTAATAGCAGTTTGGAAATCGCCAAACAATCCCTTCTCGTCGCTTTTGCCCTTCTCTCGCTCAATCGGGTAAAGCTTGCCGTCAATCCCATAATCACCAACCTTGACCCGATTAGGTATGGCGCCAAGGGCAACGCAAGCCCAATTTTGGAATTCAAACGGCGGGAGTTGCATCAAGTCGGCTTCGCTCCGTGGCATATCGCTAAGCATAAAATCTTTGCCCTCCTCCAATCTGAACTCGTCCCAGAGCCGTTGCGCCATGACACGGCACGCTGTTGGTGAAATATCAATGCCAATCCATTTTCGACCTAGTTTGTGAGAAGCTACCAGAGCGGTCCCGCAACCACAGAAAGCATCTAGAACGACATCGTCTTTCTGGCTACTGGCACTAATTATTCTCTCAAGCAACGCAAGTGGTTTTTGGGTTGGATAACCGAGACGTTCTTTTGAAATATTGATAACGGCTGGAATGTCCCAAACGTCCCTGACAATAACATCTGCATACCATCGTCCTTGTTCGTCTTGCTTCGGAGAAAAGAACGGTTTTCCATAGTAAATACGCTCAAGCTGGAAATTAAAAGTATATTTTTGCGATTTTGTATAAAAGAAAATCGTGTCGTGTTTTCTGGCCCATCTTTTCTTTGTTGCTCCGCCGGTACGATAAGCCCACACAATCTCATTTTGAAAATTGTTAAAGTTGAAAATCTGGTCCAGCATTAGTTTAACATAATGACTAGCATACCAGTCGCAGTGGTAATAGAAACTGCCTGTCGGCTTGAGGACGCGATAAAGTTCCAAAACGCGTGGTCTCATGTATTGGATGTAAGCGTCGACGTCGCCAAAGCGATCTTCAAATGCCCTTTTTTCTTGAACATCTCCCCAAAAGACCTCGTAATTGCGGTTACTGTTGAACGGCGGATCAATGTAAATTAAATCCACCGACTCATCGGGGACTTCTTTTAACATCTGCAGATTGTCTCCGCAATAAATTACATTGGTTTTAAGTTGATGTTTGGGCATATCCGTCGCGCTTGATACGCCCTAGCGGCAGAAAGCCCACCACTAGGAGACCTTGCGGTCCTATACCGGTTTCCCGATATAACGCGACGAACGCCCTAATGATGGGTTTTCCATGTTCGTCGCGATTTCATGCCATGCCTCGCCAGTGGCGAGGTTTAGGCCATATTCAGTTGTGGCTCTATTGTAACATAGCTAATAAATATTCAAACCGCCGAGTTAGTTCCATAAAATATACTAAAGCAAACCAATAAACTCCTCAACCGTCAGATGTAAATCGGTAATGATTCCCTTCAGGGTTTTCCGCCCGACTTGATCACGACTGTGAATAATAACAGTAATTCTCTGACCCGAAAAATTCTTAAATTGAGCGTGGCTACCAACCTGGTGGTGTTTGTAAAAACCTAATTTGCGAAGCACCTCAATCAATTGTCGCGTCCTGATGACCGGCAGTTTAGGCATAGCGGCTCGCCATACCAAGCTCGCGATCAGAAATGGTGGTAACAATCTCGAGAGCCTCGGACTCTTGGGGGATAGCCTCTCGATCTTTGAGTAAACCTTGAAGGTGGCACTTAACGGCTTCGTCAAGGCGGTTTCTGGTCTCCTTAAAATTTTTACCGTAAGTATGGACCCCCGGCAAGAGCGGGACAAAGCCGTGATACCCTTTACCGTCCGGCTCAATCATTACCCGAAAAGTGTAGGCGGATTTCCTCATGCCGTTATCTTAGCATGCCTTAATCTTCTTAGCTACCTGTGTTAGAGTGTTGGGATGAAAATTAAGTGGCGGAAATTTTGGCGGCACTGGGGGGTAAAGATTGTTTTGCTGGTACTGACGCTCGGGTTTTTTGGCGCCGGCATTTTGACGCTGTGGTTGGTCAGTCTGCCGATTCCGGACTTCAATACCTTCAGCGAGCGGCAAGTGACCGAGTCCACCAAAATTTATGACCGGACCGGCAAAATTTTGCTCTATGACATTCATGAGAATGTTAAACGGCAAGTCGTCCCCTTCGAGGAGATTTCTAAAAACATCAAGAACGCCACAGTGGCGATCGAAGACGCCGAGTTCTACCACCACCACGGGATTGAGCCCAAGGCCATCTTGCGGGCCATCCTGGTCAATCTCCGGCTACGTCAAGGCTCGCTCGGCCAGGGCGGTTCGACGATCACCCAGCAATTGATTAAAAACTCGCTTCTAACTCAAGACAAAAAGATTACGCGGAAGTTGAAAGAAGTGGTCCTGGCGTTGAAAATCGAGCGGGCGATGACCAAAGAGCAAATCTTGGGCCTTTATCTCAACGAAACGCCTTACGGCGGCAATATTTATGGCATTGAAGAAGCGGCTCAAAGTTTCTTCCAAAAGCCAGCCAGTGAAGTAACACTCGCCGAAGCCGCCTACCTCGCCGCCCTGCCCCAAGCGCCAACTTTCTACTCGCCGTACGGCAGTCATCGTGATCGACTGGAAGATCGCAAAAACTTGGTCTTAAAAAGAATGGGCGAGCTTGGTTTTATCACAGATGAGGAAGCTAAAGCGGCCGAGGCGGAGAAGGTCAGCTTCGCCCCGCGCAGCGAGCGCGGCATTAAGGCGCCGCACTTTGTGGAATTCGTCAGAAGTTATCTGGAAGAAAAGTACGGCCGTGAGGCGCTGCTCACCAAGGGCTTCAAGGTGACAACCACGCTCAACTGGCCATTGGAACAAAAGGCCGAAGAAATTGTTAAGAAATACGGTGAAGAAAACCAGACCAAATTCAACGCCGGCAACGCCGGCCTGGTGGCCATTGACCCAAAAACGGGCCAGATTCTGGTGATGGTCGGTTCCCGAGACTACTTTGACATCACCAACGAGGGTAATTTTAACATCACGACCGCTCACCGCCAGCCGGGCTCCTCGTTTAAACCGATTGTCTACGCGCAAGCTTTCAATAAAGGTTATGCTCCGGAAACAATGTTGTTTGATCTGCCAACCCAATTTGATACGACTTGTGCCGAGCGGGCTGCCAATTGTTATAAACCAACCAATTATGACGATAAGTATCGGGGGCCGATTGATTTGCGCCACGCCTTGGCCCAATCTATTAATATTCCCTCAATTAAAGTTTTGTACTTGGCCGGTCTAGCCGATGTCCTGAAGCTCGCCCGAGACCTGGGGATCGAGAGCTTGGGCAAGCCGGGCCAATACGGCCTGACCTTGGTCTTGGGCGGCGGCGAAGTCTCCCTGCTTGACTTGACGAGCGCCTACGGCGTCTTCGCCAACGAGGGCGCCAGAAATCCTTACGCCAGTATTCTTAAAATTGAAGACGATGAGGGCCAGGTTTTAGAAGAATTCACGCCCGCCAGCCGTCAGGTGTTACCGATAAACACCGCCCGCTTAATTTCGAATATTCTATCGGATAATGAAGCGCGCGTGCCCACCTTCGCCATTAACTCGCCGCTCACTTTCCCGAACCGCCAAGTCGCCGCCAAAACCGGCACCACCAATGATTACAAAGATGCTTGGGTTTTGGGCTATACGCCGAGCATCGTCGCCGGCGCCTGGGTCGGCAACAATGACAACACCCCGATGGAGAAGAAGGTGGCCGGCTTCATTGTGGCGCCGCTCTGGCACGCCTTCATGGCCGAGGCCTTAAAAACCGTACCGGTGGAAACATTCACGCCGCCGCTTGAGACAAGTCTCGACCTGCCACCAGTCCACCGCGGCTTCTGGCAAGGCGGCAAAAATTATTTCATTGATAAAATCTCGGGGAAATTAGCGACCGACAATACCCCGGAAGAAACCAAAGAAGAACATGTGCTCACTCAAATTCACTCGATTCTCTATTGGCTGGGCCGGACCGATGACTCGCAATTTAAACTTTGGGAACCGCCGATTCGGGTCTGGGCAGCGAGTCAAAATATCAAAGAACAAACCGAAGCGGATCTACCGACCGCCACCGATGATGTGCACCTGCCGGGCGCCGGGCCAAATTTTAGCCTGACTTCACCCACGAGCAATGGGAGCTACGGCGCGGCTGCTAAAATTAATGTCGAGTTAGATTACCGCGGCCGCTGGCCGCTGGCGCAAGTGGACGTGTTCGTTAATAATCAATTTCTCGGTTCAACGAGGAAGGAGCCATTCGTTTTCTCTTTTATACCAGAGGACTTAGATAATCCGCAAGATCTTAACCAGTTGCGCGTGGTCGTCTATGATTCGGTCCGCAACCAAGCCGAGCAAAGCGTCGATTTCCAAACTAGATAATTTTCTCGAGCTTGCGGCCGAGGGCGGCCAGGATTTTGACCCGGTTAATCAAAATTTCACTCTTGATAATCGGCGCGGCTTGGAGATAAACCACGTCACCGGAAAGATTAAAATCGCTCGGTTTTAATTTAATCCCGAGTTGATTAAAAATTATATCGCTTAAGTCTTGTTTCAGGTCGGCGTCCGCGACTTTGAGATCGCGAAATTTCCCTAAAAACAGCCCGACTTCTTTCATTTTAGCGATTGAGCGGCATGATTAAATAACTGAAAGAGGGATCGCCCACCCCGGACACCAAAATCGGCCGGGTTTTGCCGTTGAACTGCAGGTGGACGCTGTCGCTCGCCACCGCCGGCAAACAGTCGAGCAAATATTTGACATTAAAACTAATATCAACCGCTTCACCCTGGATGGCCGCTTCCAGGCGGGTGCTGCTTTCGCCGACATCGCTATTTTGGGAATTGATTTCGAAAACATTGTCTTGGGCCATTACTCGCAGATTAATTTGATTTAATTTGTCAGAAAAAACGTTCGATAATTTAAGCGCGTTCAGCAAATCATTTTTAAGCACCACCACGCTTGAGAGCGCGCTTGACGGCACCACCTGACGATAATCCGGGAAGACGCCCTCGACCAAGCGCGAGGTGAGATAAAGTTCGCCGCTTTCAAACGCCGCTTGGTTGGCGCTATGTTTAATGATCACTTCGGCGGCGCTCGATTCAAACACCCGAAAAATTTCCGCCGCATTTTTGATCGGGATGATTAGTTTATAGGCCTCAATGGCGGCTGCGCCGCCGGTGAGACGTTTCTCGGCTAGACGAAAAGAATCGGTGGCCACAAAAACATGTTGCCGTCGTTCCTCGTCATAATAAAAATAAACACTGGCGATTTCGGGTTTGATGTCCGAGAGCGAGGCGGCATAGATCGTGGCTCGCAAACCACTGGCCAGATTTTGGGCCGGCACAGTGAAACTGGCCGCCTGCCCCAGCCGCGGAATGGTGGGGAAATCGTCCGGCGGATAAGCTTTAATGACGCTGGCGCTATGCTCGGTCGAAATCGTCAAATTATCGTTCACCACTTCCAATTTGACCACCTCATCAGTCGCCAAATGATTAAGAAAATTATGAATTACTCCACTGTTCACTAGCGCGACACCCGCTTTGGCCACTTTAACGGGGAGGTTGATTTCGATGCCCAAATCAAGATTGGTCGTTCTGACTATCACCGTGTGATCTTTGGCCTCCAGGAAAACATGCCCCAGAGCGGCTAAAGAAAGATTCTTGCCGGTAATCCGATCGGCAATCGCGATCGCTTGACGGAGTTTATCTTTTAGACATTCAACTTTCATCTTATTATAATAATTAAGTATTAATTAAATTACTATTATATCTAACCTGGTGGATCTGGGGATAACAGAATAGCCGGCCGCTTGATAAACTGTGGGTAAAGAAAGAATTATTCACTGTAAAGTAAAGTTCTAATTTGTTCAATTTCCTGGCCAAGCAAGTTATCCCCTTTTAAATCATTCTTAATTTTATCATAAGCGTGGATCACCGTGGTGTGGTCGCGGCCGCCGAGTTTTTGGCCGATGTAAGGGTAAGAACTGTTGAAGTCCTCCCGCAAAAGATACATAATCACTTGGCGCGGTTTAACCACTTCTTTCTTGCGCGTTTTCTCGTAAAGCATCTTTTCATTAATGTTATAGAATTCCGCCACCACCCCAGCCACATTTTTAATCGAGACCAGCTTCTTGGGTCTAATCGAGTCCTTGAGTAAAACTTTAACTTCAGGGAGAGACAAATTGCGATTTTTCAATTGTGATTGACAAACAATGGAGTTAAGCGAGCCCTCCAGCTCCCTGATGTTGTCTTGGATAATGTTAGCGAGATAGTCAATGACTTCGTTTGAGGGATAAAAAGCGCTGTTATGCAGCTTGGTTTTTAAGATCGCCAGGCGCGATTCATAGTCCGGGCGCGCGATATCCACAATCATTCCCCCCTCAAACCGCGAGCGCAACCGTTCTTCCAAGTCGGTGATGTATTTGGGCGGCTTGTCGGAAGAAAAGATGATTTGTTTGTTATTTTCGTGAAAATGATTGAATAAATGGAACAACTCTTCCTGGGACTGGACTTTTTTGGACAGAAATTGGACATCGTCCATAATCAGGACATCATAGTCGCGGTACTTATTCTTAAAAACGTTCGGCCGATTATTCTGAACCGCGCTGATGTAATCAATGACAAACTGCTCGGAGGTGACATAATAAACCTTTTTGCCGCCGGCGTGTTTGATCACATTGCCGACCGCCTGAATCAAGTGAGTTTTACCCAGGCCGGTGCCGCCGTAAACAAACAACGGGTTGTAAACGCGTCCGAGCTTCTTGACCACCCCTTGAGCCGCGGCGTGGGCCAGCTCGTTGAAAGAGCCGACGACGAAAGAATCGAAGATGTAGCGCGGGTTTAGGTTGTCGGCTTTGTCAATGTAGAGTTCGCCGATCTCCATTTGGTTGGCAAACGGCGATTTTACTCCCAAATCAACTCGATTGGCCTTATCGGCCTGGTCATATTTAATAATCGTGTATTCAATGGCCCGCACTTCCGGCGCCAGCGCCCGGAGCGATTTCAAAATTGACTTATGGTATTTGTTGGCAAGCCAGTCTTTGACAAAAGCGTTCGGTACGCCGATATGGATGATGCCGGTGTCTTGTTTGACGACGCTGGTGTTGCGAAACCAGGTGCCGAAGTTGGCTTTGGAAACGCCCACCTCGAGTTCGGCGAGCGCGCTTTGCCACAATTGGTCGTTCTCAATCACAGTGAGTAGATTATATGCCCTTGGGATAGATTATCAAACAGCGTCTGTGTTGTAATTGTGTTGATAACAAGTGGATTACTCTTTTTGCTATCCCCAACACGAGTATTCAGGTGGGTTGATACTTGCTATACTTTAATTATGTATCGAGTAGACCGCAATAATTTTTATGAGAACGAAAAAGGAGCTACGGTCTATACCCCAGACCACGTAAGCGAGTTTTTGTACAGCATCCTCAATGAGCAGATTAAAGAAAACGGCCTTATTCTTGATCCTTGCGTTGGCCGCGGGTCGTTATTGAGGCCATGGAAGAAGAATGGCTATAGAGTATTGGGAATAGACATTGAAAATCAGGGCTTTCCTTACACTAAAGTCAAGAACTACCTAGAGGTAGAAAAAGGCGAGCTCGAGACGCCCGCCCTTGTAATTATGAACCCACCGTTTAATATTGACAGCAAGACTAAGGTGTATATCCAAGAACATTATGGTGGTAGGCCGCTCCTGCCAGAAATCTGGTTCCAAAAGGCGGTAGAATTATTTGGCGCAGAAGTGCCAATGGCAATGTTTACCCCCTACGGTTTTCGGCTTAATCAGACCGAGAACAGCAAACGGTGGGTTAAATTTATAAATGGGAAATACCCGCCAATTACCAGCATTGTCTCACTTCCCAAGGACGTGTTCAAGGATATTTTATTCCACAGCGAAGTGCTGATATTTAATCTGGATAAGCTAGACGGTCATTATTTTGTGAGAAACCCAGAACATGAGCAACAGCAACTTTTTACGGCAAAACATAAGCCAGCACACGCCTAAGAATACTCTGTCCAAGGGCGATGACAAGAAAATCGCCATCGTAATGGCTAGGGTCATTGCACACCTAAATAGCCGCTTCAATCTCGCCAGTTTGGGTTACTATCTTGATTATGTAAAATCAATTAAACTAGCCGAGTTAATTGGTATTATCAAGACCTACGACAAAAGATCAGAGTTTTCAGCTCTCACAAAAGAAGACTCTTATATCAAACCCGATGGCGGTATTTTGGTGTTACGAAAGAAAGCGGACGATAATTACCGCAGAATTGCTCTCGCCGTTGAGATGAAACACCAGGGCACTAACAGCAAGCGCATTGCGGAAGGCAAGAAAAAGCAATCAATGGGGAATGCTATCGAGAGGCTAGGCAAAAATCTCATCGGAGTGAGAGCAACACTGCAATACGAGAAAATAACACCATTTGTTTGCTTTGGCTGGGGAGACGATTTTGCCGATGGTTCATCAATTAGGGATAGAGTTATTACGATGAACGAGTTTTATCCACTAAACCGCATTTTTGTCCATAAACAAGATAATTATTCTCCGGTCTCGATGTTTTTCCGAGAAAAAGAATGGAAGCAACGCGAATTATTTGAGAAAATGAAAGACATAGCAGAAGCCAGTATCACCACCTACATTTACTAAAATTATACCTTTGGTCCGGATTATCAAACAGCGTCTGTGTTGTAATTGTGTTGATAACAAGTGGATTACTCCCGCCAGCCGTGTTAGGATGGTTTTATGTCACAAACTTACCAACCCAAAAAGCGAAAACGGGGCCGGACGCACGGTTTCTTGGCCCGAAGCCGCACCAAAGCCGGGCGGAGGGTGTTAAAAGCGAGACGGCAGAAGGGCCGGCGGCGGCTCACCGTTTAACAATGCAGGCCTCGCTCAAGTTGGTCAAAGGGTCGGGCTTGCCCGCCACCGCGGCGGGGCGGTTCGTTCTGGTGGTCTCGGCTAAAGTGGCCCGCTTGGCCGTGACCCGAAATAAGCTCAAGCGCCGGGCCCGCCACATTATCCGCCGGCACCAAGCGAGCTCACCCAAGCATTACGACACCTTCATTTTCTTTACCAAGGGCGCTGCCGAGCTTAGCTTTCCAGAGCTCGAGCAACAACTTGTTTTTTTGCTCAAACGGGCTAAAATCATCTGATGGTGAAAGTATTTTTCCATCAGATCTTTTTTCTTCCCCTTTACAACGCGCTAGTCTTTCTAAGCGCGCTTTTGCCCGGGCATGATATTGGTTTAGCGATTGTCGCGCTTACGGTGGCGGTTAAATTTTTACTCTTGCCGCTTCAGTGGCAGATGCTTCGCACTCAAGCCAAGATGAAGGCGCTTGAGCCGCTCATTAAAGAGCTCAAAGCCAAGCACCAAGACGATAAGGCCGAGCAAGCGCGACAATTGATGAATCTGTACCGCGAGCACCGGGTCAATCCCCTGGGCGGTCTGACGATCTTTATTCAATTGCCGATCATTATCGCGCTTTACGCCGTTTTCCAGAGTGGGTTTAATTTTGACCCAACCGCCCTTTATTCTTTCGTGGTGGCGCCGCCGGCGGTGGACATGCTTTTCTTTGGGATTTTTGATCTGACGGCCAAAAGTTACATTCTGGCGCTCTTGGCCGGGTTGACTCAAATGATCCAAGCCCAGCTGATGATGCCGCCGCCGCCCAGCCCCAATCCGGCCAAAACCGAGCGCTCGTTCCAGGAAGATTTAGCCCGGAGCATGAATATCCAAGTCCGTTATGTCTTGCCGGTCTTAGTGGTTTTTTTCTCCCTTAGCTTGCCCTCGGCGGTGGCCGTCTATTGGATTACCAGCAATCTCTTTACGATTGTGGCCGAATCCCTTTTCCGCCGGTTTAAAACACCGGCCTTAAATCAAGCGACCACAAAGTAGAATCGTATTTGTTGATAAAATACAACGTTGTTTCGTCGTTGGTCAGCAAAAGTTGATAAGCGTCGAGCGCTTCGCCCAAATTGCTAAGTTCGGGGTTAAAAATGATTTGCGCCTGACCGGTCAGGATATTTATTTTCCAAAGATTGTCGGTGAAACTGGTTTCGCCCGAGTACCAGTGATCCGGGTATGGTCCGGCTGGAAGCGTGGTCGGCACGCCGCAATAAACCGCGGCACTGTCGCGGCCCCAGACACACTTGTCAGTCAAAGTTTTCACCGGCAGGGCGGAGAACGCTTGTCGTCCGAGATCATACCAACCAAAAGCTAATTGCCCATTCGCGATGCCGCTAAGCAAAATTTTGTCCCCCGCTTTATTAACGAGGGTGGTTAACCCATTAACGCCCGACACAACCAATCGCGACTTTTTGGTTTTCACATCGAGCAAGTAAAGGAAGCCGACCGTTTCAGCCGATGGTTTGGCAAGGAGAGCAATCGTACTGGTGGCCGGCCAACCAATAAGCCACTCATTTAACGGCGAAGAGAAAATGATAATTTGACTTTTGGTGATGGGATCAAAAATCGTGCCAACCGCGCCGCTACTCGAGTTGGCTAAGTGGAAAATTTTGTCTTGAACCGGAGAGAAAACTACTTGTTCAATATTGGCGTCAAGCAGTGAACCGGAGAGCTCGCCGACCGGACTCTCGCTGGCATTGGTGGCGAAGCTCTCACCCGGTGTGGTAGAGGCCACCCGCAAATTAGCCAAGAAGTTCTGGCGGCGACCATCTTTCAAATATTGAGCTAAAACTTTGATACTGGAAGCGGTTTTTCCGCCCACCACAGTGACAATTTTGGGAATCGTGGTTTGGGACAGGCGCGCGGCCTCGCTCCCGTCGTGGGGCAAAACGTAGACATGGCCGGTCGCTCGCTCGAGGTAAATCACCGAACTAGTGGCGGTGGTGCCGGCGACAAACATCCCGGCGACGGCCTTTTTCGAAATTTGTTTGACTGGTAAACTTTGACCCGGAATCGCCGGCGGCGCTGGCTCGGTCGCTTCACTGGCCGGCGGGCTGACCGCCCCGCCAGTCGGAAAAAGCGGCTCGGCGGTCTCGGTTGGAGCGGGCAAGGGTGCTTGGCGCGTTGGTAAAATAAACCACCAAGCCACTCCGCCAATAATGACGAATCCAACCACCACTAGAATTATAATAAATTTGTTCATGGCTGTGTTTGGAGTGGTTTGATAATATCTTTAAACAAGCCCCCGATATTCTCGGTAATCTGGGGGTTGATCTCTTTTAGAATTATGTAAGCGGCTAAGATTAGAATCAAACCCCCGACGGCGCCCCAGATTCTATTTTTACTTTCCAATTTCAAGCCCGGAATGTTGCTGAACATATATTGGAAGCCAAACCAGGCAATGGCCAGTACCGCCAAAATGGCCGCCGCGGTGATTATTTTGTTGAAGAGTTTACCCAGATACGAACCAAAGTCTTCAACTTGTGGAGTTTCTGGAATGGACGGCTCTAAGACACACACCGTATTGCCGCCGGAGTTGGTACAGTCGGCCGCTAATACCCACGGCGTAAACCATGATAGAGAAAACAAGATTAAAGCAAGGTATATTTTCATCTCAAAAACTAAAATTTTGCTGATTAAATTTAAGTAGCAATTTGGTTTTGGCGCTCTGCAGCGCGTTGGCTAAATTACTGACGGCTAGCTCAATGGTATTCTCCCCCCCGCCTTCGGCCGGCGCGGCGAAGGTGAGTAATTGAGTGTTGGCGGCGTCGGTGATAATCTTTTTGCCGTTTAATTTCCACTCGTAATTTAAGCGCCCGGCTTCGACTGCCGCCCGAGTGAAGAAGTACGGCTCGGCGCGCACCGTCAGTTCAGGTTCCGCGAGCAAGGTGGTGGTCGCCACCGCTTGCCAATAAGCCGTGCCGGCCAGCGGGTCCTCTTCATAAAGCACCACTTTCGGCTCGCTGGCAAGGAGCGTTAGGCGCCGGGCGGCCAAGAGCGTTCCGGTCCGATTAAGCACGGCCACGGCAATCGTATTGCCACCGCTGTCAACAATGTAAGAGAGTGTGTCTTGCCCGGCGCCGGAGACACTTGGCACATCGCGGCCATCCTTCTGCCACCGGAAAATGAGATCTCGCGCCGAGGCTTCGCCTGCCTGCGCAGGCAGGCCTCCGCCAACCTTAATATGCGGCAAGGCGACGACTTTGACCACGCTACCGGCGGTAGGCAAACTGTGGCCGCGGTACCACGGCGGCGTGTAAGTATTAGCTTGCCACAAGAGATCAACCGTACCGGTCGGCGTTTGGGCCAAGGCGGTGCCAGCTAGGGTCAGGGCAATTATCAACGTCGCCAATTTCATGCCTTTTATTTTACCACAACTATGGTAATCTGTAGGCTATGCGTACCAGTACATATAGTGTGATTATCCATCCCAACGAAGCGGGCGAGGAGTCCGGTTACTGGGTCGAGGTTCCGGTTTTGCCGGGCTGTTTCTCTCGTGGTCGGACCACCGAGGAGGCTATCACCAATGCCCATGAAGCGATTCAGCTTCATTTGCGCTCAATGCTCAAGCATGGCGAAACGGTTCCGGTGGAATCTTCTTTGCCCAGCGTGGTTATTATCCAAATTCCCCTTCCCCAGCCGGCATGACTCGTTTGCCAAACTTAACCGCTCGCCAGATGGCCAAAGCCATCTTGCGGGCGGGCTTTCTGGAAGACGAGCAGAGCGGTAGCCACAAAGCTTTTTATCATCCTACCACCAAACGCCACCTCACCATCCCAATGCATCCGGGCGATCTACCACGTTGGTTATACAAATCAATTATTAAACAAGCCGGTTTGTCGGAGAATGAGTTTAGGAGGTTGTTATAAAATCGATAGTTTGCTCACTATCCTTCGTAAGAAACATGACCGAACCGCAGCCGGGACGGTTTCGGGGCGGCTTTGCCGCCCGGTATCGCCACCGCTAACTTATCTCCGGCAATAATCCTCGCGACCATCCCCGCCACCGTGCCGGTCATGGCAAACGGGACTAAGCTGTAGACCACGGCTCCGAGCAGGGTAATCCCCCGTGGTAGGGTCATCGCGTGTTTGAGCGTCAGCCAAATCGCGAAGGCCAGCAAAAACATAAAACTGATAATCCAGTTTACCACAAAGCCGATCAGGATGAAGTAGAGCAGGAGTTTGACCAGGTCAACCATCGCGGCCAACCCAATGGCCACCCCGCCACCCAACCAGCCCATTTTCGCTTTCTTTGCTTCGGCCATAATTATTGCGGCCCAACGGCTTCTAATTCCTCCTTCGCCTTCTTAATCGCCAGAATCTGCGACGGATCGGAGGTGATAATTTGATCTTCGGTGTAAGAGGCGATGATTTTCACCGCCACGTGCTTCAAACCGGCGAAGAAGATGCCCTCGCCGACCGCCGATTCCAAAAGCAAGTATTTTTCCTCGTCGGTCAGTTGGAAAGTTTGCTGGACCATCTCAATCGAAGCCGGCGATTGTTTGAGTAATAATTGAATCGAGGAATTAGTAATAATCGGCAAACCGTATTCTGACTTTAAGAAGTCGCCCACGTCTTGAGTAATCGTGGCCACGCCCAAATAGTATTTTCTTCCCCTTTTAACCAGCGAAAACAAGAACGAGGCGGTGTCTTTGGATTTCATCATCCACCAGGCCTCGTCAATGACGAGCAAGCGCTTTTTCAAATTGCGGCGGATGGCGTTCCAAATATTGTGCATCACGATATACATCGCCACCGGCTTCAGTTCATCTTCCATATCGCGGACCGAAAAGACGATGAATTTCTTGTTGATATCAACATTGGTCGGCTTGTTTAAGAAACCGGCCCAAGTGCCGCGCGTGTATTTGAGCAAACGTTGCGCCAACTGCTCGCCGCCCTCCATCCCGACCAACACCAACTCCAAATCCGAGAGGAGTGGCGGCGGTTTACCCCCGAAGTTACTATCGGCGGTAATATCTTTAAGCGCGTAAGTTTCGGTAATGGCGCGGTCAATAATCGCGTCTTCTTCCGGCGTCAAGCCGCCCAACATCAAGCGAAACAAGCCGACCAAGTTGATGATATTCGAGCGCAAGACATCCGCCGGCGACTCATCCTCGCGCGGGAACGGTAGATCAAACGGATTGATATGGTGTTCGGAGGTCAGCGAGATGTTGAAGTAGCGCCCGCCGACCGCTTCGGACAAGAATTCGTATTCGCGCTCCGGATCGATCACCAGCACATCGGTGTCAAACATCAAACTGCGCAAGATTTCCAGTTTGGCGGCGTAGGATTTGCCGGAGCCGGATTTGGCGAAGACGACCGAGTTGTAGTTCTCGAGCGAGAAACGATCAAACAGCACCAAACTGGAATTGTGGCGGTTGATGCCGTAGAGAATCCCCTTGTTGGAAGTCAGATCGAACGAGACGAAAGGGAAAACGCTCGAGAGCGGCGAGGAATTGAGTTTGTAATTGACATTAAGCAAATCTTCGGCCACCGGCAAGACACTCTTGAAGCCCTCGGCTTGTTGGAAGAGCGCCGGCTTCAAGTAGACCAACTTGGCATCGAGAATGCCCTTGATCTCAATCTCGGTTTTGTTCAATTCATCCTCGTTGTCGGCGTAAATCGTGATATAGAGACCGACATCAAAAATTTTTTCACGCGCTTGCTGGAGTGAGTCGCGCAACGTCTCGATATCTTCATAAGCGGTGTCGAGAATCGGATCGCGGACCAAGCCCTTTTCTTCTTTCAAGCTGATCTGACTCTGAACTTCGGCCACCTTTTTCTCCAGTTGGCGCAAGGCGACCGAGCTGTCAATCGGGTGAATCAGAATCGAGATGTCGAAAACTTTGTCGAGATTGATCACCGGCGAGAGCCAATCACCGGCGAGAATCCGCGGATAAGAGATGACATAGAAAGTCCGCGCCACCTTGTCGCCCAAGTTTAAAATTCGCGGGGTGATTTTAAGCGCCGACGGCGCAATCACATCGCGCAGTTCCAGCACGCCCATTTGATAAATATCTTGGGGGAAAACGGGCGCCACCGCCGCGTCCGCTTTCTCTTTTTTCTTAAAGGGCCACATAATTATATTATAAACTCGAAACCCGAGAGATGTAAGCCCGAAATCCTAATATCGAAACCCCAAACAAATTCAAAATCTTAATGTTTGAAATCCAAAACGGTTTTGAGTTTGTAATTTTGGGCATTTGGTATTGTTTAGGATTTGGTGCTTCGAATTTAAGATTTACTGATTGAGGAAATCTTTTTTGCTTAGGGCTTCGTTGGCCTCGATATTGCTGATACCTTTTGGCAGTTTTTGCACGAACATTCTCACAGCGCCAGCAAACTTGAGCGTTCTATCTTCAAGATCGTATCGTTTTGGACTTTGGGTTTCGACCATTTGATATTATTTAGGATTTCGGATTTAGTGCTTCGGATTTAAATGCTCGGGATGTCAGTCTCGCCGGGATTAAAAATCTTGAAATAAAGTTCGACCAATTCCTCGGTCCCGAGTTGCAACACCCGCAAGCCAAGCCGCGCGAATCCTTGCTCAATCACGCTCCCCCGCTGTTCGAGTTGCGTCCGTTGTTCCTCAAACTCGGCTTGATCATCGGTTTTAACCTCGGCGGCGGTGCGCTTGCCCCCCATGACCCGAGACAGCAGGCCGCCCCTTTTGCCTACCTGGATCAGCGCCGGCGCGTAGGGGATAACCACAAAGAAGCTTTTCGACATGATGTCGGTTGTCTCGGTGAACTTTTTAATGAACTCGATGTATTCTCTGGTTTGGACCTTCATTAAGTCGTTAGTTTGAGCCACCAACCGTTCTTCAAGCGTTCGCAGATAGGGCCGGATATCGAGTCGGCGCGATTCGACAAAAAGTTGGACGTGGAAGTCGAGCGAATTAAGAAAGTTTTGGAATTGGAGCAAAATTGCCGTCTGCTCATCCTCAGATTTGAGGGCGAAGTTAATCGAGGAGACAATGAGAACCAAGCGCAAGCCGCCAGTCTTAAGCACCACCACGCCATCGCGGATGGCCTGAATCGGGACGAATTCTTGAGTGGTTTGGCTGGCAGTTTTAGTCATATATTAATTCTAGACCACTTAAGCCCGAAATCCGAATATCGAAATCCCAAACAAATCCCAAATTCCAATTTTTTAATGCCCTAAACATTTTAATTTGTTTCGGATTTAGCTAATATCGCTCCAAATATTTTCATTAACTCGCCCGCTTCGTTTAATAATTTGGATCTTTCCTTATCAACCGGCCCCGTTTCGCCAACCTGGAGCAGTTTGAGCCAGAAGCCGGTTTCTTTGGCTTCTTTGCGACAAATCTTGATTCTCATGAGGAAATCTTTTTTGCTTAGGGCTTCGTTGGCCTCGATATAGTTAGCACCAACCGAGCCAGACGATCGAACCAGTTGTTTGATGTCCTCAAAATTGCTGATACCTTTTGGCAGTTTTTGCACGAACATTCTCACAGCGCCAGCAAACTTGAGCGTTCTATCTTCAAGATCGTATCGTTTTGGACTTTGGGTTTCGACCATTTGATATTATTTAGGATTTAGAACTTCGAATTTCGGATTTGAAGATCAAATTTATTTGATCTTCTCCCTGACATCCAAGCTCCAGGACAAATCTTTCAATTTGCTCTCCGATAATTTAGGAATCGCAATTCCCCGCTCTTGCGTGATCTTGGTAATCTGCCCCGCGGCGTCTTGGCGAAGTTTGGGCTCGACCTTTTTCCAAATGTACAATTTGTGGTCGAGCAGATAGTGGAAGGCCGACTCCATCATCAAAATAAAGGGTCGGTCATTAATTTTGTAGAAGGCCAGCGCCAAAGCCAAGCCGACGGTTGGCGCGATGAACATTATGGCGATGAAGTGGACGGGAATATAAACCCACTCGATGAAGGCCGCGCCCCCGCCGCCGGCCAAGTAGACGAACTGCTTGAAGGTCAGCGGTCCGAAAATCCGATCCTCGATCTCAATAAATTGTGGCACCTGGAAATTTGCCATGTTAATCTATCGGTTCGTGGTAAGGATCAATTTTCTTTTCGACCGGGAGACTAAATGTGCCACCCAACTTTTGTTCGACGATGCTTGACGTTGGAGGCTCGCTTAAAGCTCGGAGCGAATCGCGGAGCGGCATGAAGATGCGCTCGCTGACTTCTTGCCCGACCGCTTGGGCCTGGGCCCCGTCAATCCGCAAGACGTTCTTTATTTTTTCCACAAATTGATTAGACGGCGTGTCGCCAAGCAGCACCAAATTCACTTCATCATCGAGCAATCCAAGCTGATCAATGTGTAAGGCATATTTCTTGCCAATTTCTTGAATCGCCCGCTCATTATCGGCCGACGAGATCGCTTGCTGAATATTCGGTGGCAACTTCTCAAAGCGTTCATCCCTGGTTTTATTTTGTTGGAGTAATTGTAATGGTTTATCCAGTGGCTGAAATATTTTTTCCTCCACCTCACGCGCGAGCGCGGCGCAAGTCTCATTTGGTAAACCAAGTGTCAGGGCGAGATTTTTGGCGTAATCAATCCGGGTGAGCGCCCCCATTAAGACCAATAAGGTTTCGTCAATCCAAATCGAAACTTGTTCCGGTGTGAAGCCGTGTTTGTTGGCAATCGCGCGCAGATCGTTTTCCCACGACCGGTCGCGCGCCGCCGTTTGGAGTGCCGCCGGCAAGTCGGCAACGAGGTCTCTTATTTGTTGATTTTGATCGTCCATGGTTTTATTTTATGGTGTGGCTGGCGGTGGCGTCGGCGGGCTTCCTCGACCACCTCCTTGAGTTTTTTGCAGCGCCTCCGCGACTTGTTCCCCAACACTTTTCTCTCTTTTCTTGAAGGTGCGCTTCTTCTCCTCTGTCTTTTTAATCTCTGCTTGAACCGCGTCGTACTCTCGATTGGCGTTGTTCATTTTGGTTCTGGCGTCAGTTAGGGCATTGGTATATTTGGCCACCAGCTCCGGGTTGCCGCTAACGGTCGCGGTTGCCAGAGCCTGCTCGGCGACCTGCACCTCGGCTTTGTAACGAGAAGTTTCCTGTTTTTTGGTTTCGAAGTCCAAAACCACTTTTTGTTGCTCGATCTCTCGGTCAATTCTCTCGTTGTGAAGGTTGATCGCGGCTCGTTCTTTTGCCTGGCTGATGTTTTCAGCGGCTATTCGGTTTTTCCGTGGCGCTTGACCGCCAAATCGGCCGCGGAGAATGCCTGGGCGTTTAGCTAAGTTCTCGGCGTATTGTGCTTTATTCTCCTCGCTCCAACCCTTAGTAAATTCTTCTCGCTCCTTCACTTGTTCTTTCAACTGAGCTCCATAGCCACCTTTGCCGCCGGCCTTGCCCAGGGTGCCGAGGCCCGCCGCCTGCCCGGCTTTGGTGGCTCGAGCGTCAAAACTGGCACCGGCAACGCCACGCAAGGTTCTAAGTTGTTGCCTGGCAAACCAACCCTTAGCTCCACCCTGCGCCGCTCTGGCCTCCAGTTTCTTTGAGTCAGCCCAGGCGCTGGCTCCCCGACCAAGACTAGTTCGGCCCAAACGACCAGCCAAACCAACCGTCGCCCCACCAGCCGCACCTAGTCCATATGATTTGAGGCCTTTCATCGCCGCGCCGGCGCCGGCGGCGCCAAACTGTTTAGCAATCAGGAGCGCGCCGACCATCATCCCATTAATCAAGATGACGTAAATCAGCATCGAGAAGAATCCAATATAACCTTCGGAGCCATTCCCCCGCTGCATTTGTTGAAAGCCGTTCTGACTCGCAATCGTTATCGTGACGGCAAAAAAGAAAAGGAAGATCGGGGCAAAAAGTATTTGGTTGAGGAGACTTTTTAACCATTGGTCGGCGTAGCCCTTAGTTTTTGGCAAAGTGAAGAAAAGGAAAGCAAAGGGAGAAATAATGATTAAGATAATGAGCGTAATCATCCGGACAAAAAACATTGCCACGGCCGCAAATAGGACCACGGCGGTGATGACATAGAGAATGATATGGCCAACATCTTGGACAAAGATGGCCGAGAGTTTAGAGATGGGGTCAGCGCCGGCCGTTGCTAGAGCGAAGTCGCGGGCATCAATGGCGGTGGCTGATACTAAGCGGGTGCCAATGTCTGGCGCCCCCGAGGCGGTAGTGGCCCCACCGCCGGCTAGATTATAGAACTGGTTGGCGGCGATGTTGCTGGCGTCGATCAGAATATTAGTGAAGAAGGCGCTGAAATTGACCAACAGCGCGGCGATGACAATGGCGACCAAGAGCCGCTTGCCCTCGAAGAAACCCAGAATAGTGCCGATGGCGATATAGAGGAGGAAGAAAATCAAAGCGACATTCACGATATCGCGAGACATCGCCCAAGCGAGTTGGACCCCGTTAGCTTTGCCATAATCGCTAAAGTTTCTTACCGACTCGTTGACAACCTTGTTGAAGATCCAGTTGGCGCCGTCTAAAAGAAGATTTCTGACTGTCGGTTCGACAAATTTATTGACGAAGATAATTCCGGCCTTGAGAATGTCGCAGCCGCCAGGCAGGAGCCAGCCCCCGCACTCGATGGTAGACGGGTCGAGTTTTGTTTGATTTGCAAATTGCTCTCTAATGGCCCTGTCGGCGTTGGACTGATCGTTACTGTTAGGATCCAGAAGTTTGTTTAGATTGTTATCCCTGATGCCGATCGCATTCAAAACCACATTGTAATCAGAAGCTCCTCGGTAGTCGGCGGTCCAACGCTTTAGAATTTCTTGCTCGATCTTAATTTGTTCTGGTATTCCAGTTTGATCCTCGGCAGGAGGTGGAAAGGGGGCGTTCGAGTCGTAGACCCCCGTCAAATATCCTGCCCGCAGTACATGCAACCAAGCCAGTTCTCCTTCCGGTGCGCCCCTTAGGTTAGCGTCACGGATCAGGCCATCAATCATCTCCGCCCGCTTTGTACTGGGGTCAACGTCAAAACCATCTTGCGCTTTTACCACGTGAGGAAGAAACAGCGCTCCAACTATTAAGACTAGTATAATTTTATATATGAGCTCTTTCACTGTAGTCGTAGTTGTTTTTGGTCCGCGTTTGCCGAGTTGTAACAGCTTATTTCGTAAGTGGCGTTTGCTTGATGGGTAACCGTTACGTTTCCATTAGGACCTAGTGGTGTCTCCGCGGCAATCCCCGGCTCGCTCCCGACCCAATTGTTCCCTGATTTACAGAAAGTGGCTGCGGGTGCGTTCCACCCCAGCTTGCTGTGGATATTATCGACTTTTGTTTGGGTAAAACTAATCTGAATTGGTGGGGGCGGTGGAAGACTGGCGGCGACGTTACCAATTATCGCAGCAAGATCGCCCGGGTTGAATCCGCTTCCGCCGCCCGAACTATCGCCGTCACCGCCGAATCCGCCATTTAGGAGGTTATCAAGTTGATTGTTTAGGCTATTACTTATGGCGTTTTCGATGCCGGCGGTGTTGATTTGGTTTGGTTGCCAACCAGACTTGGGGCAGGGGTCGGTGGTTGGGCACGGATCTTGGCCGGGAGTGATCGGCCCCTGGCCACTACCCGCCCCCTGGGGTGGTTGACTTAAATCTTGGATCGCAATTACCGGCTGGTCGGCCACGGCCTTGATGGCGTCGCTTTGATGGACATCAGAACTGGTTAGGAAGTCCCAGAAGGCCAATAAAGATTTGAGCCAAGTGGACTGCACGGCGGAGCCGGGAGTTTTAACTTTCCATTTGTCGGGATTACAGAACTGCGCGGCCGACGTCGGCGGCCCAACAAAGTTTGGGTCGGCATTCTGTTGATTGATAAACTCGGTACATTCTCGAATGTCGCGGAAGCCGCCGCCGGCCACCAGTTGGGCCAGGCCGACCTCGTTTTTCAGCCGTTGCTCGTTGTCAACGTTGCCGGTTAACCACAAGTAGGCGTTGGCTCGCGTGTCTTCCGCCGCCCTATCAATCGAGTCCCAATATTCTTCCGGTGACATATTTCCCCGTTGCTCCGGGTCCTTGAGGGCGGTTCGTTTTTGGTCGGTGAGGAGTGGTTGCTTCACAAACTCTGGCACCGAAGCCGCGGCTTGGGCGGCGTCTTGGGCCGCCTTTTTCACGTTGGGGTTGGGATTTTGTTGACCCTGGGCGACGTGTTTATTGAGAACTTCTTTGTTGGAATCTTTTATGTCTTGATTTGGTTGAGCAATAACCGACTCACCGTCATTGTTGGCCCCTGGAGTTCCAGTATTGGCAATGCCGCGAGCGCCGGGGCTAACCTGGTAGGCCTTGTTGAAATATTCGGAAATTTTGTTGTAAATTTCGGCGGTCGCGTTAATCCGCGCTTTCAGCGCCGCCGGAATGAGTTTATAAAACAAATTAGTCAAACTCTCCATCTCCCCGCGCGCTTTTTTTTCCTCGTTACATCCTTGCTGGGTCAGGTTTTGAATCCTTTGCTCGGTTTGTTTAATCGCGTCGGTGTTGGCGGCGGTTTGGCCAGTGTTCTGATTACTGGTCATGAAGCCCTGTTCGGTGGCGATGGTGTTGGCGAGACCGGTTTGGGCAATGCCTCCCGCGCCGGGCCCACCAGTAGGAGTAATAGTCGGAGCGTTTGCCAGAACCACGCCTTCGGTTGCTAAACCGATTGGTGTGCCGCCGCTAATGCCAAACAAAGTGCTAGTAAATTGGGAAACATATTCTTGAACAATCGGGGCCAAGAATTGACCGCCGGGCAGGCTCGAGACCAGACCACCAACACCAGATGCCAAACTCCCGGCAATCCCGGTTTTCAAACTATTGCTCAAGCCACCAAGACCGGCGTTGCTGACGGCGCCACTGGCGATACCGCTTGAATTAGAAACGACTTGACCGGCGGCGCCACTGCCGATGTTGCCCATCGCTTGGTTAAGAATGGGCGGTGGCGGTAAGACATTGGCCGGGTTTAGGGCAAAAACGCCCAGCGCCGCCGAGTGGCCCCAGTTGCCGGCGATACCCGTCAGACTTTGTTGGAGCGGGTTTAAGAAATTTTGATTGAGTTGCAGATCGCCGATAAATTGACCGCCGATACCGCCCACCGCCCCACCGCTAAAAATATTTTCTAAACTAAGATTGGCCAGATTGTTGTAGCCGCCACTCGAGCCGAAGTTGCCAAGCGAGCTGTTGACGGCCGGCATCAACTGCTGGAGTAGTTGGGGCGCGAGTTGGCTAATAATGTTCGGAATAATTTGTTCAGAGAGAGCGGTGACGGCGTCGCTGTGATTGATGCCGTTTTGGGCTTCCCTCACGATCCCGTTCACGGTTTCGTCGGTCAGATCTTGACGCTGGCCGCTATTGAGCGGGTCACTGCCACTGGAGACGGCGGTGGTGGTGGCGACGATGCCCGCCACTTGGTCGGGAATGTTACTATTGTTGATAATGTCCGGGACCTGGCTCTGAAGATCAACCACCAATTCTGGCGGTAAGTTTTCCCGCAGACCATTCTGCAAAGTGCTTGAGAGCGCCGCCGAGACAATTTGCGGCATGATTTCATTCAGCCATTGCGGCAAGAACGTTGGCAAGGCGGTGCGGATCTGGTCTGGGGTCTGGCCCCGCCCCAACTCGCCTCGGACGCGACTGTTTAATAAGTTAGGTAAATCATAAGCCAGCCTTTGCTGAATTTCTTGCTGGAGACGACGCTCCAAGATATCTTTCACAATATTAGGCAGGCGGTTGGCGAACAGATCTTGAAACATCTGACCCATTCCCTTGGTGAAACCTTGGGTAAAAATATTTTGTAAGCTGTTAGCCTGCGGAATGATACCACCCGGTCCGCCGCCACCGCTTTGCTCCGCCTGGCAGGGCTGGCTATCTTGTTGGCGTTTTTGGGCCAGTTCGTCCTGACCCTGGCCGGGAACATAACCGGCTGGTCCGGGCAGTAAACCATTCGGATCCTCCGGGTCAACTTGAGCTTGAATTAAAATCGGCAGTAGCAAACCAACGACGGCGAGTAGAGAAATTATTTTTTTGAAATTCTTTTTAATCATTGAGCAAAAATGTAAGGCAGGTCGGTGTGTTCGGTAGCCGAGAACTTAATTCCCTGATCGGTGAAGTATTTATTAATCCCCAGCATCGCTTTGAGCAAGGCGCCGTAGCGTTCCGGATAGAGCTGAATCGCTTGCAGACCAACCACCGGCTCGTCGAAGATCTGTTCCATATGGATATCGATCTCGGCCAGACCGACGAGCGAGTTGATGAGCGCCAAGTGAGCCGGGCCAGCGCTCTGTGGCACGGTCTGGATTGCGAGCCGCTCAATGATTTGCAGGTACAAGTTCTTCATCTTTGTCACGCCGGTTAATTGAAGCGGCTGATTCGCTTGATAAGCCGCCAGCGCCTCGGCCATTTCGTTGTGGATTTCGGCCTTGGCATAAAGCGACATCGCCGCCGCGACTTGGAGACCGTACTCACGTAAGGCCGAGGGCTCGGTAATGTCGGCCAAGCGCAAGTCCACTAGTTCGTAGTAGACGCCAGCCGGTTTCACTTGGCGAAGGTCAGGAATAATAACTGGCAAGTCGCCCTTCTTCTCAATCGCTTGGCGGAGAATCTCCGTACTGGTTCCGGGGCGGCTGCCGAGCAATTCATTGGTGGCTTGGACCAACTGGGCGCGGTTGGCCTCCACGTCGCTGGTGTTATTTTCCAAGCTTTTGCCGCCGATCCACCACAAAATTACTAAACCGGCCGACAAAACAAGTACACCAAAAGCCAGAATTATTAAAATCCGCTTTTTCACCTCCTTTATTATACTTCACCGAGAGTTAATTTTGTAGCCCCGGAACACCCGAAAAGTGGATAAAATCGCCGATTTTCAGGTCATGGCGGCCGGCGAAGCCGGCATTCACCTCTAAGACATAGCGAATTGGGATTTTTGGCGAAAAAGTTTGCGGAAAAGTGCTTGGGGCGAGGTTGGGAGTAATGTCAACAATTTGCCCGTCGACGTTGAGCCAAATGATATCAATTGGGAAGCGCATCTCCTTCATCCAAAAGGCCGGAATTTGGTCGGCCGGGAAGACAAAAAGCATTCCGGCCCGCTCGTCAAGTGATGTTCGGTCTGACAAACCTTGGGTTTGCTCGGCTGGCGTCCGGGCGAGCTCAAGCTTAATGGTGGTGTCGCCAATCACAACGGAGGCGAAGCCTCCGCTCGGCGGAGGCTTCGCCTCCGTTGGGTGTAAGCCAACAAGCACGGCGAGACTGGCCAACAGAGTGATTAGCAGTTTTTGCAAAGACAAAGCCATTGGTCTAAAGTTAAATTTTCGGCGCGCGCTTGCTCGTTGATATGACAATTCGCCAAGACTTCCGCCGAACAGCTGAGATTGCTTTTGAGTAATTTGCGTTTGTGGGCAAAACCGCGCTTTAAAATAGCGAAAAATTTTTCTTCACTGACATTTTCAAAATTCTGGCGTGAAATATTGGTGATTGAGAGAATTGCTGAATCAACTTTGGGCGCCGGCGCGAAGGCGCCGGCGGGAACAGTCTTAATATATTTCGGCTGGCCATAAACTTTGACCGAGATTGATAAAAGAGATTCTTTTTTCTCGCGCGCGATTCTCTCCGCGACCTCTTTTTGAACCAGAAGCGTCATCGCTTGGGGTTGATTTTCTGATGTTAAAAATTTTTTGATCACCGCGCCGGTGATGTAGTAAGGAATGTTGGCGACGAGGGAATAGGTTTTGGGGAGTAGGTTATAGTCGAAGTCCAAAATATCCACGTGCCTCAATTCTAGTTGGCCATCTAGAATTTCTTTTTTAAATTTTGCTTGTAAAACTTCAATCAACCGATCATCTTTTTCAACCGCGACCACTTTGACGCCGGTTTCTAACAACGTTTCGGTCAAGAATCCTTCTCCGGGCCCGATCTCGACCACAGTAGTGGTCGCCCCGCGAAGCCTTGGCGAAGTGGGGTCGCTTAGCCCCGCGGCCTCAATTATCGCCTGCCGGGCGCTCCCCGACCGCAACCAATGCTGCCCCAATGATTTTTTCGCCCGCATATTCTACTTGGAGGCTTAGCCTCCAAGTTCTAAACCCTCGAGCTCCTTGGCTAATAATTTCTGTTCTTGGATACCAACCAGTGCCTCTTTGGCAAAGTCCTTATATTCTTGAATGTTTCCAAACTGGCCTAAAATAATATCCTTCTGACATAAAGCCGGTCTTGTTGTCGGTAAGGTAAATTCCCCCCAACTAGTTCTTCCCAACTTGGAGGCTAAGCCTCCAAGTTGGTTTACGCCATGGGCGATGTCATTTAGGTTGATGTAAACGCTTAGGTGCAGGAGGTATTCGTTGGAGTCAACATAACGAGCTTGGTAGGGGCCTTGAAACAAAGACCCCGTTCTCTGGTTTCTGTCATTGAAATATCTGGTGTAGCCAGTCGAGAGACGATGCATAAACTTCTCGATTCCCTGGTCGGAAACTTGTCTGACCAAAAGATGGTAGTGGTTGTGGTTTAGCGCGTAGCACACGAATTCTACCAGCTTCTTTTCTGATTGAGAGATGGTTTTGGAAAACGATTGCTCAAAAATACTGCCGATCGGTTCAATGGTGTTGAATTCTTTGAGACTTTGCAGAAAACGGTCAACATCTTTCTTTTCGCCGAAGATATTTCTCTTATCAACGCCACGATTGTAGAGATGGTAAAACTCGTTGTTAGCGAACTCAACTTTACGCATGGCATCAGTCTACCACTTGGAGGCTTAGCCTCCAAGTGGTTATGGCGAGACATTTTTGTAATAGCCCAGTTGGTGGAAACTATATTTCACCAGGTCGTAGGAACTGGTGGTGATAAAGACAACCAAAAAGACTAACCAATTTCCGGTAATTAGCGAATAGATAAACGAGATCATGTAGTTATAGAGAGCCAGCTCGTTAATTTTAGAAAGCCAGTCAACTTTCTTTCTAACGTCGCCAAAGTAATCTTGATCGTCCCAAATACCAGAAAGGACAAGAAGAAAACGGTAAATGTAATGGGAACAAACAAGCGCCAAACATAATGGCGGACAAAACCATAACGACATATGTTTCAATGGGCATAATTTAAACTAATCTTACTCAACATAAAATTTGTGTCAAAAATTTAAAATCCAATATCAATCAAGAAGTCTCGGCTCTCGACGAGGTGCGGCGGGATGTCGGTCAGGAATTCGGATGGCAAAGTGAATTGGCGCGAGCCGAAGATGGTCCGGACTTGGGCGTAAGTTAAGTAAAGTCGTTCTTTGGCCCGGGTGAGGGCGACGTAGAAGAGTCGTCGCTCTTCTTCATGATCGCGGTCGCCGTCCTCATCAAGGTGACCGCTCGGGAAGAGATTTTGTTCCAGGCCGGTAATGAAAACATAACGGAATTCGAGGCCTTTGGCGGTATGAACGGTCATTAGTTTAATCCCGCCGCCGCGCTCTTTGAGTGTGTCCTGGTCGGAAGCCAAGGCCGCGTCGGTGATTAACTTGTGAACGGCTTCGCCCGCCGGCTCGACGTCATATCTTAGGGCCAGCGTCACCAGTTCCTTAATGTTCGCCAGCCGCTCCGCGCCCTCCTCGGTGCCGTCTTGGTACAATTTTTCCAGCCCCGCCGCTTGAATAATAAATTTAAGGACTGACGACGGCGGTTCGGCCTCGGCCCGCTCGCGAATGGCGCCGAGCAACTTTTGGAATTCGCTGATTTTCTCGCGCATTTTGGCCGGTAGACTGGCCGCCTGGCCGGAATAGAGTTTGACGAGCGTTCCTTTGCCCACGCCCCGGGGCGGCAGATTAATAATCCGCTTGGCGCTCTCGATATCTTCTGGATTAAGAGCCGCCTTGAGATAAGCCAAGACATCTTTGACCTCCTGGCGCTCGAAGAAGCGCGTCCCGAGCACCTGGTAAGGCAAACCGCGGGCGAGCATGGCTTCTTCAATCGCCCGAGATTGGAAATTGGTCCGGTAGAGTACGGCGATATCTTCCGGTTTGACGCCAGATTCGATTAACTGCGCCCCTTCTTCGGCCACCAGCGCCGCTTCCGCCTTCTCGTCGAGACCAACCCAGAGCTTGATTGGGTCGCCGGCCGGATTATTGGTAAATAAATTTTTCTCTTGGCGCTCAAAATTCTTTTTAATAATCACATTAGCCGCTTCCAAGATATTTTTGGTTGAACGATAATTTTGCTCTAGCAGCACGACTTTTGCCTTCGGATAATCTTCCTCGAAGCGCAAAATATTGCGGCAGTCGGCTCCCCGCCAGCTGTAGATAGACTGGTCAACATCACCGACGACACAAATGTTTTGATGGGCCACCGCTAGCAGTCGCGCTAGGCGGTATTGGATTTCATTGGTATCTTGGTATTCGTCAATGTGAATATAGCGCCAGCGATCTTGATAACGTTTAAGAATGAGCGGGTTGGCCTCGAGTAATTCCGCGGTTTTCAAAAGTAAGTCATCGAAGTCAAGCGTCCGGCGCGCCCTAAGTTCGATTTCATAGGCGCGCCAGACCGGTATCACTAGTTTATCGAAATAACTTTCGTTATTAGAATTTTGAAATTGGGTCCAATTAACGCCATTGCCCTTGGCCCGCGAGATTCGGCCCAGAATCTTGCGCGGCTCGATTTGTTTTGGGTCCAAGCCGCCGGTTTTCATTACCTCTTTGACCACCCGAAGCGAATCTTCTTTATCAAAAATGCTGAAGTATTTGCCGAGACCGGTGGCTTGACTTTCGGCGCGGAGCAAATAAACACCCAGGGCATGGAAAGTGCTGACAAACGGCAGCGGCCCGACCTCCGACAAGGTTCGACCTTTAGATTCAGGATTCCCAAGGTCGAACCTTAAAGAAGTTTCGGAGGTCAAAGCCGTTCGGACCCGCTCCCGCATCTCGCCGGCCGCCTTATTGGTGAAGGTGATGGCCAAAATTTGCTCGGGCGCGATTCCAGTTTCAATTAATCTTAAGATCCGGGCGACAATCGTCTTGGTTTTGCCGGCGCCGGCGCCGGCCACAATGAGCAGTGGGCCGGCGCGATGCTCCGCGGCCACTTGTTGATCGGAGTTTAAGCCCCTAAGTGCTTCCATTTGGCGATTGTAACATATCCACAGTTTATCCTCCCAACGGTTGAAATTCGCCTCGACCTCGGCTATAATTAGAGAGTGGCTGTAATGACCGTTCGTCAGACAAATGGCTTAAATTAAAGCTATTTTACCGTAAGACCGATTGGCAACCCTAATTTTAGCCTTATTTTTACTCATTTTAAAGTTTTTAGTGCGCTTTTGGTTACTTTGGCTTTGCTTAGCCATTTTTATGCTGTCCCGCCGGCTACGGCGGGTGTTTTTGGTTCTAATTCCCAAACCGTCGGTCTCGAGGCGGCCCCAGTCGGGGCGAGCGGGACGCCGGCGGTTGGCGGGGCTGACATCACGATCGTGGGCGGCAGCGCGCTCTTGGCTGACGCCGGTCCGCTCGGCACCACGGCCGATCTCGATGATACGTCGGCCGGCGACCAGATTAGCATCTATGTCGTCCGGCCGGACGATACGCTCGGGGGCATCGCCCAAATGTTTGATGTCTCGGTTAACACCATTCTTTGGGCCAACAATTTGAGCCGCGGTCAGGCGATTAAAGAAGGAGACACCTTGGTCATCCTGCCAATCACCGGCCTGCGCCACACCGTGGCTCGGGGCGAGACCATCGAGAGTATTGCGACTAAGTACAAGGGTGACGCTCAAGAAATCATCCAATTTAATGATCTAGAGTCTGACCAAACCCTGGCGGTGGGTGACATCATCATGATCCCCGACGGTGAGGAGGCGGCGGTGGCGACCAAAAGGCCCGCACCAAAGAATCCGGTTCGCGGCAGTCGTGGGCCGAGCTTCGTTGGTTATTATCAGAGACCAATTGCCGGTGGCGTAAAAACCCAAGGCCTCCATGGTTATAACGGAGTTGATTTGGCGGGCAAGCTCGGTGCGCCGATCGTGGCGGCCGCCGGCGGCCAGGTGATTATTAGCAAAACCGGCGGCTGGAATGGCGGCTACGGCAATTACATTGTCGTCGCCCACCCCAACGGTACACAAACGCTCTATGCTCATAATACCAGTAACGAGGTGGTGGTGGGGCAGGGCGTCGAACAGGGTCAAGTCATCGGCGCCATCGGTTCCACCGGCCGTTCGACCGGGCCGCACGTCCACTTTGAGGTCAGAGGGGCGAAAAACCCGTTTTAAATTTTTGATCTAGATTTTCCCAAATAATGCCACACCTAACTAGGTGTGGCATTTGTTTGGTTAGGCGAGGACTTCAAATGGTTTGAGAGCGACCTCGAGGTCTTTTTTAGCTTGTTTCAGTTTCGCCATACTTTGCAAGGTGTAAACTTGCAATGGCCCGACCACCGCCAGGATTTCTCGGGTTGCCGGTTCCGACCGGGCGCTGCGCGTGTCGTCGCAAATCTGGTTTACCTCCGCGTTCAGGGCCTCAAGCTTCTGGATTAACGACGGGACATGCGCCAGAAGTTTTTCCAATTCCTCTCGTTCCATAATTTGCCTCCAAAAAGACCTAAGTAAAGAAAAAATTTCTTCCACCTCGTCTTATTGTAATACAGCTTTTAAGAAAACGATAGATTAAAGCTAGACCTTGGGGCGGTATTGGAGAAAGGTTTGATTTTTGGTAGAGTAGAGAGATGGAATTAGAAGTCATTAAACCCAAAGTGGCCGTTCTGGCCGAGAAGTATGGGCTTGATTTTGTCGTGCTTTATGGTTCACAAGCGACCGGCAAGACTCATGCGAAAAGCGATGTTGATGTTGGTGTAATTAGCCAACAGAGTTTTGATCTCTATCGACTCATGATGGATTTGTCCGCTGTTTTTAAAAGGCCAAATGTCGAGGTAGTTGACCTGGCCACAGCCTCACCAACACTCTCTCATGCGATCGTTCGCGACGGTAAGCTACTATACGAAAATCCGGTGGGAAGCTTTAGCCGTTGGAAAGTGTATGCCACGAAAATTTGGATGGAGACTAGGTGGTTGCGCGACCGTCGTGACCAGAAGCTTATTAATTGGGCTCGTAAACATGAACGGGTTTATGCAAACTGACGAAATTAAACGCAAAACCGACCGGCTACGGGCTTATCTTGACGAGTTAGAGCCGCTTTTAGTGCTGGCGAACGAGAAGATTTTGGCCGATCAGATGATAATTAGAACGATTGAGCGGTTATTCCAGCTGGTGGTAGACGAAGCGGTTGATATCAATACGCTTATTTTGTCGGACAGTCCGATTGAGAGCCCCGAAAGTTACCGTTCGACCTTCTACGGCTTGGCCGAAGCGAAGATTCTCGAGCGCGATTTTGTGGACCAAATTTCGGAATCGGCTAAATTGCGTAATCAAGTGGTCCATGAATATGAAAAGTTAAAACCGGTAGTGCTGATTACTAAGATCAAAAAGCAATTCCCCCTGTTTCAACAATATCTGGCGATGATGATTAAGAAATTTGTTCTGAAGTCTTAAAACGAGACCTTGGGGCGGTATTGGAGGGCTTCAAGGAGGTGATCCTCGGCAATGTTGTCGGCCTGGGCGAGGTCGGCGATGGTGCGGGCAAGTTTGATGACGCGGTGGTAGGCCCGGGCGGATAAGTCAAGCCGTTTGGCCGAATCGTTTAAAAGTTTGGTGGCGCTGGGACTAAGCGGCGCGAAGCGGCGCAGGTCCTTGGCGCCCATTTCGCTGTTGGTGGTGATCTGATGTTTACCGGTTCGAGCGGCGAAGCGCGCGTGTTGCTTGGCCCTGGCGGCCAGGACGCGCTCTCTGACCGTGGCCGAGCTCTCTTCGCCGCCATAAGCGGCCGACAATTTCTCATGATCCACTTGGGCGACTTCGAGCCACAAATCAATCCGATCGACAATCGGCCCGGATAATTTACGTTGATAACGCATTAGGGCCACTTGGGAGCAAATGCACTCGCGACTGCGCAGACCTTTGTTGCCGCAAGGGCACGGATTCATCGCCGCGATTAAAATGAAATTGGCCGGGAAGGTCATCGATCCTTTTGCTCGAGCGATGTTGATGGTCCGGTCCTCAAGCGGCTGGCGCAAGGACTCAATCACCCGCTTGTCGAACTCCGGGAATTCGTCGAGAAAAAGTACGCCCCGGTGCGCCAACGTAATCTCGCCGGGCTTCGGCCAATTGCCGCCGCCGACCAGCGAGACATAAGATGAAGTGTGATGCGGCGCGCGGAAGGGCGGCGCGGTGATAATGATGTGCTCGAGCAAGCCGGCGGCGGAGTGGATGCCGGTCGCTTCGAGCACGGCCTCGAAGTCAAGCGGCGGCAGAATGCCGCCGAAGGCCTTGGCTAACATTGTTTTGCCGGTGCCGGGCGGGCCGGACATCGCGATATTGTGACCACCGGCGGCCGCGATTTCAAGCCCGCGTTTGGCGGTTTGCTGGCCTTTGACATCGGCCAAGTCAATATCGAAGTTGCCGCGCTCGCTCACAATCTCGGTGGCCGGTTGCGGCTTGAGGATAATCAGTGGCTGAAACTGGCCTTCTTCCGTCACCGGCGGCGAAAGATGATTTGTCAGTTCTTTAAGCGAGCGACAGCCATAGACAGCCACTCCTTGGATTAGCGCCGCTTCCTCGGCATTTAACGTGGGCAAATATAATTCTTGGAAACCGGCGGTTTTGGCTTTGCGGGCGATCATCAGGGCGCCCTTGATTGGCCGGAGCGTGCCGTCGAGCGCCAGTTCGCCAAGAAAAAGTTTTCCGGCCGGTTTAAATTTGATCTCGCCACTGGCCAAGAGATAAGCGAGCGCGATCGCCAAATCAAACACCGGCCCCTCTTTCTTCAAATCGGCCGGCGCCAGCGAGACAATCACCTTTTTGTTGCTTTTTTGCGGGGATTTGAAGCCGGAATTTTTAATGGCGGCGCTGATCCGGTCCTTGGCTTCCTCGACCGCCTTATCTGGTAGTCCCACGACACCAAAAGAATGAAGGCCTTTGCCAATATCAATTTCCACCTCCACCAGATCGGCCTTGAGGCCGACAATTTGGGCGGAGTGGACTTTAGCCCACATTGAGATGGCGTTTACAGGTTCGAGCCGCCGGATCGGCCCCAAGCCGCTCTGGCTCGATCGGTTCACCGCCCACTTCGCAAATACCGTACTGGCCCGCGGTGATTTTCTCGAGCGCGCGCTCCACCTCTTTCAATCGAGCTGTGAGCGTCATTTGCAGCGCTTGACGTTCATCCAGATCTTCCAATTGATCAGCCACCTCGTCGCGAAATTCCGTCTCCGCTTCTTTAACCGATTCAATTTGCGCCAGGTCTTGGTCTAACTCGGCTTTCTCGCGCTCCAGCTTTTTCTTAAAATGGTTGGTGTCTAGATTCATTGTTTCACTTTAACATATTGTTGATTAATTTTCTCCAGCCGTGAAGCGTTTTAGAACTTCTAAGAAAGTTTCTTCGTTGCGGCTGATGATTAGGTGGTGGGGATCAAGGAAAGCATAGAAGAGAATTGTTTCGCCCGCCTTATTTTTAAGCAATCGGGCGTCCTTATTGTGCACCAGGCGATCAATGAAAATTTGGCCGCGGGCATTGCTCTGGGGCGGGCCCCCGCTTAAGAGCGGAAAAATATCATCAAGCAATTTTGGTTCCCAATCAAGCATGGCGCCAAAAGCCAGTTCCGACAGTTTGGGTTCGATAATGAGAAAGCGGTTGTTGGCGACACTGTTATTATAAATTCCAAACATAAATTCTTCTTCCACCGTCCGCGATAAATCAGCTGGCAAATTGAGTCCGGCCGCCTGACGGAAGGCGCTGAAGGGTAAAATTTGGCCGCCGCGAGTGAAATAAATGTTTTTTATCGCGCCGCCGCTTAAACCCGCGCGCGTCGCCTCGGTATTAATCTGTTGCTGGATCGCCTCGGTGCCGCTTAAGCTGGTGAGATCAAGCGGCGCCCTAGCTTCAGAAAAAATGATTGGACTGGGGGCGGCGATCGTCGCCGGCCTCGGAGTGGTTTGGTTCGGCCAGAGATAATAATAGTAATAACCCGCCGCGCCGCCGCCGACCAGCAGTAAAAGGAAAACCAACCAACCGAGGTTTGACCGGCGGGCAAGCGCGACCTCGCCCCGGGCGCCGCGGCGGCCTTGGCCGGCCATCGCGATTTTGGAAACCGAGATCCCCTCCTCCCGAACGGCCCGAGCCATGTCGCCTTTATAGGTCCGCAGGGAGGTTAATTTCAAATCCCCACTTTTTAAAGTCTCAATGATTCGGCCCGCCCGCTCAATCGTTCCCACTCTCTTTTGCTTGGCCTGAAACGCGGCTTGTTCGCGCCTGGCGGCCGCCTCGAGGGTCGCTTTCTGGGCGGCGCGCTCGGCTTCGACTTGTTTGGTTTCGGCGTCAAGCTTGGCTTGGACGGCGGCCGCCTGACGGCGCGCCAGCTCCTCGCGGCTTTCGCGGTGATGACGTTGTTCTTCGTTCTCCATCGCGCGCGCCGCTTCACTCCGGCGCGTGGCGAGTTTTGCGTTTTCTTCGGCTCGTTTCGCTTGCCGCGCGTCGCCTTCCATGGCGCGCGCGGCGGCTTCCCGTTTCGCTTGTAAATCGTCGGGCGGGAGGGCCATATTACTGGGCGGTCGCCAGCTCAACCCTAAGTTGGTCGAGCCGGGCCCGAATTTTATCTTCTTCATCTAACAAGGCGCGGTATTTCAAAGTGTGAGTTTCGATCAGCTTTTCTAATTTGGCCAACTTTTCTTCTTCTTGCCAGCGCTGGCCCTCAAGCTCTTTACGTTTAGCTTGGGCGGCCCAACGTTTTTCTTCCACCAGATGTTTGTCGGCCGCCAAACCAATCTTCGCTTCCTCGGTTTCTAAAGTGTTTTCTTCGGCCTCAACCTTTTTTTCTGCGTCAAGCAATGGATTTAAAACCACGCGAATCGCTTTGCGTTTATTATCTAAATCAACCCAGGCCAATTCCAGCTCCTCTTTTTGTTTGTTGACCACCGCCAGACGAGTTTCGAACGTGGTTTGTTCGTCTTTGAGGGTTTTGGTTTTGGTTTCGGTCTCGCGCTTGGCGGTCCACTCGGGTCCCTCCATCGCGAGTTTCGCCTCTTGAAGTTTATCGTTTAAGTCATCAGGCATGACTCTATTATAATAGAGTTACCGAGATTGTTCTATCCCTTTACCACTTTGGCGCTTCGCCGGCCGAGCAGATATTTGCGCGGGTTTTCTCCCAGATCAATGAAGTCGTCGGCGATTTCTTTAAGTTTGGCGGAAGTACTTTTGCCGAACGAGATAACTTCCACCTGGTCGCCGGCGCTGACTTTAAGATATTCTACCAATGGCACGAAATCGCCGTCACCGGAAACTAGCACTACCGAGTCTACCTTGGAAGCGACTTTAATCGCGTCAACGGCCAGGCCGACATCCCAATCCGCCTTCTTGGCGCCGCCGGAAAAGATCTGGAGGTCTTTGGTTTTGACCTCAATCCCCATCTTTTTCAACGCTTCGACAAAGTTTTTCTCCTCGCCGGATTCGGTCGTGACCATATAAGCGATCGCTCGGACTAAGGTCCGATCCCCGACCGCGTCTTTAAGAATCGCGGCGAAGTTGACCCGGGCTTGATATAAATTTTTGGCGCAGTGATAGAGATTTTGCGTATCAATAAAGACCGCAATCCGCTGGCCTTTGTGTTTGATGATTGCCATTACTTCTTTTTAGCGGCTAAATACTTTTGATGCGTCCGGCGCTCGGCCACAATTTTCAAGAGTCCGCGCCGCGAACTCTCGTCCTTTTTATTTTTCTTCAAATGCTTGGTGAGCTCGACGATTCGTTCATTCAAAATCGCCAACTGGACCGCCGACGATCCGGTATCCTTGGCATGGATTTGGACCTTCTTAATAATCACCTGCTTTTTCTTGGTTTTCAACATAATGTCAAGGGTATCATATTTTGCTTAAAAAAGCAAGGCCCGCGGAGGCTTCGCCTCCGCCGCCGGCTCGTCCTCGTTGTATTTTAGCCACTCATTCAGATAGTTGATAAAATCGCCCTTTTGGTTAAAGTAATCAGGGAAAGCGACTTGATTAATAATGGGATCGGAACTTTTGTTGTTCGTAACATAATGGTTGTAACTCGAATAAGGATAGCTCTCTAAGTAACGGTGGACCTGCTTGGTGTCGCCGATGCCTTGTTCGCGCCAGTTTGGCTTAATTAGTTTGACCGGATTAAGGTGGATGTAAGCGAAGCTATATTTTAGATACTCGTCCCCATCAATGTGTTTGGCCTTGAATGCGCCCTCAAATAGTGAACCGGTTCTTTCGTGTTTCAGATTGAAATACATCGAATAGCCGGTCGAAAGTTTGTGCATGAAAATACTGATGCCTCCCTCTACTCGTTCTTTAACAAGGAGGTGGAAGTGGTTGGGCATGAGGCAGTAAGTCCCGATATCCACCATCAATTCCCTTTCTTGATCGGCGGAGGCTTCGCCTCCGCGGTCTTGCCACGAGCGCCTTAACTCCACCGGCTTGGTATCATTGCACAAATAGAGCAGTCGCAAGAAGCGATCATAGTCTGAATGATCATTGAAGATTTGTCGCTTATCACCACCTCGATTATAAAGGTGGTAGAACTCATCAACCCCAAAACTAAGTTTCCGTGACACATTTTTAGTTTACCACAACTAGGCGGAGGCGAAGCCTCCGCAAGAGTGGATAACCAGAACTCCTTCGTGTCGCACAATATGGGGTATAATGGAGGCATGGAATTGGAGCAATGGCGGCGGGAGTGGTTGGAACACCTGGAGATTGAGAAGGGGCGAAGTTTGAAAACGGTGGCCAATTACGACTATTACTTGGGGCGCTTTTTTGGGTTTGCCCAGATGAAGAAACCCGGTCAGATTGATGACGAATCAGTCCGACGTTATCGCCTTTGGCTTAATCGCAAAGAACTGAAGAAAAATACCCAGAATTACCACCTGATTGCCCTGCGCACCTTTTTGAAATATTTAGAGAAGCGCGGGGTGGAAACCTTGCCCGCCAATCGGATTGAATTGGCTAAAACCGGCAGCCGCGAGCTTGATTTAATCAGTCAAGATGAATTGACCCGCTTGCTCGAGGCGCCAACGGGCGCCGAAGAGAAGGCGCTTCGCGACAAAGCGATTCTTGAACTCCTCTTCTCGACCGGCTTGCGCGTCTCCGAGCTTTGCGCCCTTGATCGAGACACCGTCGATCTTAAAAAAGACGAATTTTCAGTGCGGGGTAAGGGCGAGAAAATCCGGTTGGTTTTCATATCAACGTCAGCGAAAAAAGTCCTCAAAACCTACTTAGATAAACGTCAAGATGTCCATGAAGCCCTATTTGTCAACGTTTCTCGGGGCGAACCGGCCCGCCTCTCACCTCGGAGCATTGAACGAATCATTAAGTTTTGGGCCATCAAAGCCGGAATCACCAGGAAGGTAACGCCGCACACCTTGCGCCATAGTTTTGCCACTGATTTGCTAGAAAACGGCGCCGATATCCGTTCGGTCCAGATGATGTTGGGTCATGCCAATATTTCTACAACCCAAGTTTATACCCACATCACCGACCGCCAGTTAAAAGATATCCACAAAAATTTCCACGACCGCCGTCCTCGAGTTATCCACAGTTGAGATTTGTCCTTTAGATTGTCTCATATATAATAAAGGACAGATATGATTAGATCCACCTGACTAAGTCTGGTGTCCTATACACCTTTGACGATGTCCACACCACCCCATACGGGTGGTTATTTATTTCACATGAAACTTGGACCGAATCTTTTCTAGCTCGGCTTGCTCGGTTTCTTCTTTTTTTTCTTTGCCTTTCTCGCCCAACGTTTTCAACTCACCTTCTTCCAGTTTAGCCAGCTCTTTAGCTTGGCTAATTAGGTAGGCCCCCTCGTTCAGCTCTGGTTTTTCTAAGACTTCTTCTAGGAGAACATGCAAAATATGGCCGATTTTGGGCCCCGGATTCAGCTTGGTTTCACGAATAACATCATTACCAGTAATTTTTAGCATTCCAACAGAGGTTGGACTCCGTAGAGCTTCTTCAATCATTGACTCGTACTTGCGGAGTCGGTAGGGACTTTCTTTGGGTCGGCCCATGCCGATTCGATCACAGCGCCGAACTTCCATTAGCTCCCAAATGTGCTCCGGTCCCACGTTTCTGATGATTCGCCGGACGGCCGATAATGTAATCCGCTCAATATCAGTAAAAAACATATGGTTTCTCACTAGTTTCACGACTATTTCGATGGTTTTTTTGGGGAACTTCAGCCGATTTAGGATCTCTTGGGTCATTCGGGCGCCCACGATATCGTGACCATAGAAAGTCCAATCACCCTTCTCCGGACTCCAAGCTCGGGTTCGTGGTTTGCCCACATCATGGAATAATGCCGCCAGTCTCACGTGAAACTTATAATCTCTGTCTGCCGAATGTTGAACTACCCGTATAGTGTGCTCAAAGACAGCATACTTGTGTTCTTTGGTTTGTTTCATACCCACACCCTCTTCTAATTCAGGAAGAAAATGAGCCAAAATACTTAATTTATGAGCCAGAATCAAGCCAATCATTGGGTTTTTCGACAAAATTATTTTGCTGAACTCATCTCTAATCCGTTCCTTAGAAACAACTTTGATTAAGTCGGCCTTATTTTGGATGGCTTGGGCTGTCTCGCTGTTAATCGTGAAACCAAGTTCGGCCGCTAATCTAATCGCCCGCAACATTCTTAGTGGATCCTCGCTAAACCTCTCATCCGGATTGCCTACCGCCTTAATTAATTTGTCCTTTAAATCTTTTTCACCACCAAAAAGATCAACGAGTTGTCCTTGAGCCGGGTTATAGGCCAAAGCGTTAATCGTGAAGTCGCGCCGCTTAAGATCATCTTCAAGCTTGTCGCCGAACTTTACTTGGTCCGGGTGTCTTTTGTCAGAATAGGTCGTCTCGGTTCGAAAAGGAGTGACCTCGACATTTCTAAGAGTCTCATCGGTTGTTTCTTCACTAACAATGGTCACGGTGCCAAACTCATTTTCATAAAAAGTTTTGGCGAAGAGGGAGGTAATTTGCTCCGGTTTGGCGTTAGTCGTGATGTCCCAGTCTCGTGGTTTAGCATCGAGTAACAAGTTACGAACACAGCCGCCGACCAAATAGGCCGAAAAACCAGCTTTTTGCAAGATTTCGGTTACTTGTGAAACTTCGATGGGGATTTGTCGCTTCATATCTAGTGTGTGCTCCCGGAGGGATTCGAACCCCCAACGACAGTTCCGAAGACTGTTGTGATATCCATTTCACCACAGGAGCTATGACTTTACAATATCATGATTTCTTTTTGTTTTATACCCCCTTCTTATTTCTGTATCATTGTAGTATATTTATACAGTATGCGAAAGGATAAAAATGGAGCCATAAAATTAAGGAAACTGGGGAAGAGCTACAATGAAATAAGAGCGGAACTCCGGGTCCCCAAAAGCACCCTTTCCGCTTGGTTTCAAAACGAAGGTTGGTCTAACAAAATTGCCATCGATTTAGCCAAGAAACTGGAAAGCCAAAATAAGATAAGGTTGAGAGAGCTCAATCGAATTCGCGGAGAGCATCTACGCCGTGCCTACGAGGAAGCGGAAGACGAAGCGGTTGAGGAATTTGCCCTTCTGAAGTACCACCCGCTTTTTATCGCCGGCCTTATGATTTATTGGGGAGAGGGCAATAAAACCTCTAAATACCATTGCGGTATCGCCAATACCGACCCACTGATGATCAAGATATTTTTACAATTCCTACGCAATATCTGTAACTTTGACCGGCCCAGAATTAAAGCTTGGCTACTGATTTATCCAGACCTGGACCCCAAAGCGTGCCTAGAATATTGGGCTAAAGAGATCGGATTAAATGATGGGGATTTCAATAAGACTATGGTCATTACCGGCAAAAGTGCAAATAAGAGGTTGCCATTCGGTGTTTGCAATGTTGTCGTTTCCAGTGCATACTTGAAGCGCAAAATATTGATTTGGATAAAGATGTTAGCCAATGATTTGGCGAGAGAAAAGTATCATAATGCGGGTATCGTTTAGTGGTAGGACATAACATTGCCAATGTTAAGGCGGGAGTTCGATTCTCCCTACCCGCACAGCTTGTGAGCACTTCAAAGAGACAGAAAAGACCCGTCAAATAAATGGTCAAAACTGTGGAT